>NZ_CP131131.1:315294-630589 GCF_033705735.1 Shinella zoogloeoides
AGATGACGGGCATCAGCTCGGGCAGGTTCTCGCCGCCGGTCGCGGCATGGATGCCGAAGATGCCGGTATCGGAAAAGCCCCAGTGGAAGGCGTAGATCGAGTAGCAGAGGCCGCGATGCTCGCGCACTTCCTGGAAGAGGCGGGAGGACATGCCGCCGCCGAGGATGTTGGCGAGGATCTGCGAACAGTAGAAGTCGCGGGCGTGGTAGGCCTTGCCCTCGAAGCCCAGCAGCACCTGCGCGTCCATCAGGTCGCGCGTCTCGCGGATATCGCCACCGGTATAGCGGGCCGGCTCGAAGACCGGGGAGATTTTTGGCGCGGTCGGCAGCGAGGAGAAGCGGTCCTCGACTTGGCGCACGAATTCGTCATGGTTCACCGCACCGGCCGCCACCACGAACATGCGGTCCGTCGTGTAGTTGCGGTCGAGATAGGAGCGAATCTCGCCGGGCGAGAAGGACAGCACCGTGTCCGGCGTGCCGAGGATGGCGCGGCCGATGATCTGGTCGCGATAGGCGACCTCGGAAAACTTGTCGAAGACCACGTCGTCCGGCGTGTCGTTCGCCGCGCCGATTTCCTGGAGGATGACGTGCTTCTCGCGGCGCAGCTCTTCCTCGTCGAAGACGGATTCCGTCAGGATGTCGGCAAGGATATCGACCGCGAGCGGGACATGGTCCTTGAGCACGCGGGCATAGTAGGAGGTGGTTTCCGTCGAGGTGGCGGCGTTGACCTCGCCGCCGACATTCTCGATTTCCTCGGCGATCTGGCGGGCGGAGCGGCGCTCCGTGCCCTTGAAGGCCATGTGTTCCAGAAGGTGGGCGATGCCGTGCTCGTCCGTGGTTTCGTTGCGTGACCCCGACTTGATCCACACGCCGAGAGCGACGCTCTCCAGATGCGGCATGTTTTCGGTCACCACGGTCAACCCGGACGCAAGCCGGGTGCACTCAACTTTCATCATACGCACTTTCTGCGATTCTATCCCCGAACCCGCGTATGCTTCCCGATGAAGGCTTCCACCGCATCGAGTTCCGCTTCGAGGACGTCGAACCGCTCCTCCCTTTGCATGAGGTCAGCAAGCCACGTCGGAAGCGCCGGGTCAATACCGCATGCCGATTTTACTGCGGCGGGGAATTTCGCCGGGTGGGCGGTGGCGAGCGTCACCATCGGCGCGTTCGGCTTCTCGTGCTTGGCGGCGACGAAGACGCCGATGGCCGAATGCGGGTCGAGCAGGTATCCGGTCGCGGCCAGCGTGTCCTTGATCGTCTGCGCCACCTGCTTTTCCGAGGCGCGGCCGGCGCGGAACTTCTTGCGGATCGTCTTCAGCGCGTGATCGCCGATCTCGAAGGCGCCGGACTGCTTGAGGCTCGCCATGGCGCGGCGCACGGCGCCGGCGTCACGGTAGTGGGCTTCGAACAGCAGCCGCTCGAAATTGGACGAGATCTGGATGTCCATGGAGGGCGAGGTGGTCGCCTTGACGTCCTTCATTTCGTAGCGGCCGGTTTTCAGCGTGCGGGCGAGAATGTCGTTCTCGTTCGTCGCGATCACCAGCTTGTCGATGGGAAGGCCCATGCGCTTGGCGGCGTAACCGGCGAAGATGTCGCCGAAATTGCCGGTCGGCACGGTGAAGGAGATCTTCCGGTCCGGCCCGCCGAGCGCGACGGCCGTCGTGAAGTAATAGACGATCTGGGCCATGATGCGCGCCCAGTTGATCGAGTTGACGCCCGAGAGCTTTACGCCATCGCGGAACTTCGTGTCGTTGAACATCGCCTTGACGAGGTTCTGGCAGTCGTCGAAATTGCCCTTGATGGCGAGTGCGTGGACGTTCTTGTCCTTCGAGGTGGTCATCTGGCGCTGCTGCACCGGCGAGACCTTGCCTTCGGGGAAGAGGATGAAGATATCGGTGCGCTCGCGACCGGCAAAGGCGTCGATGGCCGCGCCGCCGGTATCGCCCGAGGTGGCGCCGACGATGGTGGCGCGCTCGCCGCGCACGGCCAGCGCATGGTCCATCAGGCGGGCGAGAAGCTGCATCGCCACGTCCTTGAAGGCGAGCGTCGTGCCGTGGAAGAGTTCCATGACGAAGGAATTCGGGCCCGTCTGGACGAGTGGGGCGACCGCCGGATGGCGGAAGGTGGCATAGGCCTCGTCGATCATCGCCTGGAACTTGTCGGCCGGAATGTCGTCCTCGACGAAGGGAAGAAGCACCGTGAAGGCGATTTCCTGATAGGACTTGCCGCGGAGTGCCCGAATATCCTTCTTCGAGAAGGACGGCCATTCGCGGGGCACGTAGAGGCCGCCGTCACGGGCAAGGCCCGCCAGAAGCGCATCGGAGAAACCGAGGGAAGGGGCCTCGCCCCGGGTCGAAACATAATCCACGTCGCACGTCCTTGGATTTGCAAATGCCGTTGCGTCCGGCCCGTCCCGATGAAGCGAGGCGGGCCTCTCCGAATTTCTGAGGGCGGTTTCATTCGACAATCGATTTTTCGCCGCGTCGCTGCTATAGACCATCGCCTAGGGTCGTGAAAAGGCCCGTAAAACGAGTTCCGAAAGGCTTGGACGCCGGGGGCGGGGCCTGATCGCAGGGGTAGAACGTATCGTGTTTGGAATGACCATCCGCCGTTTTCTCGGCATCTCCCTTCTCGCCGTCGTCGCCGGCTGCAACCAGACCGACAAGCCAGCAGATCTCGGCGTGACGAGCGATCCGTCGGGCGTCCAGGCCGCCGCGCAGCAGCAGACGCAGGTCGCGGTGATCCAGGGCTCGTGCCCGCAAGTCTTCCTGCGCGACGGCACCGCCGTCCTGCAGCGCTACGGCAAGGGCGCCAAGGACGATCCGCAGAACCTTGCCTATCAGGTGACGCTCGGCGACACGACGCGCCAGTGCGTGCTGAACGAGAACCAGCTCGTCATGACGATCATGGTGCAAGGCCGCATCGTCGTCGGCCCGGCCGGTGCCGGCGGTACGGTAACGCTGCCGATCCGCGTCGCGGTCATGGACGGCGAGACCTCGCATTATTCCCAGCTCGTGCAGTTCCCGGTCACGATTCCGGCCGATGGCAGCGCGGCCCAGTTCATCTTCACCCAGAGCAATGTCGCGATCCCCGGCGGCTCCGGCAGCTTCACCAAGGCCTATGTCGGCTTTGAAGAGGGGTCGGCGAAGAAGCGGAAGAAGTAACCGCTTCTGCACATCTCAAAAGAAAAGGCCGCGGAACATCGTTCCGCGGCCTTTTCGTTGGGATGATTGGAAGGCTCAGATCGCTTCCTGCCATTCGGCGAGCGCGGCGACGACGTCCGGCAATTCACTCATGCGCGAGATGACGGTTTCCGCGCCGGCCTCCGTCAGGCGGTCGGCATGGGAAGGGTAGGTGTGCGAGGCACCGGTGAAGCCGACGACGCGCATGCCGGCGGCGCGGGCGCCTGCAATGCCGTGAACCGAATCCTCGATGACCAGCGTGCGCGCCGGATTGGCGCCGAACTGCTTTGCGCCGTGCAGGAAGATATCCGGCTTCGGCTTCACACGGTCGGCGCCGAGATCCTTGGCCGAATAGACATAGGGGCCGAAGACCTCCCGAAGCCCGACCTTCGAGAGCATCATGTCGAGGCGGTGCGAGGCCGAATTCGAACAGATGCAATAGGGCCTGGGGATGCGCGAGAGCATCGACTTGACGCCGTCGATGGCCTTCACCTCCTGCGCGAGGCGCAGGTCGAGCAGCTTTTCCGACTTGTCGAGCAGGGTGGCCGAGAGCGGGATGGAGGCTTCGCGCTCGACGGTCAGCAGGATGTTGTGCCAGGTCATGCCGGCAAAGCGCTCGCCCATTTCCTCGACGCTGATCGGGTAGCCCGCATCCGTCAGCAGCGCCGATTCCACTTCCGCCGCGATGATTTCCGAATCGACGAGAACCCCGTCGCAATCGAAGATGATGAGATCGAAACCGTTCATGAGCTGCTGTCTTTCATAGGGGCAAGTCCGGGAGGGCTGCATCCGGAATTACGGAAGAACGAAGGGGCGCGGAGCGCCCGTGAGGCCGCGGTTTCCCTACACGAAAGGGGGGCGTGGGACAATTGCCGATTCGGGGAGGGAGCCATGCGTAGCGGCCGGGAGCGGCTACCCCTCATCCCGCTGCCGCGACCTTCTCCCTGCAAGCGGGGAGAAGGTGCCGGCAGGCGGATGAGGGGCATTCGCCTGCCCTCACGGAAACAATGCCGTGAACTTCCGCTCGCCTTCTGCCGTGAAGCGGATGGCGCGGCTGTCCTTCTCACGCTTCGCCCAGCCATCCGCGATGAAGCGGGCTAGTAGCGCCTCGCCGAGGGAGCCGGCGAGATGCGAGCGGCGTTCGCTCCAGTCGAGGCAGGTGCGGCAGACCGGGCGGCGTTGCGCCCTGAGGGTGGGGACGTCGATGCCAAGCGCCGCCACACGCGCTTCGCCGGAAGCCGTCAGCTCGGCATCGTCGCCGTCGAGCGTGACGTCGCCGTCGGCCACCATCCGGTCCAGCATGCGCACGCCGAAATCGCCGGCAAGGTGGTTGTAGCAGACCCGTGCCCGGCGCAGTGCCGGATCCTTCGGGCCGGGGCGGGTGCGCAGCAGGCCACGATTGGCCGCAAAACCCATGATGCTTTCGAGCAACGCGCCCACCTCGTCGTCCGCAAGCCCGAAATAGCGGTGCCGCCCTTGCTTGCGCTGCACGACGAGCCCGCCGCCCTCCAGTTTGGAAAGATGCGAACTGGCCGTCTGCAAGGTGATGCCGGCCGCGCCGGCAAGCTCGGTCGCCGTCAGTGCCTGACCGCCCATCAGCGCGGTCAGCATGTTGGCGCGTGCAGGATCGCCGATGAGTGCGCCGATCTGGGAAATGTCCGGTCCTTCTTTCATACTTCGATGATAGACGAAGCATTGGCGTCGGGCAATGTGGGAAAAGGGATCATCGCAATCAAGGAGACGACGATGATCACCTGCTTCATTCGCTACGAGATCGACCCCTTCAAGAAGGATGTCTTCGCCGAATATTCCCGCAACTGGGGCCAGGTGATCCCGCGCTGCGGGGCCGACCTCATCGGCTATTTCGCCCCGCACGAGGGCTCGGCGACCACGGCCTATGGTGTCTACAACATCGAGAGTCTTGCGGCCTACGAGGCCTATCGCGCCCGGCTTGCCGCCGATCCGCTCGGCCGGGAGAACTATGAATTCTCCCGCAGGGAGCGCTTCCTGAAGGAGGACCGCATCTTTCTCAGGAACGCCTCGCCGCCCCATGCGCCGAGGATGACGCCATGATCGCGGTCATCTTCGAGGTCGTGCCCGCGTCCGGCCGCATGGAGCTCTATCTCGACACGGCGCGCGACCTCCGCCCGCTGCTCGACGGCATCGAAGGCTTCATTTCCATCGAGCGCTTCCGCAGCCTCACCGATCCGACACGGCTGCTTTCGCTCTCCTTCTGGCGCGATGAGGCGGCGGTGAAGGCGTGGCGCACCACCGAGGAACATCGCACTGCCCAGTCGCTCGGCCGCGGCGGTGTCTTCGACGCCTATCGGCTGCGCATTGCCAGTGTCGTGCGCGACTACGGCCTCAACGACCGGAACGAGGCGCCGGAGGACAGCCGCGCCTTCCACGCGGCATGAGGACGACGCGGTCCGCATATGGCGGGCCGCATCGTCTTTCGGATCATTGCACCGTCACCTCGGCCCGCTCGCCGGCCTTGACGGTCGCCTTCGCTTCTTTGGGCGCGACGTCGCCCTCGTATTTCACCGCGACGATGTAGTCCCCGGGCGGCACCGTGTCCTGCCATTCCGCGCCGTAATTGATCGACACGGACTTGCGGTTGCCCTGGATGTCCTTCGCGGCGCTGAGGATCTCGATGGAATTGGCCCCCGGCGCGGTGATCGCCAGAACCCCGGCATTGATGTTGACGACGACTTCCTTCATCTCGCCGGCCTTGACGGTGAAGGGGATTTCCCCCGTCGCCGAGCCGAGCTTGGCCGTCAGCACATGGTCGCCAGCCGGAATGTCGAGCTTCGTGCCGGTGCCGTAGCCGTAGGCGACGCTCTTGCGGCTGCCGTCGATCGCCTTTTCCGGCGCCACGATCTCGAAGAAGACATTGCCGGAATCGACCTCCGGCCCGCCTTCCGCATAGACCGCCTTGTTGAGGACGATGCCCGCGCCGATGACGAGGTCGCGCGCGATCTCCTCGCCGGCCTTCACCGCGATGGTTTCCTCCACCTTGGAGGGGCCGATGGTGCCCTGCAGCTTTACCTCGCCGGCCGGAGCATAGAATTTCGCCGTGCCGTAATAGGTGCTGGAATAGCTGCCGAAGGAGACCTGGATCGCGCCGTTCGAGTCGGGCTCGGCGTCGGTCGGCGTGCGCCGCGCGGTGACGGTCACATGCCCGGAATCGAAGTTCACGAAGGGCTTTGCCACTTCGCCGGCCTTCACCTCGAAGGGAACCTGCCGTTCGATCGCGCTCTGCAATGTCACGACGGCGATGTATTTTCCGGGCGGGTAGCTGCCGGAATAGGCGCCCTTGTACTGGCTGTCGATATAGTCGCCGGCCGGCTTGCCGTCGGCACCGGCATTGTAGATCAGCCAGTGGACGTCATCATTGTCGCCGAGCGACAGCCCACCTTCCGAAAGCACGCTGTCGGCCGCGGTGTTGAATTCGACGGCCGGCTCCGGCGTGGTCTCGACCACTTCCGGCTCCGGCTTCGACATCGGCGCTTCCGCCACCGTCTCCGTCAGCGCGGCGACGAGCTGCGTGGCGTCAGAGGCCTGGAAATATTTGCCGCCGGTATTTTCCGCAAGGCAGGCGACCTGCTTGCCTTCCTCCTCCGTCAGGCCGAAGCCGACGACATGGGTGGTGAAATCGACGCCCTTGCTTTCGAGCGCGGAGGCGAGGGCGCAGGGATCGGCCTCGCAGGTCTCCAGCCCATCCGTCACGAGAACCACGGTCGCCTTCTCCTCGGTATATTTGAGGATGTCGGCGGCCTGCTCGACGGACTGCGTGAGCGGCGTCTTGCCCTTCGGATTGAGGCCGTTGACGAAGGCGGTGATGGCGTTTTCGGTGCCTGCGGCCGGCGGCACGGCCAGCTCGATGTCGCTGCACGAGCCTTTTTCACGATGGCCGTAGACCATCAGGCCAAGCTCTGTGCCCGTCGGCACGGACTTCAGCACCGAGCCGAGCGTCTCGCGGGCGATCTCGATCTTGCTGCGCCCGCCGATCTGGCCCCACATGGAGCCGGAGGCATCGAGCACGATCATCGTCTTGTCGGCGGCGAGCGCCCCGCTGGCGGCAAGCAGCCCCGCCAGAAGCATGAAAACGGCTCTCAATCGCACGGTCGTCCTCCTCGTTTGCCGGAAAACCGGCCGATCCCCTCGGCCAGGCGGCGGCATTGTCAGGGAAACGTGCGGGAAGGGGCGTCTATTCGCGGTCTCTTGAATTCGGCGCCGCGATCCCCTTGCGAAACGGTTTTCGCTTTTTCTCCAAACCCTTCAGTCTTTGGTAACCATCTTCGGTAACCATAAGCACCATCAAGTTCCGTTCCGAGTTAGCGTATCAGCGAGTAAAAAATGCCATCTGTTCTTTCGCTTGCAGACGTCTCCCGTTCGCCCCGCAAGAGCGGCTGGCTCGACACGATCATCAAGGGCGACTGCGTTGCCGCGCTCGAAGCGCTGCCGGACCAGTCCGTCGACGTCATCTTCGCCGATCCGCCGTACAACCTCCAGCTCGGCGGCGCGCTGCACCGTCCCGACCAGTCCCTGGTCGACGCCTGCGACGACGAGTGGGACCAGTTCGCCTCCTTCGAGGCCTACGACGCCTTCACCCGCGCCTGGCTGCTCGCCTGCCGCCGCGTGCTGAAGCCGTCGGGCACGATCTGGGTCATCGGCTCCTACCACAACATCTTCCGCGTCGGCGCGACGCTGCAGGATCTCAACTTCTGGATCCTCAACGACATCGTCTGGCGCAAGACCAACCCGATGCCGAACTTCAAGGGTCGCCGCTTCCAGAACGCGCATGAAACGATGATCTGGGCGACCCGCGACCCGAAGGCCAAGGGCTACACCTTCAACTACGATGCCATGAAGGCCGCCAATGACGACGTGCAGATGCGCTCCGACTGGCTCTTCCCGATCTGCAACGGCGGCGAACGCCTGAAGGACGCGGACGGCAAGAAGGTGCATCCGACGCAGAAGCCCGAAGCGCTGCTCGCCCGCATCCTCATGGCCTCCTCCAAGCCCGGTGACGTGGTGCTCGACCCGTTCTTCGGTTCCGGCACGACCGGCGCCGTCGCCAAGCGCCTCGGCCGTCATTTCGTCGGCATCGAGCGCGAGCAGAGCTATATCGATGCGGCCCGCGCGCGCATTGACGCGGTCGAGCCGCTCGGCTCCGGCACCCTTTCCGTGATGAGCGGCAAGAAGGCCGAACCGCGCGTCGCCTTCAACACGCTCCTCGAAAGTGGCCTTCTCCAGCCCGGCACGGTGCTGACGGATGCCCGCCGCCGCCACAGCGCCATCGTGCGCGCCGACGGCACGCTCGCCTCTGGCAACGATGCCGGCTCCATCCACCGCGTCGGCGCCAAGGTGCAGGGGCTCGACGCCTGCAACGGCTGGACCTTCTGGCACTATGCCGACGGCGCGGAGCTGAAGCCGATCGACGCGCTGCGCGCTGTCGTGCGCTCCGGTATGGCTGGCCTCGAATAGGCCACCTGACGACCTTTACTCTTTCTCCAGCTGCGGCCTCCGGTGTTCCCTGCACCGGGGGCTGTGGCTTTTGTGGTCGGGCTGCAGCCCCTCATCCGGCCTGCCGGCACCTTTGTAACTTCCCTTTATCCGCGAAAGCCGGTGTATTTGGCATTGCGGTGGCGGATGGCATCCCGCAGCACTTTTGGGACACCAAGCCCGCGGGAGAGCCCGGGTCTCCATCCGCCGTTCCATCGAACCCGAACAGTCGCCAGGGCCGCTCGACATTGCGAAGCCCGCTTAGGCAAGGATGGGATCGGATGGACAAGGTTGTCGTCGGTATCGACGTATCGAAGGACTGGCTCGACGTGCATGTCGCACCGTCGGGTGAACATTTCCGGGTCGGCAACGATCATGCCGGCGTGGAGGCGCTGATAGCCCGGCTGTCGTCGCACGGCCCCGCTCTGGTGGCGCTGGAGGCGACGGGCGGCTACGAGCATGTGGCGGTGGCGGCGCTTTCGGCGGCGGGGCTTGCCGTGGTGGTCGTCAATCCGGCACAGGTTCGCGCCTATGCGAATGCTCTGGGCAAACATGCCAAGACCGATCCGATCGACGCGGCAGTGATCGCGGCCTTCGTCGAAGCGGCCAAGCCCGACATACGTCCCTTGAAGGACGAGGCGGCGCGGGCCTTCGGCGAACTGGTGACACGGCGGCGCCAGATCGTGCAGATGATGGTGGCGGAAGAGAACCGCGAGCGGATGGCCGCATCCCCGCCCGCCCGCAAGAGCATCCGGCGCGTCCTGACGGCGCTGCGGCGCGAGCTGGAGAGCCTTGATGCCGATATGGACGACCGGATCCGCAAATCACCGTTGTGGCGGGTGCGCGAGAGGCTGTTGACCTCGGTGCCGGGCGTGGGACCGGCGGTGGCGCGCACGCTTTTGGCACATATGCCGGAACTGGGCAGCCTCGACCGGCGACAGATCGCGGCGCTGGCCGGGCTTGCACCGTGGACGCGGCAATCGGGCAAGTGGAAGGGCAGGAGCTTCATCGGCGGAGGCCGGAGCAACGTGCGGTCCGTGCTGTTCATGGCAGCCCTCGTGGCCAGTCGCCACAATGCGGTGCTCAAGGCCTTCCGCGATCATCTCGTGGCGGCCGGCAAGCCGAAGATCGTCGCCATCGTCGCAACCATGCGGAAGCTGCTGACCATGCTCAACGCCATCATCAGGGACCAAAGGCTATGGCAAAACACTTGACAACAAAGACAGTCGCTCTCCCCGCAAGCGGGGAGAAGGAACCGCGTGGCAACGCTCGCTTCCGATTATCGGTTTTGCTCTTGGGAAACCGGTCCCGCACGGGCCCTTCTCCACGCTTGCGGGGAGAAGGTGGCGGCAGCCGGATGAGGAGCTGCCAAAAAAGCATTGCGCTCCCCTCCTGCCCACACATTTGCGACACCGCGTTCAAACGATGTTAACCATCGCCCGCTTACTGTGATCCGGCAAACACATCAGGCCAAGCAACGGAAATCGTTGCGAAAGCCGAGGCCGATCAACCGGCCGGATATCGCTTTTCCGGTTTTTGTACCTTCAGTCCCGGAAATGCGAAAACGCCCGGAGCCTTGCGGCTCCGGGCGTTTCGGTTTCGGGCCGGATGTGACCGGATCAGAGCGCGATGCCGTGCGCGGCAAGGTCGCTCTTCAGCTTTTCAGCACCGGTGAACAGCACGGCGTTCCAGCCCGCCATGCGTGCGCCCTCGACATTGGCCGGTGCATCGTCGATGAAGAGCGTATGGGCGGGCGAAAGGCCGAAGTCGCGGCTGTGCTTCTCGTAGATCGCAAGATCCGGCTTGATGAGCCCGATCTCGCCCGAGACGGTGACGCCGCGCGGCTTGTCGAGGAAGGGATACATCTTTCGCGCCTCCTTGAAGGTGTCGGCGGCGAAGTTGGTCAGCATGGTGACGTCGCGTCCCTGTGAGATCAGCGTCTCCAGGATCGCGACGCTCTCCACATAGGCGGGCGAGACCATCTCGTGCCAGTGCTTGCGGAAGGCGCGGATCTGCTCGACGCGGTCGGGATGCGCCTCGATCAGCAGCGCCTCGGCATCCTCCCACCGGCGCCCGCGGTCCTGCTCCAGGTTCCAGTCATGCGTACAGACATTGGCGAAGAACCAGTTGCGCTCCGCTTCGTCGGGGATCAGTCGCGCGAAGGGGATATGCGGATCATAGTGGATCAGCACCCGGCCGATGTCGAAGACGATGTGGCGGATTTCGATGCTGCTCATGCTTTCCTCTTTTTTTGAAACGCGTCCGGTATGGCTTGCGTGATGGCCTTCTTCATGACGGTCGGCAGTGCCTCGCCGTCGAGCGTTTCCTTCGGCTGCCACCATCCCGCGCCCGCCTGCGCATCCCGCAGAACCACGGAGCGGTAGACGCTGAGGCGCAGTTCGAAATGCGTGAAGACATGGACGACGGTGCCGCAGGCCTGCCAGTCCGCCGAAAAGGGCGCGGCGGAGATATCGGTCTCCCCGTCGATCCGCGCCGTCCAGGCGCTGCCCGGCACTTCCGTCATGCCGCCGAGAAGGCCGCTTTCCCCCCGCTTGCGCAGGAAGACGGCGCCGGTCTCGTCCTCGGCGACAAAGGCCGCGCCGAGCCGGACGGGCTTTTCCTTCTTCGCCGCCTTGCGCGGATAGAGCTCGGGGTCATTGCGCCCCAGCACCCGGCAGTCCGCGTTGAACGGACAGAGCGCGCAGGCCGGGCGGCGCGGCGTGCAGATCGTCGCGCCGAGGTCCATCATCGCCTGGGCGAAGTCGCCCGGCCGGTCCTCCGGCGTCATTTCGGCCACCAGCGCGCGCATTTCCGGCTTTGCCGCCGGAAGCGGCGTCTCGATGGCGTGAAGGCGCGAGACGACGCGCTCGACATTGCCGTCAAGCACCGCGCTCTTCCGGTTGAAGGCGATGGCGGCGATGGCCGCCGCCGTATAGTCGCCGATGCCGGGCAGGGCCTTCAGCCCGTCCTCTGTATCCGGAAAGACCCCGCCATGCTCGAAGGCGACGGCTTCGGCGCATTTCTTGAGGTTGCGGGCTCGGGCGTAATAGCCGAGGCCCGCCCAGGACTTCATCACGTCCTCGTTGTCGGCATTTGCGAGGTCCGTCACGGTCGGCCAGCGCGCGGTGAAGAGCGCGAAATAGGATTTGACCGCCTGCACGGTGGTCTGCTGCAGCATGACCTCGGAAAGCCAGATGCGGTAGGGATCGGGCGCAATCCCCCGCGCCGCCATTGGCGGGCTGACGCGCCACGGCAGATCGCGGTGGTGCCGGTCGTACCAGGCGAGAAGCAGGTCGGCGGGCGCCGCGGTCCGGTGGGATTGGGTCATGGTCTGCCTGAAACGGGATCGGGGCGCTTCTATAGCCTGACAGGGCGGCGCGCGCAAAACCGCTGCACATTTCTGCTGGAATTGCTCTATAACTGGCCGAGTGGTCCGCGATGTTCAAGGCATCCTGCGGGCGAGAACAGGAATATTTTCCCGCAAGGGGTAGGCCGTGAACGCGAAAATGCCCGCACGCCAGTCGAGACGCGGTGTCGTCCAGATCAGCGAGGTCGCCAACGACCTCATCGATCCCGTGCTGGCAAAGCGCGCCGGTATCAACACGATGCTGCTCGGCTCGTGGGAGGAGATCGCCGGCGCCGAGTTCGCCGAATGCACGCGGCCGGAGCGCATCGCCTGGCCGCGCCGCGCCTCGGAAATGGCGGGCGAGGGCGGCGGCCACCAGCCGGGCGTGCTGACGATCGCCTGCGAGGGTGCGCGCGCGCTCTTCCTCAGCCACCAGCAGGGCGAGATCATCCAGCGCATCAACGGCTTCTTCGGCTTTCCCGCCGTCAGCCAGGTGAGGATCGTGCAGAAGCCGGTGGCGCTGCATACGCGCCATCGTCCCCGGCCCCGTCCGCTGACCGGCGCTGCGGCCCGCCATCTCGACGAACTGGTCGAGGGCATCGAGGGCGAGGCGCTGAAGGCGGCGCTGAAGCGCCTCGGCACCGCCGTGCTCGGCCGGCGCCGCTGATCATCGAACGGTCACAATTCTTTGAAGTTACTGGCCTTCACACCGCTTGTTCGCGCCCGAAAGCAGGTATAACGGGAGAGCGAAAGAATTTTACATCCCTTCCGACAGGAGAGACCATGTCCCTTTCCGAAATGAGCCTGATGAAGCGTCTTCTGACCGGCGCCGCCGTTGCGGCGCTCGCCGTGACGCTGGCCGCCTGCTCCGACGAGAAGAAGGAGACCGCCAAGGCTCCCGAGACCAGCCAGACGACGGGCGAGACCGCAAGCTCGACGCCGGCGACCGCCTCGGGCACATCGAACGAGACCACGGCGGCAACGACCGAAACGGCGGCAGCGCCCGCCGCGGCTGTGGACGTCCCGTCTTCCGAGGGCAGCGTGGACATGGCCGAGGTGCTGAAGCCCGGCGCCCTGCCGGACATGGCGCTTGGCGAGGCGAATGCGCCCGTCACCATCGTCGAATACATGTCGACGACCTGCCCGCATTGCGCGGACTTCCACAACAAGACCTTCGACGCGATCAAGACGAAATATGTCGACAGCGGCAAGGTCCGTTTCATCGTGCGCGAATTCCCGTTCGACCCGCGTGCCGCGGCCGCCTTCATGCTGGCGCGCTGCAACCCGCAGGACACGACGAAGCTCACCGATGCTGCGCAGTATTTCCCGATGCTTTCCATGCTGATGAAGCAGCAGGAAACCTGGGCCGCCGCGCAGGATGGCCGCGAAGCGCTGCTGCAGATGTCCAAGCTCGCCGGTTTTACACAGGAGAGCTTCCAGGCCTGCTTGACGAACCAGAAACTTCTGGATGATGTGAACGCGGTACGGGAACGTGCCGCCAAGGAATTCGGGGTCGCCGCGACGCCGACGTTCCTGATCAACGGCAAGCGCTACGCGGGGGACATGTCGGTTGACACCATGTCGGCCCTCATCGACAGCATGCTCTGATCCTTCGACCGGATTTTCGGCGGGCGACGGCGGAAGCCGTGCGCCCGCTTTTTATTTTGCGGCGGCGTTGCCCCTCATCCTCCTGCCGGGAGCTTCTCCTTGGCTGCGGGGAGAAGGAGGAAAACGGCGCGTCCATCGTTCCTCGCCCCGTTTACGGGGAGAGGATGCCGGCAGGCAGGTGAGGGGCATCCTTCGCCATGCGAAGGAAGGGTATCCCGCCCTTGCCGGTGCCGCATGAAATTCACCAAGCTCCGCCTCCTCGGCTTCAAGTCCTTCGTCGAGCCCACCGAATTCGTCATCGAGCGGGGCCTGACCGGCGTCGTCGGGCCGAACGGCTGCGGCAAGTCGAACCTCGTCGAGGCGCTGCGCTGGGTGATGGGGGAAAACTCCTACAAGAACATGCGCGCGTCCGGCATGGACGACGTCATCTTCTCCGGTTCCGGTAACCGCCCGGCGCGGAACACCGCCGAAGTCGGCCTCTATCTCGACAATTCCGACCGCACCGCACCCGCCGCCTTCAATAACGAGGACGAGATCCAGGTGACGCGCCGCATCGAGCGCGAGAACGGCTCGGTCTACCGCATCAACGGCAAGGAGGCGCGCGCCAAGGATGTGCAGCTCCTCTTCGCCGACGCCTCCACCGGCGCCCGCTCGCCCTCCATGGTGGGGCAGGGCCGTATCGGCGAATTGATCCAGGCCAAGCCCCAGGCCCGCCGCCAGCTTCTCGAAGAGGCGGCCGGCATTTCGGGCCTTCATTCCCGCCGCCATGAGGCGGAACTGCGCCTGCGCGCCGCCGAGACCAATCTCGAACGGCTCGACGATGTCACCTCGCAGCTCGAAAGCCAGATCGAGAGCCTGAAGCGCCAGTCGCGGCAGGCGAGCCGCTTCAAGGCGCTCTCCGCCGACATCCGTCGCCACGAGGCGATGCTGCTGCATATCCGCTGGGCGCAGGCCAAGGAGGCTGAGAGCGAGGCGGAAAGCCAGCTCAACCAGACGACCTCGCTCGTCGCCGAGCGCGCCAATGCGCAGATGCAGGCGGCAAAGGACCAGGCCGTCGCCAGCCTCAAGCTGCCGGAACTGCGCGAGAACGAGGCCAAGCTCGCCGCCGTCCTCCAGCGCCTGCAGATCGCCCGCGCGCAGCTCGAAGAGGATTCCGCCCGGCTGCTGCGCCGTCGTGACGAACTCACCCGCCGCCTCGCCCAGCTCGCCGAGGATATTTTCCGCGAGGAGCGCATGGTGGCCGATAATGCCGCCGTGCTGGAACGGCTGACGGCCGAGGAGGAGGAGATCGGCGAGATCCTCGCCGAGGCCGACGAGCGCGCCGAGGCCGCCCGCGAGACGATGGACGAGGCCGCCGCGAAGCTTGCCGAAAGCGAAGCCGCCCTTGCCGCCGTCACCGCCGAGCGCGCGGAGGCGCAGGCAGTGCGCAACCAGCTCGAAAAGGCGATCCGCGACCTTTCCGAACGCCATCTCCGGCTCGGCCAGCAGTTGGACGCGCAGGCGCGCGAGCTGGAGGAGATGGACGCCCGCATCGCGGGGCTTCCCGATCCGGAAGAGCGCCGCGTCGCCGTTCAGTCCGCCGAAGAGGCGCTGGAGGCGGCCGGCGACATGCTCGTTGCGGTCGAAGAGGCCCTGGAAGAAGCCCGCTTCAACGAATCCGCCCTGCGCGGTCCGGTCGATGCCGCCCGCGCCCGGCTTGCCGGGATCGAGACGGAAGCCCGCACCATCCGCCGCATGCTGGAAGCCGGTGCCGCCGGCGGTTCCTTCGCGCCGGTCGTGGAGGAGGTCGATGTCGACCGCGGCTATGAGACCGCGCTCGGTGCCGCGCTTGGCGACGATCTCGATTCGCCCGCGGATGTGGATGCGCCCGTTCACTGGCGGCTGTCGGGAGACCCCGTCGGCGATCCGGCCCTGCCAGATGGCGTCCCGGCGCTGATCGCCCATGTCCGTGCGCCAAAAGTCCTGCACCGCCGGCTTACCCAGATCGGCCTTGCCGCCAGCGTGGAGCTGGCGCTGTCCCTGCTGCCGAAGCTGAAGCCGGGCCAGCGGCTCGTTACGCGCAACGGCGCGGTCTTCCGCTGGGACGGCCACGTCACCGGCGCGGATGCGCCGAGCGCCGCTGCCCTTCGCCTCGAACAGAAGAACCGCCTCGCCGAACTGGAGACCGAGGCAGAGGACGCCCGCGCGGCGCTCGCCGAAGCGGAAGCCGATCTAGCCCGCGCGGCCGAGACGATCCGCGCCGAGACGCAGCGCCAGCAAGCGGCGCGCGAGGCGCAGCGGGGTGCCGCCCGCACGCTGGCCGAGGCCCGCGAGGCGCTGGAAGCGGCCGAGCGCGCCTCCGGCGACCTTATCCGCCGCCGCGCCGTGCTCTCGGAAACGCGCGCCCAGATCGAGGCGCAGGTGGAGGAGGCCGCCGAAAGCCTGGAGGATGCCCGCGCCGCGCTGGAAGACGCGCCCGACCTCGCCGATCTCGACCTGCGCCTGCGCACCCACACGATGGATGTCGCGACCGACCGGGCGACGCTGGCCGAAGCCCGGGCCGCCCATGACGGCCTTGCCCGCGAGATGGCCGACCGCCGCCGCCGGCTGATGGCCATCTCGGCCGAGCGCGAGACGTGGAAGAGCCGCGCCGCCAATGCGGAAAGCCATATCGCAACCCTGCGCGAGCGCGAAGGCGAGGCGCGCGAGGAGATGGAAGAGCTCATCGAGGCCCCCGACGAGATCGAGGAGAAGCGCCGCGAGCTCCTGATCGGCCTCACCAATGCCGAGGCCGCCCGCCGTGAAGCCGCCGACGCCCTCCAGGAGGCCGAGAACCACCAGCGCGAGGCCGACCGCATGGCCGCGACGGCCCTTTCGCAGCTTGCCGAAGCCCGCGAGACGCGCGGCCGCGCGGAAGAACGTCTCGTTTCCGCCCGCGAGCGCCGCGTTGAGGGCGAGGCGCGTATCCGCGAGGCGCTGTCCTGCGCGCCGCACGAGGCGCTGCGCCTCACCGGCCATCCCGCCGATGCCCCGCTGTCCGATCCGCGCGAACGCGAACGGGAGCTGGACCGGCTGAAGATGGAGCGCGAGCGTCTCGGCGCGGTGAACCTGCGCGCCGAGGAAGAGCAGAAGGATCTCACCGAAAAGCTCGACGCGCTCGTTGCCGAGCGCGAGGATATCATCGAGGCGGTGCGCAAGCTGCGCTCGGCGATCCAGAGCCTCAACCGCGAGGGCCGCGAGCGCCTGCTCGCCGCCTTCGATGTCGTCAACGTCCAGTTCCAGCGCCTCTTCACCCACCTCTTCGGCGGCGGCACGGCGGAGCTGCAACTGATCGAGAGCGACGACCCGCTCGATGCCGGCCTCGAAATCCTCGCCCGCCCGCCGGGCAAGAAGCCGCAGACCATGACGCTGCTTTCCGGCGGCGAGCAGGCGCTGACGGCCATGGCGCTGATCTTTGCCGTCTTCCTCACCAATCCCGCGCCGATCTGCGTGCTGGACGAGGTGGACGCCCCGCTCGACGACCACAATGTCGAGCGCTACTGCAACCTGATGGACGAGATGGCGGCCTCCACCGAGACCCGCTTCGTCATCATCACCCACAACCCCATCACCATGGCCCGCATGAACCGCCTCTTCGGCGTCACCATGGCCGAGCAGGGCGTGTCGCAGCTGGTCTCTGTGGACCTGCAGACGGCCGAGCAGCTTCGCGAAGCCTCCTGATCGCCGGGAACAAAAGCCTTTCCAATGCGTTGACCGCTGCCCGCACGTTGCGGCGGGACTATGCAATTGGGGATCACACGTGAGCAGAAACGCACTTTACATGATCATCGGCGCCCTCGTCGTCGTGGTGGCCGGGTTTTCCTATTATGCCTGGCAGCAGGAAAAGAAGCCGGACGGCGTGGAGATCCGGCTGGACGACAAGGGGCTTTCCATCGAGGGGAACTGAGCCGCCGATTGCCGCCGTGCCCGATGGGCACGGCCATAGCCTCCTCTCGTGATGTTGCATTGCCGTTGCAAAATTGATGCAATGCAGCAAATTTCCCATCCTACCGCGTTTTCAAAGGGATGCAGTTCCTGTAGATTACGGGAACGCATTTGGGAGGCGTCGATGGAGAAGTGGGTCTATACCTTCGGGGGAGGCCGTGCCGAAGGCAGCGCGGGCGACCGCAATCTGCTGGGCGGCAAGGGCGCGAACCTTGCTGAAATGTGCAATCTCGGCCTGCCGGTGCCGCCGGGGCTCACCATCGTCACCGCCGCCTGCAATCATTATTACGAGAACGGCCGCTCGCTGCCCGCCGGCTTGAAGGATCAGGTCCGCGAGGGGCTTCGCCATATGGAGGCGATCACCGGCCGCGCCTTCGGCGACACGGCGAAACCGCTGCTGCTTTCCGTGCGCTCCGGCGCCCGCGCCTCCATGCCCGGCATGATGGACACGGTGCTGAACCTCGGCCTCAACGACCATACGGTCGAGGCGCTCGGCCACGATGCGGGCGACGCGCGCTTTGCCTGGGACAGCTACCGCCGCTTCATCCAGATGTATGGCGATGTCGTCATGGGCCTCGACCACGAGGTCTTCGAGGAGATCCTCGAAGACGAGAAGGGTCGGCTCGGTCATGAGCAGGATACGGAGCTCTCCGCCGTCGAGTGGCAGCATGTCATCGCCCGCTACAAGGAGATCATCGCGGAAGAGCTCGGCGAGGAATTCCCGCAGGACCCGGAAGTCCAGCTCTGGGGTGCCATCGGTGCCGTCTTCGCAAGCTGGATGAACGCCCGCGCCGTCACCTACCGCACGCTGCATAACATCCCCGCTGTCTGGGGCACCGCCGTCAACGTCCAGGCCATGGTCTTCGGCAATCTCGGCAATTCCTCAGCCACCGGCGTCGCCTTCACGCGCAATCCTTCGACCGGCGAGAACAAGCTCTACGGCGAATTCCTCGTCAACGCGCAGGGCGAGGATGTCGTCGCCGGCATCCGCACGCCGCAGAACATCACCGAGGAGGCGCGTCTTGCCTCCGGCTCCGACCGGCCGTCGCTGGAAAAGCTGATGCCGGAGGCCTTCGCCGAATTCCGCGGCATCTGCGAGCGGCTGGAGCGGCATTACCGCGACATGCAGGACCTCGAATTCACCATCGAGCGGGGAAAACTCTGGATGCTCCAGACCCGTTCGGGCAAGCGCACGGCCAAGGCCGCGCTGAAGATCGCCGTCGACATGGCGACGGAAGGGCTGATCAGCGAGGGCGAGGCCGTCTCGCGCATCGACCCTGCCTCGCTCGACCAGCTCCTGCACCCGACCATCGATCCGCGCGCGCGGCGCGACGTCATCGGCTCCGGCCTGCCGGCCTCGCCGGGCGCGGCGACGGGCGAGATCGTCTTCACCTCCGAAGAGGCCGTGAAGGCGGATGACGAGGGCCGCAAGGTCATCCTCGTGCGCATCGAGACCAGCCCGGAAGACATTCACGGCATGCATGCCGCCGAAGGCATTCTCACCACGCGCGGCGGCATGACCAGCCACGCGGCGGTAGTGGCCCGCGGCATGGGAACGCCCTGTGTTTCCGGCGCGGGCACGCTGCGCGTCGACCTGCGCAACGAATTGCTGGTCGCCCAGGGCGTGACGCTTCGGAAGGGCGACGTCATCACCATCGACGGCTCCTCCGGCCAGATCCTGAAGGGCGAGATCCCGATGCTGCAGCCGGAGCTTTCCGGCGATTTCGGCCGCATCATGGAATGGGCGGACCGCACGCGCCGCATGAAGGTGCGCACCAATGCCGAGACACCGGCGGATGCCCGCGCGGCCCGCTCCTTCGGCGCCGAGGGCATCGGCCTCTGCCGCACCGAGCACATGTTCTTCGAGGGAAGTCGCATCAATGTGATGCGCGAGATGATTCTTGCCGAGGACGAGGCCGGCCGCAGGGCCGCGCTCGCCAAGCTGCTGCCCATGCAGCGCTCGGACTTCGCCGAGCTGTTCGAGATCATGCACGGCCTGCCGGTGACGATCCGCCTGCTCGACCCGCCGCTGCACGAATTCCTGCCCAAGAGCGACGAGGAGATCGCCGAGGTCGCCGCCGCCCTCGCGATCGACGAGGCCGTGCTGCGCCGCCGCGTCGATACGCTGCACGAATTCAACCCCATGCTCGGCCATCGCGGCTGCCGCCTCGCCATCTCCTATCCGGAAATCGCCGAGATGCAGGCCCGCGCCATCTTCGAGGCCGCTGCGGAAGCGGCGAAGAAGACGGGTGCCGCCGTCGAGCCGGAGATCATGGTGCCGCTGGTCGGCCTCAAGGCGGAGCTGGACTATGTGAAGGCCCGCATCGAGGCGGTGGCGAAGGCGGTGATCGCCGAGAGCGGCGTGCCGATCACCTATCTCACCGGCACGATGATCGAGCTGCCGCGCGCCGCCCTTCGCGCCCATGTCATCGCCGAATCGGCCGAATTCTTCTCCTTCGGCACCAACGACCTGACGCAGACGACCTTCGGCATCTCGCGCGATGACGCCTCGGCGTTCCTGTCGACCTATATCCAGAAGGGCATCGTCGAGCAGGATCCGTTCGTCCAGCTCGATTTCGACGGCGTGGGGGAACTCATCCGCATCGCCGCCGAGCGCGGCCGGCGCACGCGCAACGACCTCAAGCTCGGCATCTGCGGGGAGCATGGCGGCGACCCGGCCTCGATCCATTTCTGCGAGGATGCGGGGCTGGATTACGTCTCCTGCTCACCTTTCCGCGTGCCGATCGCGCGCCTCGCGGCGGCGCAAGCAGCGTTCAAGGGCGGCAAGGCCTGACCGGCGGCAAGCGCGGCGCCCGCCTCAGCGGTGCCGGTGGTCGCGCACGATGATGACGGGCGGCGGCATGTAGAGCGCGTCGCGGCTCGCCTGCCGCAGCGCATAGCGCCGGTCGAGATCAATGCGCTGCAGGCATTCCGCGAAGGCATCCGTGCGGGGGCGGAAGCCGTAGGAGACGCAGCGGTCCTCATCGGCCGCGCGCATTTCCTCTGCCGTCTGGCAGCCGGCGATGACGACGGCGATGGCCGCAAGGGCGGCGAGCTTTGGAAACATCGTGGACATGCGGCCTCCGGCGGTCTGTTGACCCCATGGAGATAGGCTTGCCCGGGCGCGGCGGCAAGCCCTCAGATGCGTTCGAGCACGTCGATGAAGGCGTCGGCGAAGCGCTTGAGGTCCTTCGTCGAATCGTCGGGGCTCTCGACCCGGATCGCGGCGCCTTCCGCATCGAGCAGGGCGAACACCACTTCGAGCGATCCTGCGTCTCCCTTCGGCACGCGTAGCGCTGCAATCCGCAGGCAATCCTCTGCAAGGCCGGAGGCGGGCAGCTCGAAGAGGAAATCCCCGCCCACCTGGTCGGCGGCGCTGCGCACGGCCTCGGTGAAGGTTTCCGCATCGCCGGCAAAGCCGTCGAGCGAAAGTTCCAGTTCCAAAAGCTCCAGGGGGAGGGCGGGCTCGCCAGCATTGGTGGCGACAGGTGTGTCGGCGGCTGTCTGCGTCGGCAACATCGTCAGGCTCCTAGCGCAATTCCAGCGAAGCGGTCCTGCCGCCGGAACTGCATCGAATGAAATTCCCCCGTTCGTGAAAACTCGTTAACGAGCGTGGCAAATTTGCGGCACGCAAGGATATTTGCCGCGCGAGGCCGGAAAGTCACAGCCACGATGCCGCAGCGGAGCGGTGGAAAACCGCGCCCTGTTGCGCTAGGAAAAGAGCGCGGCAGCGGCGCCGCGAGCATCCGGTGAGGCCATGGCGATCACGATCCAGTATGAACGGCCCGTTTCCCACGCGGCGCACTGGGCCCGGCGTCTGGCGCTGTTTTCCTGCATGCTCTTCATCGCCGTCGTGCTGTCGCATCGCTTCGGCCCGCTCACCACGCCGCATTTCCTGGCGCTCGCCGGCTTTGCCTGCGCCATGGCGGCGGTCGCCGTGCTGCTGGCCGCCTTCGGCCTTGCGCGCCTTTGGCAGGTCGGCGCGCGGGGCGGCAAGGCATCGCTCGTCGCGCTGCTTTTTTCGCTGCTGCCGCTCGGCGTCGCGGGCGCGGCCGGCTATTCCTATTTCTACAAGCCGGCGCTCTTCGACGTGACGACCGATACCGCCGCGCCTCCGCCATGGCTCGCCGTGCCGTCCGCCGAACAGGACTGGCTGCCGCGCGCCGGCGCCGTGACGCCGCGTGACCGTGAAATCCAGCTCGAAGCCTATCCCGCCCTTTCCGGCCGGCGCTACGAAGGCGCGCTCGATCGCGTCTATCAGGGCGTGCGCAAGGTCGCAGCCGCCTATGGCATCACGATCACCGCGGAAGACGGGCTCGACAATATCCTCGCCGATCTCGAGGACCTGGTGGTCGATCCGAGCAAGGCGGCGCAAAGCTCCGACGCCCTTGGCGAAGTGCCCATTCCCGAAGCCCGCCCGCTGGAAACGCCCATCAAGCCGCATATCGGCGGTGCTGGCGACGTGCTCCTGCAGGGGGAGTGGCGCTCGCCCGTCTTCGGCTTCCGCTTCGATGTGGTGATCCGCCTGCGCGAGGAAGCGGAGACGACGCTGGTCGACATGCGCGCTGCCTCCCGCTACGGCCCGCACGACCTCGGCATCGGGGCGGATCTGGTGGAAGGCTACCTCAAGGCGCTAGATGCCGAATTGCTGGGCATCGCCGGCGACTAGCGCCTGCCTTGTGACGCATGTTCAAAGGCCGGGAGCAGGGAAATAGAGCCCCTTCATTGAAGGCGGCCCCTCCGTTACCACCTCGCCGCGCGCGACGAGATCCTCCAGATGCGCCAGCACCGAAAGCGCCGCCGCCCCGTGCAGCCGCGGATCGGTCTCGCGGTAGATGACCTTCACCATATCGGCGATCAGCCGGTCGCCCGCGCGGATGCGCTCGCGCACCGCCCGCTCGCGCATGCGCCGGTGGGTGCGCAGCCCGCGAAGGAAGGAGGCCGGCTCCGTCACCGGCCCGCCATGGCCGGGAAAATAGATGCGGTCATCCCGTTCCAGCAGCCGCTCCAGGGAGGCCATGTAGTCCGCCATCGCGCCGTCCGGCGGGGCGACGATGGTCGTCGCCCAGGCCATGACATGATCGGCGGAAAAGACGATGCCGTCCGGCCCGTCGAGCGCGAAGGCGGCATGGTTGGCCGTGTGGCCGGGGGTCAGCAGCGCCGTCAGCGCCCAGCCGTCGCCCTCGACGGTCTCGCCGTGACCGAGCGCGATGTCCGGCGAAAAATCCGTGTCCGCGCTTTCGGCGAAGGGATTGCGCTCGCCGGCATGGAGCGGCCGGGCGGCGCGGTGCGGGCCTTCGGCGACGATGAGCGCCCCCGTCTCCGCCTTCAGCCGCCGGGCGAGGGGGGAGTGGTCGCGGTGCGTGTGGCTGACGGCGATATGCGTCACCTCGCGGCCGGCAAGCGCCTGCATCAGCGCGCGGAAATGCGCCTCGTCCTCCGGTCCGGGATCGATCACCGCCACCGAGCGGTCGCCGACGATATAGCTGTTGGTGCCATGGAAGGTGAAGGGGCTGGGATTGTTGACGGTGAGGCGCTGCACACGCGGCGCCACCGCCACCGCCTCGCCATAGGCCGGCTTGAAGGCGAGGTCGAAATGCGGCGCTTCGTCCTTCCCGTCGCTCGCTTTACCCGTCACTTGTATTCGATCTCGATGAAGCTCATCGGCTTGTCGCCACCATTGACGACATTGTGCGCCACACCCGCCTCGCGGCGATAGACGGCACCGGTCCTGGTGTGGACGCGCCGCTCGCCGGTCTCCTCCTCGATGAGGAAGTCGCAATCCGTCATCGGCACCACGACATAGCCGAGCCCGTGCACATGATGGCCGGTATCGGCGCCCGGCTCGAAATCCCAGCGCGTGACGCGCACCACCGCGTCGTCGAGAAGAACGGTGGGCACGGCCGGCGGGCGGGCGCGGAACTGGGACATGGCGGCTCCTCGGGAAGACGGCGGCAGAGGCTTTGGCTTGCAGCCGGACGGATGATCTTTCCGCCGGAGCCTATCGCCGCAGCACCGGCCTGCCAAGCGGCATGCCCGCCGAAATCGCCGCCCGCCCCTTTAGAATAATCGCGCAAAATCGGAACTTAAGCATTGTCCGCGCCCTCCCGCTTTGCTATCAGGCTCCCGCCGTGTTGGGGCGTCGCCAAGCGGTAAGGCACCGGTTTTTGGTACCGGCATTCCCAGGTTCGAATCCTGGCGCCCCAGCCAGCATTTCCTTATTTCAAGTCAAATCCCGGTTCTCCAGCACTTCCGAGTTAGCTGGGAATCGAATTCGGGGCACTGTCGTACAGGATTGTCTTACACGACTGTCGTACACAGCTGTCTTACGGGAAGGCGGACAAGATCCTGCTCACCCTTTCAGAAAGGGTTCAGCATGACGGCAATTCAACACGTCTTCAAACGCGGTTCGGTCTACTGGTGGCGGCGGCGTTTACCGAATGGAATCGGTGCTCGTGCTTGGATGCGGCTCGAATTGAGCCTGCACACCAAGGAGATGGAGCTGGCAAGGAGAATCGCGCCCGAGGTTGCGCTCGCCAGTGATTGTCTTTTGCCAGCCTTGAAGAGCAAGATGATTTCTCCCGAAGACGCCAAGAGGATACTGATTCAGGTTGCGACGAAGCACAGCCATTATCTCGACGCCATAACGTCCGGCCGTGACGCCCAGAAATCCCGCAGAAGCGAGACCGTGTCGGCATGGGCCATTCGGCTCTATGCGGCCCAAGGGGAGAATGCTGCCATCGGTCCGATCGAGGAGCGCGCGTTGTACGCGGCCGGTCTGGACAACAGCATGATCGACGAGGTCAGGAATTGCCTTGAATTCCACAGGACATCCGGCTTCGCCCGCCCCGGCAGACAGAAACTCGAAGGTATCTTGAAGCAGTACAACATCCCACTTGTCGACGGTCATTTCCGGGAGGCAGAATCAATCTACATGCGCGGTATGGCGGCAGCGCTCCTTAACACGGAGCGGCGTTGGTCTGGGGTGCGGGAAGACGATCTTGCACTTGTGCAGGCCGCGCTGTCCGCTCAGGTCGTGCTACCGACCGCGATAGCCGCGACGGCGCCCTATGCACGGCCGGTCCCCGAGGAATTTCCGCTGGCTGCACAGACTCCGGCCATAGCCTGTCCGGTGGCCTGGCAACCCGGCGGGACTACAGCCGCCCAGCCTGCCGCGACACAAGAAGTTGAGGGAGATGATACCGACGGTGCCGACCTCGAAGAGGAGATGTTCGATACGGAAGGCCGTGGCCTTGTCGAACTTGTGACAAGGGCAGCGGGTGAGCGGCTGGCATCGGGCGACTGGAACAACAAGACCTGCAAGCAGCATATCGCCCTTGCAAATCTTTTCGTCCGATTCATGGGACATGATGATCCTCGAAGAATGCGGCAGTCGCACATCGCCGATTTCAAGAGTATTTTCTACAAAATGCCGAAGCACTACGGGAAATCTCCGAAGGATTTCGATTGTAGCGTCGCTGAAATCCTGAAGCGCGCGGAGAATTTGTCCGCCGATGAAAGAGGATTTTCCACCAGCACAATCAACAGACACATGACGCAGATGGGAAATATTGTCGACGTCTGCAAGCATGCAGGTTACCCCTTCGGTCACTATGAAGGTGTTGCAGGACTGCGATCGAAGAGGAAGGGAGACGTTCGCGACGAGCGAGGCCGGTTCAGCACTGATGAACTCTCGGCTTTATTTAGTCTTCCTATCTGGAACGGCTCGGCAAGCGAGAGCGAACGACTGGATAACGGTGAGACTGTTTTTCATGATGCGGCCTATTGGTTGCCGCTTATGGCGGTTTATAACGGCGCGCGGCGTGAGGAGAATTGCGGGCTTTTGCTTAGTGAAATTGACGACGATGGTGAATTGCCGTGTTTTCGCATCGAAAACAACTGGATTCGCAAGTTGAAGAATCCCCAATCAAAGCGCCGTACCCCGATTCACGCGGAACTTGTTCGATTGGGCTTTCTCGAATATGTGGCCGCGCTGCGTAGCTCTGGCCACAAACTGCTATTTCCGGAATTGCGAGCGGCGAATAGTGCAACGCCGATGGGAGACGTCTTCGACGACAACTGGCAGAAAATGCGTGCCGCTGCGCTGTCAAACGCCAAGGAGGAGGGGAAGGTGTTTCATTCCCTGCGACATTGGTGCAACAACGAAATGAAGCAGGGGGATATTCGGCCTGAAATAAGGAAAGACATCCTCGGTCATTCGAACGATGACGTGAACGAAGGTCGCTACACAGATCCTGCACGATTGAGGGTTATGGCGCAGGCACTGTCCGTAGTTCCCGTACCGAGCGCCAAGCTGTTGCCTCATCCAATCAGGTTGATCAAGCAGGTCGTCAATCACGAGAAACGCCTCGGGCGGTCGAAGAAGTCGGACTCGTGATCGTCTTGCGGCAGGAGCGGATGCTCTGCGGGCGAATTTGGGTCTCGATGCGCCAGTTGAGATGAAAGACGTCCGACGCGGAAATAATTGCCGGATCGTGACTGCTGGCGATTGAAAAATCAATCAATGATTGCATTTTGAGGGGTGCGACGGGGATGCATTTGTGGTGCGTCAACTTGTCGCAGTTTTGGCATTTTGAAGCGAATCCGCACTTCGGAAAACCCAATAAAATCAGTAAAAGATATTTGTAATCAATAGCTTATGTGTGTCGTCGATTTGACAGGTGGACCTCATGGAACGATCATGGAGGTACAGCAAACGTGCTGGATAACCGAAAGGATCACATATGAGTACAGTCATCAAGTTGAAGGGTCACAATCAGAAGAAGGGGAAGGGAAAGCCAGTTGCCGCGGCTTCGGCGACCGTCGGCGAACAAGACAACGCGCTCCGGCGCGCGTTGGAGAAGATCGTTGCGCTGAACCGGGATTCTACCCATCACGCCTTCGAGCTCGGCGCCTGCTTTGCCGAAATCAAGGCGCTCGTCCCGGAACGGGGCTTCGGCAGGTGCCTCAAGGTCTTCACGGACTACACCGTCCGTTCCGCCTGGAACTACATCTCGGTCCATGAGCGGCTCGGGGACTATCGGGACGCTCTGCTGAAGCATGCGATTCTGCCGACGGTGATGTTCGAGCTGGCCAAGGGCGAGCCCGCGCAGATCGAGGCGGTCATCGCGCAGATGGAGAGCGGCGAGCGCATCAAGGTCAAGGACGTCAGGGAGATGCTCGGCACGAAGCCGAAGCGCAAGAGCGATGCTGCCATCCTCAATGCAGGAGGTCCGGCCGGTCTTCGCAAGGTCGCGGAGTGGAAGATCGATCGGGATGCCGTTCAGTTCGGCCAACTGATGTCGGCGGTGCTCGATCAGGTTGAGAAGGCGCTGGAGCCGCTTGCTCGCGGGCGCGCCGTCCGGAAGGGCGCGCTTCAGGACAAGATCGTTCATGACTGCCGGCACGCGCACGATCTCGTCAACAGCATCGCCGCGCCGCTCCAGCCTCAAATGATCAAAAGCGACAACTGGCGGCCGGCCAGGCTTCCGGAAGGGACCGTCTGGCGCGAGGTCCAGATGCTGCTTCACCGTATGGGCGGGGTCGAGTCCTGGCCGGCCCGCGACGACTTCGTTCCCTGGCTTCAGAATGAAGTCGTGCCGCTGCTGCGCTTCGTCGTCCACGGCGAGCCGTTGCCTGGCGAGGTCGAAGACGTCGATGAAGAAGCCACCGTTGAACAGGTTGAGCGTCGGGCAGCCTGATACCGTGCTCGCCTGCAAAATCCAAAGGCCCCCGCGATCGTGCGGGGCCTTTTTGCGTTTGGGGGCAGGTTTATGCGGTGGGAGCAGTATGCTTCCCGGATGTGTCGTCTTGCGTCGCCGCGGCCGACGCGGTCCACTCGCTGACGAGGATCGGGAAACTCGCGCCGGTCGCCGGACACCAGACAACCCCCCTCGGCAGGTCGAGTGCGATAATGGCGCGTTCGCTGAGGCCCTCAGGAGCGGTGATCCTTCTGGTGAACGCGGCGAGGGCCTTGTGTGCCGATGCGCCATCCGCGCCGTTGTCGAAGCTCATGGTGTATCCCTCACCCGAGCCCAGGCCGTCGCAGGGGAAAATCCTGTAGCGGTATCGATAGCTTCGCATAGTGCCGTTGCGGCCGATCTTGCGGGTGACATAGGGCTCGAAATCCTTCGGGTCGCGGTCGCCGGCATGCCACCGGCCGATGACGACGATCTGCCGATGGCGGATGAGATCGCGTTCGGCCGACCGCCGAATCTCCGCCTCGAAAGCCGCCGCCTTCATAGCCAGCGGGTGTTCCGCCGATACAGGTTCTCCGTTCAGGAAGGTATGCAGGGTATCAGGCGTTACGACGATTGCGGCATCCTCGCCCGGCAGCAGCAGTTTGCCTCGATAGGAAAGCTTGCTTTTCGCCCTGGCCTTCAGCGCGTCATCGAATGCGTTCGGGAAGTCGGGTGTATCCAGTGTCAGCATCTATTGAACCGCAAGCGCCCGCTCTATCACCCCAGCAAGCGCGCCATCGCCGTACATGCCTTCGAAGTCTGCTGAGGAGACCCGCGGCATTCCGGGATTGCGTCGACGAATGTGGCAGCTGTCTTCAAGAATGGTCCGCCCGAACGGCAGATATTCCACTTTGATGCGGTAGCCGTCCACATAGTCGAGCCTGTAGCCCTTATCGGAACTTATTTCTCCTCCATGTTTGTATGCCGCCCTTTGCAGCTCCTCCTCTATGAGGGCGTAAGCGCTTTCGTCCCTTCGCCCTGAAGCATCTCTCGAACCGAACCGGCGCGGGCCCGCCAAGGCAAGAAGTTCTATGAGAAGACGAAGCTCGAAACCGGGCGGCAGGGCCTCGTCAATCCAGATGTAGACGACATCCTCGTCGCAATATTCGTTATGATGATGCTCGATGATCATATTCCATGTCTTCCATGGTTGTCCGGGTTCGTTGTTGCCGGATAGCCGGTCGCGAGAAGGATTGCATTGCCGATCATCTGAGGGATGAACGGCACGACGGCGTTGCCGATGGCGCGTATTCTGGCCATCATACCCGATCGCATCGAGTGCAGAGAGCAGGCGTTCCAGTCCGCGAGAGCGAATTTGGGAGATGTTTTCCAGAATGACGAGTCGTGGAGCGAGTTCTTCCGCAAGGCGGATGACCTCCCGCCAGAGCCCCGTCCTTGATCCGTCAATGCCTTCGCCGCGACCGGCGATGCTGACGTCCTGGCAGGGAAAGCCGGCGCAGATGACGTCGACCGCGATGCCGTCGTGTTTGAGAATGTCGGCGTTGAGCGTTCGAACGTCATGATAGATGGGCGCTTCCGGCCAATGCTTTGATAGAATGCGGCGTTGGAATTCTGCGATCCCGCAGAAGGCGACGGTCCTGAACCCGCCCGTGCGCTCCAGCCCGAGACTGAAACCGCCAATTCCACTGAACGGGTCGAGAACACGCAGACTGGTCATGCGGGCTCCCGCTTGCGCGCCTTCCTGTCCTTCCAGCCCGTAAAGCGGTTCCACTCCGCGACAAGGATCGGAAACTCGGGAACTTGCGGCGGACACCACACGACACCGAGCGGCAGGTTGAACAGCCCGATCAGCATCTCGTGCAGATGGGGATATGTCGTGATCGCCTCGCTGAAAGAGACAAGCGTTCGGCGTGCGAGCGTCCCGCTCATCGTCCGGTTGAGATTCACGACGCAATGGACCTTCGGCCAAGCGTCGTCGCGCGGAAAAATCTGATATTCATACTGACGGCTTTGCGTGGAGCCGTCATGCTCGGTCCTGTTAAGGAGATAGGGCTCGAACACACTCTTGTCCTGGCCGTCGCCGCTCCACCGGCCGACAATGGCGATCTTGCGGCAGAAGAGGCTGAGGTCGCCAGCCATTTCGCTTCGGATTTTCTCCTCGTGCCTGGTCGCCAACGCCATCAGCGGATGACCGGCCGGCGCGGGCTTTCCATCGAGAAGGATACTGAGAGCGTCCGGCGTGACAATGATCGCCGCATCCTCGCCCGGAGCGAGGAGCTTGCCCTGATATTCGATCTTCCGCTTCTTGCTGCTCTCGCATGCCTTCTCGAATTGCGCCGGGAAGTCTGGTGTCTTTAGTATCATCTCGTAGCTACTCCGTACTTGTTGCTATAAGAAAATGAGAACTGCAAAAATCACCAAGCACAACCCCTATTATGACTATTTTTATATTATATCGAAGGAGCGAGGCCAAATCCTTTATTTTCAGGGTATGAGAGTGCCGCTAATTTCTGGACTGCCGGCCGTTTGGAAGGGGAGGCGAAAAAAGTCAATGTTGACAATTGTTTTGCTATTGACAGGCTCGAATTCCTGCCGAACCATTGGTGTCGCAGCGTATGGTTTCCGAACCAAAAGGATTGAAGTTTCCGAGTTCAGTATCGCGTAAACGGAGAAAAATTGGAATAAGATGGCGAACCTCGCAGTAAGTCTCCAGCGAAAGCGAAGAAACGGCCGGCGAGCAAGGTGGAGGCTCAGCGGGCGAAGGATTTGCAGGCGATCGGTGATTATTTCAATCGGGCTCTTGGTCTGGTCTGATCGAATGTCGGCAGACGAGGTGTGGTCGCGCCGCCTGGCCGGTCTTCTCTCACGAGGGTGCGAGAAGGATGCGCTAGGGGCATGCTCTAGCGTTCCGAAGGCGACCCGCGTTCGGCATTAACCATACCGGAGCTCTATCTGTTCCGGATGTGTTCCGCCGGCTTGCCGGAAGGGAATCTCCGGGCTATGCCAGTCTGGTCTGTGGAAACTGAAACCTCTGAAGACACTTAGCGGCCCCCGAGGATGTTGGCGCATCCGCCGAGGGCCTGACCAGAAACCTTCTGTTGAAAGGCTACCGGCTATGTCGACCCTTAAATGCTTCGCTTCCCGGGTGGAAGCTTCTTCTCCCCGTTCTCCTGTCGAGAACCGCCGCTCCGTGTCGATGTCGCGCGGCCGCGGCTGATCGCAACCGATCGTCCGTTCTGCGAAGTCCGATGCGGAAATCGTTTCCGCATCCGTGGACCTGTGTCCGCCGTTCGCAGGGCTGGTGATCCCGATCCTTCGACAGGAGAGATATGATGGACCTGAACACAGATAATGGCGTGCCGACGCCAATCTATCCCCACACGGCCGATCTCGCGGTCCTGCTGCCGTCCCTTGAGGCTCTCGTCGACGAGATCGTCGCGACGGGTCTGTCGCGCGATGCCCTTAGTCGGGCGCTCGATGCGGGCATGATCGAGGTGACCGCCGTGCTACGCGCCGTGCCGGCCGCCGAGGGCAAGCTGCTGGAGCGCGGCATCGCCTTGGTTGCCGGCCGCAATCCCGATCTCGTCGTGCTGACGCAGAACCTGCGCCTGCCGGTCACGAAGGCCGCCAGCGAACTCGTCGAGATGAACGATCCGGCATTGTACCGCTCGCTCAGTCTCGATGCCGATAGCGGCGGGCGCAAGACTTACACGCCTGATCTGCTGATCCTGAACCGCAGGACCGAGGTCGCGCATCTGGTCGACGTGAAGAGAAGCCTCGGCTCGTACGAGTTGTCTCGCATCGCCGAACTGAAAAGCAGGATGCTGGCGGCGGCACTGGTCGTTCCCGATTTGCTCTATAAAGAGCATCGCAGGCTGCGGGCGAAAGAGGTCCGGGTGGTCGTCCTCAATGCGGAAAACCAGCGCGCCGATATCGACGGCGGTGTCTGGCCGCTCTCGCATCTCGATCATCTTCTTGAGGTTACCGGAGCCGGCGAGGCCATGGCGCATCTGCGCGAGCTTTTCCAGCGCCGGGTCGAGGAGAACTGGTCGGCGGCGCTGGCCAGCTGTCGGCAGGTTACTTCTGCCGGCAATGCCCGGAAAGCGTCGACGCTTCATTGCGATGGCGACGACGTCTGCGGAACAGAGACTCGGGGCCGGCCGCGGCTTCCCGTCGCGATAGGCTTTGCGCGCGCGCCGCGGGCCGCCAGCCCGTAGCTGCCCGGACCACACCTTCTTCCCTTGCTGAAACTGTTTTGACGCCTGGTCCTTCGGACAGGCGATGAGGAGACGTCTGCCATGACGCAACCCGCTTCCAATGTCATTCCCTTCCCGATCACGCGAACCCTGCCGGTGATGACGGCGCCGTCTTTGCAGGAGCGGGCGGCCGCGTTCACCGCTGCGGTCGAATCTGCCGGTGAGCACAGCGCCCTGTCTGAGGACTGCGCTGCACATGTCGCCGCGGTCGTGCGCGCCTCGATCCGGTTTGCCCGCCGCAAGGGCGTTCGTCTCGATAGCCTGCCGCCGCAGTTGCGCGTCTGGCTGATCGATCTCTGCAATCAGGGTGACCCGACCTGCCGCATGATCCGCGACTGGCTTTCCGGAAACCGCCTGTTCTGTGCGTCCCTCGTGAAGGAGACTGTATGATGGACACGCTGACGGATCGGATGACGCGCTATCTCCTGAAGCGCCTTCGCCGCCGCGCCGTGCTGACGCTCTATGAGCGGGCGGGCGATGCGGGATTGCTGACGTCCGCCTTCATCGAGGGGGAGGAGCGGAAAGGGACGATCTGGAAGGTGACCGATCAGGCCTGGCATTTGCTGACCGGCAATCCCGATCGGGATCGCGCGACCGTCGCGCGGATGATGGGCGTGGGCCGCGCTCCTCGTCAACGCGCCGACGAACCCATCACCTTTATCGTGCCGGATGAGGATGCGGTCGACGGAGTTGTGACGTTCGAATGCCGAACCGTGGGCGCATCGGAGGATCAGCCGAAGGGCAGGCGAAGGAAAGTCCAAAGGGTCAGCACAGCGGGTAGCCGAAGCGCTGGCACGCTGGATATCGACTTTCCCTATGTCACTGCGCTTCTTCGCGAGCATCTGCCGCCGCCAAATCCCGTCCGTGCGGCCGTTGCGCTGCTCGTTGCCCGCGCCGTCGGCGCCAGTCTGCCTGATATACAGACGCTGATCGAGGCGCTGCGTCCCGCAGCGCCGTTTGTCCTGTTGAAGGCGCCCGTGCCGCGCTTCGAGCTGTGCCTCGGCATGATGCTTGAGGATGGCTTGCTCCTGCCGTTCCGGGCGGCGCTCGAAGACGTGCTTCGTGATAATCCTCTGTCCGGCCGGTACAGGCAGCAGCAGTCCGCGGTGAATCGGCGCAAGCTGAAGACGCTTTCGGGTATCGCAGTCGAGAATACGGACGATCAGGACATCCGGAAGCAGTTTCGTCAGGCGCTCCTCGATGACCCTGCGCCGATCCTCCTTGCCGACGAGACCCGTTCCGCCCTGACGCCGGTCGTCACCGAGACCGCCGATCTCGTCCTCGAATGTGGTGGGATCGATTATGAGATGCTCGCGGAGCTGCTGCATGTCTGCTGTGGCACTCCCCCGAAGCAAAGCCTGATCGCCATGGATGACATGGCGTTCGATCCGGAAAGCCTGACCCTCGACGACGTCGCGCTTGCAGTTCGCCCGGGGAGGGCGGTCGAGCAGACGCTGTCGGTGCTGGCCATGCTCGCCGAGCGCTCGGCGGCCGAGGAAGAGGAAGAGCGGGAGGGCAAGGATGAGCGAGGCCGGAAACAGCGGTCGGGAAAGGGGCGGGCCAGCGAGACGACGTCGCAAAGGAATGCCGGAAAGAAGAAGCCGCAGGATGTCGGTATCGAAGTGATCGAGCCGGTCACCCCGCCGGATAGCGACGCGGCCGCGGCTGATGCGGCGGGAACACCGTCACAGCAGGATCGTCTGCTGTCCGTCGAGACGCTTGCCGGTTACGGCCCGGCGCGTGACTGGGCGCTCAACCTCAAGGCTGATTTGCTGCTCTGGAAGCAGGGGAAACTGCGCTGGGACGACATGACGACGAAGCTTCTGTTGTCGGGGCCGCCCGGAACCGGCAAGACGATCTTTGCCCGGGCGCTCTGCAACACGCTCGAGGTTCCCTTGCTGGCGACATCGGTCGCCCGCTGGCTCGAGCCCGGCTATCTCGGCGATGTGCTGACACGCATGTCGGCATCCTTCATCGTCGCCACGGAGCGCGCGCCGTCAATCCTGTTCATCGACGAGTTGGACAATATTGGCAGGCGGCAGGGCGCGGGCAGCAGAAACTACGACGACTACTGGGCGTCGCTGATCAACCGCATGCTCGAACTGCTGGACGGGGCTTCGAAGACGGAAGGCATCATCGTCGTCGGGGCCACCAACCTTCCGGAGAGGATCGATCCGGCGCTGTTGCGCTCCGGCCGGCTGGAAACCCACGTCCAGATTCCAATGCCCAACCTGGAGGCATTGGTGGGCATCCTCGGTCATCACCTCGGCTCCGATCTCCATGCGGTGCTCGCTTCCGCGCCTGTGGCGTACGCACGGCGACGTCTGCGCCCGCCGCCGCCCATAAATGGTAAGCCGCCAGTCCGGCATGAGCCGGATTACAAGCCGCAAGCAGAGAAAGGACGCCGTCATGACTGAAGCTGCCGATCATTCCCGGTCTCCGGGTAGCTTGCGTCCGCTCGCACTGCTGGCGCTTGGCCGGACGGGCGCCGATATCGAGCGTCTCGTTCGCGAAGTCAGGAGCAAGCTGCGGCGTGAAGGACGAGCGATGGTCTGGGACGATCTCGAAACGGCCCTGCGCGATGGACAGGCGGCGATGTCCGACGATCTGCGCCGGCGGGCAAGCGTGCATGAGGCGGGACATGCATTGGTCTACACGTTGACCGGCATTGCCGAGGTGCAGGCCGCGAGCATCGGTCTCCACGGCCTCGGTATGGTCGCAACCGTCGCGAACGATTGTTTGCCGCAGAACGAGACCTGGCTGACGAACGCGATGGCCGCGATCCTGGCGGGGCGGACGGCGGAGCTGTTGCTGTTCGGCGAAACGCTTGCAGGGGCTGGCGGTGCAGATGAGAGCGATCTGGCGCGGGCGACGGACATGGCGCTGGCCGCGGAGACGCGGCTCGGCTTCTCCCGCCATCAACCGCTGCTCTACCGCCCGCCCACCGCGGCGATGAACGAGCTCGCCCTTGATCGCGACCTAGCCGAGCGGGTTCATGCACGGCTCCTTGCTGCCGAGGCCATTGCAAGGCAACTGCTGGAGGAGCATCGGAACCTGCACCGCGAGATCGCCACACGTCTGAGTGCAGTCGGGATCATGTCGGGCGACGAACTGCGGGAAATAATCAACGCCGCAAAGTGCGAGGCTGGCTGACTCGAATACGTCGCCGACATGGTCGATCAACGTGCGGGGGCGGCATTGCGCCGTGTCCGCACGTCGTTCTGCATCAAGTCGATTTGCGCCGATCCGATGTGGGTTGCGGGCATGTTGAAACACATCATCTCAATTTACCCTGACGCGATTCCCGGCAGGAAATCCGCGTTGCCGGATTGGGAAACCGCGATTCAGTGGCAAACCCCGTTTGCAGGAAACGGCGTTTGCGGGCGAGGGGAAGCGCGGTCTGCAAACCTCGTTTGTCACTTGCATCGCCGCCGGCGAGGCTGGGTCTCCAACACAAGGAGACAAGCATATGGCCAGGAAATCGATACGACAGAGGAATGCCGAGCAGCGGGTTCGCCAGCAGAGGGTGAGGGACGATGCCCGGGAGAACAGGCGGCCGACGCGGGACGATATCGCCCGCACGTTATTGTGGCAGATGATCGTGACGGCGAAACAGAAGAAAAAACGCGACGAGATACTCGACAGGCTCTGCGACGAGATCGTCGCCGAACTGGTGCTCCAGGGCTTCGATATGTGCGAGAGCGAGGTCGTGTTCGAGGCGCTGGCGGAGAAGTACGAGCCCGACATAAGGCCCTTCCGTATCAAGCGATATCTGGAGGGGAAGGCTTGTACCCGCGGGGACCAGCAGTGATGCGCTGTCTGTCGGTGTCCAGGCCGCCTTCTAGGCGATTGATCCGGCATGCCCCCCGCATCCTCTCGGCAAACGATGTCGTCTAATATTCTGCGCTCTCTCCCCATTACTTCGCAAAACGACGTTTGCAAAAGGATGCGGGCGACCCCTTCATAAAAGGGTGAGGGTCATTCAATGATCTCGGAGGAGGAGGTCTCGTTTGCCGAGCCAAATGACTCGTATCATTGTCTCAGATTATTGGTGACGTTAGGCCTCTCGAAGAGTTGGGAGTTATCGCCAGTTTAGTCGCCAATTGGGAATTTAATATCGCGTAAATGATTGATAATGCAAACTTATCCATCATTATACATAGACGACAAGCCGTGCGGTTTTATCGAAATCTATAGCATAAACCGCGCACCCATTGTAGGATGGCGGCCATGGATTCGCCCGTCGCCTCGCCCGTTTCCGCTTCGGCGTTCATTGCCGCCTTGCCCGGCTGGACCCTGCCGCGCGGCCGCGAGCCGGACGATCTTGCCGCCACCTTCGCCGCCGGCATCGCGTTGAAATCGCTCGACGATCTTGTCCGTTCTACGCCGGTCTGGGCCGGCTGCTGGCGCGCACGCCAGGCCCTCAAATGTGCCGCCGTCGCGGTTCGGCTGATGGGCCGCAGCGAGGACGAGCCGGCGTTGCGCGACGCCGTTCTGCTGACGGCCGCCGGTGACGATCCCGGACCGGCGGGAAAGGTGTTTTTGGCAACCAAAAGGCTTTCCACCCGAAAAACCGCCTTTTCCTCGAAAGCGGTGGCTGAGCTTGCCGATCTGTTGGGGCTGGCCTGGGACGATCGACTGGCGACGGCGGTCGACCACGCCGACGATGCGCTGCAATCCGGCCGCCCGGCGCCGCTTGCCGCGGCGGACCTGGTGAGCGCCATCTATGCTACGCGCCCGGATGCCGAACCGCTCGCCTGGATGCTGGCCGACATGCTGATCGCCGCGCTGCTGGAATGGGATTTTGCCGTGCCGTTGCTGATGGCCGAACGCTATGGACCGGCCTTCAAGACGCTTGGGGGCAGGGGCCGCGTGCGCCCGGGGGAACCGGCCTTCGCCCGCGCCGTCTGCCTCGCCCTCACCGAGGCAACGGGCGCGGCCCTGCGCACCGCCGGCGAGATTTCCCGGCGCGCCGAGACGCTGCGCGCCGCCGCGCCAAAGGTGCGCACCAAGGGCGCCGGCGCCGTCATCCAAGCGCTTCTCGATCACGACGCCGTGGCGGCCTCGGCGCCCGGCAGCAATCTCTCGCGCTGGGCGGCGACCCGGCTGTTCGACCGGCTGGAAGGCTTTGGCGCGGTGCGGGAACTGTCCGGTCGCAGCGCGTTCCGGATTTTTGGGTTGTGACGATGAGCGAAGCGGACCTAGCCAAACCGTCCCACGGTAAAGGACGAGAGAGGCAAGCGAAGGCCGGAGATGAATATCTCCTGGATCGGGACCTGGTGGATTTACCGCCGGAGCTGCGCTGGCGGGAATGGATGCTGCGCGTCGAGGCGGTGATCTTTGCCGCGGCTGAGCCGGTCGGTCGCGAGACACTGGCGCGTGTCGTCGGCAAGGACTGCAGCATCGATCTCCTGATCGACGACCTGCAGGAAGCACTGCGTGACCGGCCCTATGAGATCGTCTTCGCCGCCGGCGGCTGGCAGCACCGAACGCGTCCGGCTTACGCGTCCGCGATTCGGGCGTCGCAAGCGTCGACGGGGGGAGGGGCGCTGGCGCTGTCCGACTTCGAGGCGATGGTGCTGGTGGCGATCGCCTATTTCCAGCCGATCACCCGCGGCGACCTGTCGAAAATCTTCGGCAGGGAGGTCAGCCGCGACACGATCGCCAGCCTACGAGGCGCCAACTTCCTCGCCTCCGGCCCACGCAGTCCGACGCCGGGCGCGCCCTATACCTATGTCACGACGAAACACTTCCTCACCGCCTTCGGCATGGAGACGCTGCGCGACCTGCCGGACATCGAAGCGCTGGAGGATGCGGGATTGTTAAGCCGAACGGCAACTGCCGCAGAAACCGACTTGGCGCCGGCCGGTGACGATGAACCTTAGCGATAGAGATTGATCGCCGCCCGCCACCGCTGACTATCTTCTGTCGTGCGGCAAGCACCGAGGCCGGAGAAGGCGAAGGAGGAAAGAGGCAATCGGCACCATGCGCACCCCTTTGGCTGCTTCTGTTGCACGCTCCGACTGCGCAACCATTTCTTCAAGTCTTCCAGATGAGGCTCCGCCGCTTCGATCTCGAATAGGTCGCGCGGAACTCGATCGCACATGACCCGCGACCATGGTCCTGTTTCCTGAGCATTAGGAGCCTAAACCGGTTGTGAATTGGGTTACTTGAGTGCCATCATACGTTGACTCGGTGATGCCTCTGATAAACCATAGGAAAATATCAGGGTGGCAAGAAACGGCCGCTGACCGGAAGAAAACAAAAAGGAGGGGAGGTTGAGCAGTCGAGATAATCAGTTTAGCGCAGCACCCTCAGCCGCCGGATATCTCTATCAAGCCCGCTTGGCGCTGTTTTTGTCTATTCCCTACGTAAACAGCGGAGCGGAAGTAGAGGTCTCGGTCGAGCGACTGGATGATGTATCTTTTGAGAAAGAAGGAACTCCAATCGAGCTCCTGCAGACGAAACATCACATTGATCGCGTTGCTAGCCTGACAGACGCCAGTCCCGACATTTGGAAAACGCTTCGAGTATGGGCCGAGGCCGCAGCCGACGATCCTTCGCTACCCTCGAGGGCGAAGCTTATGCTCGTCACGACGGGGGAGGCGCCTGAGGGGTCTGCGGCATCATTGCTACGTCCGCGGCAGTCATATGGTCCCGGCACGAAACGCAATCCAAAGCTGGCTAAGGAGATTCTGACGACGATTGCGGAAACCTCCGACAATAAATCTCTGAAGTTGGCATTCTCCGCCTTTCTTGCCCTGTCGGATGCCATGCGTTCGTCGTTGCTGAGTGCAATTGAAGTTGTCGATCGGCAGCCACTCTTGAATGATCTCGGGGAAGAACTGGAGCATTCGCTGCGTCTTGTCGCTCCAACCGGGAAGGCCGCACTCGCACGCGAAATGCTCGAAGGTTGGTGGTGGCCTCGCATATGCGAGGTGCTCATGGCGAACCCGCCTGATCCTATTCCCATAAGCGCGCTAGAAGCAAAGCTCGATGATATCAGAGAGCTTCTCAAGCGCGACGCGATCATCGCGGATTTTGAGTACGCCGAGCCGAGTGACATCGAAATTGCGGAATACGATGGCTTCCGGTTTGTGAAGCAGCTTCATGTCATCGGGCTTGGTGGAAATCGCCTGCGCTTCGCAAAACGAGACTATTATCGCGCATTCGTCCAGCGATCGAAGTGGACCCGAGAGCACGTTGTTTTGGACGAAGAGCTAGAGAGGTTTGAACAGCGGCTCGTGGAAGAGTGGGAGCCTCGTTTCGCTGCAATGTGCGATGCGCATGCTGAGGGCGAGATCGACGACACAAAACTGAAACAGGATGCACAAGAAATTTACTATTGGGTCGAAACCGAAGCCCGGTTGCCGTTCCGGTCGATCACCGCGAAGTTCTTGAACGTCGGTTCCTACCACATCCTTGCCAATGATCTTCGCGTTGGGTGGCACAAGGACTTTATGGTTTTGTGCGCCGAGGAAAGCCAAGATGGCTGATACCCGACACTTCACCAGGCCTTGGCGAGAGCGACCCTTGGAAGAGGCTGCTCATTTCAATCCGGCATTTTGTGGCGAGCTGATCGCGCGTACCCTGCATGGCTACAGCAAACTTGGCCCGAACCCATTGCCGTTTGCCCTAACTTTTCTTGTGCTTCCGCTTGCTCTGCATCCGGCAACGCGACAAGCTCTCCCACGAAAGGCAAATACAGCCTTTGCGTCGTGGGCCGGCGAAAACGCTGATGTTCTTAGTACGGTGCCCGACCGCGTATTGCGTCTGCGGCCTGTCAGCCGGGAAGCGCTGCTTTTTCTCTCGCAGCTTGGCGCGATCAGAGTCGACAAGAATGGCGTGAGTATCGGTGATAAGCCCTTGAGCTTAACCGCCAAGCCTTCGGTTAGCACAGATGAAGTCGATGAGATCCGGCGCACTGCCGGTCTGCTCGGACGCTGGTTTGCTCATCAATCACAAGCAGACGCTGTGTTGCAGGCCACGGGCGCTGTCCTTCAGACGATGGGAATAAGGGTATGACACTACAGATTCGAGCCATCGCTATTTATTCGAAAGAAGGTGAGCGCAGGGATGTTCGCTTCAATCTTGGTGCTCTGAACGTCGTTACGGGCGCCTCGAAAACGGGAAAGTCCGCCTTGCTCGACATCGTGGACTACTGCTGGGGACGGACGGAATGCACTGTTGCTGAAGGGGAGATTCGCCGGGGTGTATCCTGGTTCGCTGTGCTGTTCGACAACAGCGGTGAAGGCATTCTTGTTGCGAGGAAAAATCCAGGGCCGGCCGTCAAGACCAGCGACGAAATCTATTTTCAGCGAAACGTTGAAGACTTTCCGGAACATCCGGACGTCTTTGTGAAGAACTCCACGGCTGATGGGCTGAGGGCTCGATTCTCGGCGATCCTCGGCATCGCAGAAAACTTATATGTACCAGAGCCAGGAGCAACGCGGCGTCCATTGGAAGCGTCCTCCGGTCAGGCAATCTTCTTCAGTTTCCAAGGCCAGGACGAGATTGCAAACAGACGACTGCTGTTTCATCGGCAAGGTGAGGAACGGATCCCGCAAGCGATTAAGGACACACTTCCTTACTTCGTCGGAGCAATGGGTGAGGATCATTACCTCAAACAGAAACGGTACGAGGATGCGCGTCGCAGACTTCGGACTTTGGAACGCGAGTTCGCCGAGGCAAAAGCGTTGGCTGACGAGGCCTCCGGTACCGCCCGGAGCCTTCTGCAAGAGGCAAAACGCGTTGGCCTGCTTCCTCTTGATGCAACAGCGGATTCGGTTGACGATGTAAGGAAACTATTGGTTCAGGCTGAGGCCCCACGCACGCTCACTTACGCTCACAACGACGATCCGGCCGCCGATCTGACTGATCTGGAAGAACGTCGCAGGCGGCTACGAACCGAGCTTCAAGAGATCCGAGACGAAATCAAAGACCTCCAGCGCCTGACTCGAGAGGCAACTGATTTTGAGGCCGAAGCGCGTGAACAGCAGGCACGATTGGCATCGATAGGGCTCGTGGATGTCGGCGAGCGCGGCCACGAGGTTTGCCCGCTCTGTGATAGTCACCTTCCCGTGCCAGTTCCCTCGGTGAATGAAATACGGCGGTCGCTAGCGGGTTTAGATCGGCAGCTAAGTGCGGTCCGTCGCGATAATCCTCGGTTACAAGGTCAGATCGCCGAGCTTGAGGCAAAGCGAACCACTCTTGAGTCCGATTTGGGTTTGGTTCAACGCGATATCACGACCCGTATCGCCGACAACGAGCGTCTGCGTGTTGAGCAGGATCAATTTACAGAGCAGGCGAGGGTTGCTGGACGAATAGGATATTACTTGGAAAACGCGAAGGCGGTATCCAATGATGATGGCCTGCGGCTTCAGATCGCACGGGTACGGGCTGAAGTCACGGAGTTGGAGCGTGCGCTCGATCAGGAGGCGATGGAAGAAAGGCTTACAACTGCACTCAGTCTCGTCGGTCGTGACATCACAGAATATGCGGGACGGCTGCAGCTTGAACACGGCGAAAATAGCTTACGACTTGATCGGAAGAATCTGACGGTTGTCGCGGATACGGTTGATGGGCCGTTATCACTGCCGCAGATTGGCAGCGGTGAAAACTGGGTTGGTTATCACGTGGCTGCGCATCTCGCACTTCACAAGCTCTTCCGCGCTCGCCGCCGGCCGGTGCCAGCATTTTTGATGCTGGATCAACCTTCACAAGCTCATTATCCGCCAGATCGAGATGTTGGCGAGATATCAGGAGGTGAGGATGAGGATCAGGCTGCGGTCGCAAGGCTCTATCGTCTCCTCCTTGATTACTGTGTTGGTCAATCCTCACAAATGCAGATCATCGTAACTGATCACGTTGACCTGCTCATTGATTGGTTTCGCGATGCCACGGTCGAACGCTGGCGTGATGGAATAAAGCTCGTTCCGATCGCTTGGCTTCGGTGATATTTTGTTCGGTTTCAAACTCGCTCCTACTTCGCGTGGGGAAAGTAGTTTACTTGGAACTCGCGAAATCATTGACAAGCGTCTTACCGGAGTTCTCATTTCCGGACCGCCTCGATTTCGAAGATCTTCCGATGCCTCCGGACAAGGGCATCATAAAGGTATTCCTGGAGACCAGTCTGGTTGCGTTAAGGATGATGGGATCGCAACTGGTCTTCGATGTCAGCTAGAGCGGCAGGAATTACTTGGTGTACCAGACGGGGCAAAGCAAGCTATATCAGATCGATGCTACGTCGTAGCTCAAGGAAGGACGTTGCATGCGTATAGTAGCCTGGTTTGCCGGACTCGCCGTGATTGGAGCGGGCGCTGTCTTCTACCGACCCCTTGGTGATTTTGGAACAGAAACCTGGCTCATCGTAGCGACCATCGCATCGGTCTGGTCGATGGTTCTCTGGAACTCGATTATCGTCGATCGGGCCGTCGCACCGCGCGGCGGCGATTCAAGGGGCCTGTTTACCGTTCTGCTTTCGGTTGCCTTGGCGTCGATGGGAGCCGTTTTCGTCGTTGCAATCCACGCTGAGGCTGCCGGGAAAAACTGGGGCACGTTCGGCGATTTTTTTGGCGGGTTGCTCAACCCGGTTCTGACTTTCCTGAGCTTCATGGCGCTGCTGCTCACGATCATCCTCCAGCAACGCGAGATCCACAGTGCGAAGCAGGACGCGTTAGATCTTCAGAAGCAGAAGCTTGAAGATCGATTGAGCAGCGAGCGGATGCAGTTCGAAAACACGTTTTTTCAGATGGTCTCGATTCACAATACGATCGTCAACTCCATCGATGTCGATCGCGGCACCTCGAAAAACCAGTTGAAGGGGAGAGAATGTTTCAAGTACTTCCGCGACCAAATGAGGACGTTTTACGAGGCCGATCCTAACCTAGACGAGCTTCAGAAATCGCTCAATGCTCACGATCGCCTGTGGCAGTCGTATCAGAACGACCTGGCGCACTATTACCGATATCTCTACAACATCATCCGATTCATCAACGAAAGTAACGTCAACAAGGCTCGATACATCCGCATCCTGAGGGCCCAACTTTCCGACTTTGAGCTCCTCGTGCTCTTCTATAATGGCCTCTTTCCGCTTGCTCGAAAATTCAAAGAGTATGTCGAGTTCTTTACGTTGTTCGACAACCTTCCGAAGGATTTGCTGTTCGACAGTTCCCACGAAAAATTCTACGAACCCAGCGCTTTCGATGAAAAGGCGCCGAAAAAGCCCCTTTCCTTCACGGATGCCGCGACATAGCACTCCTGTTGTCAAATCTGCTCGACGTACCGTGACTGGCGCCTTCCTTAGCTGCGCCCACTGTTCCGCCTGCGAGCCGTCGTCAACTAGTTTGAGAACCTCTCTTACGATTGGGCAGCGAATCATAAACTTTAATGAAATAAGACGATGTAATAGCGCGGGGAGGTTAGGCATTGTTCGTTCGGTCGAACGGGGGGCAGTACGCATCGCTGGGCATTGGCAAGCAGATTGACCGGAAAGGGTCTCTCTGTGCTGTCGAATATTTCGATTCACCCACGTCCGAGTTGGTCGTCCACCAGATTGAAGCTGATCTGATCGAGCGCGTGACGCTCGCTGAGCAGACCCGCATCTATCAATTCGACGAGGCGGCGGGTTCTTGGGAGATTGGTCGGCTGCTCGACGATCATGGCGACAGCCAACTCGTCCAGTTCCCGAACGGCAAGGCGAAGCACCTGAAGGCCGAGGCGCTCTTCGTGCGGTGGGCTCTCCCAATCGAGGACCCGATGTTGTTCCTCGCCAACCGGATCAACGAGAGCCCGCGATTTTCCGATGGTCGCAGTGCGTTCATGCGTTCGCAGACCCGCCAACGCGCAGCGTCGATGGGAATGTCGGCTCTACTTGCGTCGGCGATCGAACTCGAAGCGCATCAAGTCGAGGTAGTGCGCCGCATCCTTCAGGACCCCGTGCAGCGCTATTTGCTCGCGGACGAGGTTGGGCTGGGCAAAACGATCGAAGCCGGCGTACTTATCCGGCAATGCATTATTGATACGCAGCAGAAATGCAGCATTCTTGTGATTGTGCCCGCAGCGTTAGTCGATCAGTGGCGAAGGGAGCTTGCGAACAAATTTTTTCTCGGGCGCTGCCTAGACCACAGCCTTCACATTGTTGCACTCGACGACTACGAGAGCATACGCGCGCTTCTGCCTAGCGCTACGATGCTAGTGATCGACGAAGCGCATCATCTGACTGGGCAAAAGACGGTCATCGGTGACCGAATTTACGCCGATGTTGCTGCAGCGTCTCCATCAATCGACCGTGTCCTGTTATTGTCTGCGACGCCAGCACTCCACAATGAGCGCGGCTTTCTTGAGATGCTACACCTGCTCGACCCCGCTACTTACCAGCTCGATGATGAGGAGTCGTTTCGGCGAAAGGTCGAAAGCCGCCAGGCGCTGGCGGAGATCGTGGCCGGTCTGACGATCGAAAACGCGCTATACCTTGACTATACCATCGACCAGTTGGCGACCCTATTTCCCCATGACGAATTGCTGCAGGAGCATGCGGGGGATTTGCGCAGCGTCATCGACACGATGCCCGATCCCGATGATCCTGCTCTCGTAGAGGCGATCGGACGACTACACACCCATCTCAGCGAAGTTTACAGGTTGCACCGGCGCATCCTGCGCCATCGGCGGCGGAGCATCGGGGGGCTAACCCCTGACCGTTCTGGCGCCAAGATCATCCGATATCGTAGCACCGATCGCGCAGCTTTGACTGCCGCCTTGGAAGACTGGCGGTTCGATGAGGCCGTCGAACTCGACGCGGCCGGCTCCGAAAAGCTCTGGAGTGATCGTGTTGTGCGCACCTTCTGGGAGGTACTCGACCGCGCGTCGCAATATCCGAGTACTGGCCCTGGGATAATCGGTTTCCTCGCCAGCGAAACCGCGGTGATCGGAGATCAAGAACGTTTTGCGTCAATCAACCGTTGTCTCGGCCGCGATGGCCTGTTTGAGGACCGGGTACAAGCGCTGCTTGAAGCGCTTGCTCCATTAGTGCGCAGTCGCGCGCAGTGCGTAGTTTTCTGCTCCGATCCGAAGACCGCCGACGCCCTCGCGCAACGCATCCGTGACGTGTTGGAGATTACGGTCGATCGGCACGATCCAGAGGACGATGTATGGACAGCTTTTGCAGCGGCAGCCGATCATCCTGTGCTCGTCTGCGACCGACGAGCCGAGGAGGGTCTAAACCTACAGGGCGGAAATAAAGTGGTTGTTCATTATGACCTGCCGCTCAACCCAAACCGGATCGAGCAGCGACTCGGCCGGGTGGATCGCTATGGATCCGGCGAAGCCGTGCGATCGCTCGTGTTGGCTTGCGAGGACGATCCCCTGGAAGTGGCTTGGATAGGCTATCTCGACACCGCCCTAAGGGTATTCGACCGTTCGGTTGCGAGCCTTCAATATTTGATCGAGCAGACTGTGCGCGAGATCAGGCCCGCACTTTTCACGGATGGCGCAGAAGTGATTACCGATCTGACAGCGAGCGGCGCAGGCGACCAGGGTTTCATCGAACGGGAGATCAAATCGATAGATCAACAGGATGCCCTCGATGCGTTGGGAGCGCCTCCCACCGATATGATCGATGAGCTTTCGGAAATCGACGATGATTGGCAGTCGCTTGCGACTGATACCGCAGCCTGGCTCGACCAGACTCTGCAGTTCGGCCGCGCCGACGAGGCGCGCCTCCTCGCCGGCGCCGGTGTGGCGGCACCATTTCGTTACGTCTATTCGACCTCCAATCCGCATACCCTGATCTCGCTTCCCGCGTTCCTGGCGCAGTGCGCGGACGCGCTCGATCTGGGATTCGGGTCGAGGGGCGTGCGGACGATCGGGACGATTCCGTATACATTCCGCAGACGCACTGCGCTCAGTCGTGTCGAGCGCGCCAATGGCGTTGGTCTTTTGCGCTATGGCGATCCCTTGATCAGTGGAATGACCGCGCTCACGGACGCCGACGACCGCGGTCGATCCTTCGCTATGTGGCGCTTCGTGCCCGATCATATTGGCGACCCGCTTGCCGAATTCTATTTCCGATTCGATTTCATTTTGGAGGCGGACAGCGCCGTGGCGATGCGCGTGCTAGCAGCGCACGACCGTGATACGAGCGCTGCCCGCGCAGCCGTTCGCCGGCGAGGCGACATGGCGCTCGCTCCGTTCTATCGCTCGATTTGGCTCGATCGTGAGCTGAACCCTGTCCATAACGAGGCACTGTTGGCGAGATTAGCGCGTCCGTATAGCGTCAAGCCCGACCGTAGCGGAGCACTCGATCTCAACCTGAATTCGAGGAGATGGCAGCGTCTGCTGGAGTTGCAACTCCCGGAACTCGCCTATTGGAGAGAGCTTTGCGGAAAGGCTAGATCGGTGGCGGAGGATGCACTTCGTGCTGATCCAGAACTGATAGCAAGCCTCGGCCAGGCAGAGCAGCGAGCGGCTCGCATCGATCAAGGGCGCCTAGGGCAACTGCGGGTGCGGGCACGTGCGGAGGGCCGCGAAGGAGAAAGTGCGGAGCTTGCATTCGAGGAGAAACTCGCCGTTGGACTGCGGGCCGGCATCAATGTCCCTCGTGTTCGGCTTGATACGATTGGTGCAGTCTTCATCTCGGCGAGCCGATCGGCGACCGACCAAATTTCGGGCGGCATCTGATGGCCGTGCATGATTTCGGAAGCTTGCAGGATGCTCTGCTAGACCTCGCCAAGGCTGTCAGACAGTCGCCGATCACAGATGGCATTTTTGATAGGCTGACCCAAGTGCTCCTAGCCGCGAAGGAAGCGGGGCGGCTGAACAGTCCGCAGGACGCGATGGCGCTTTTCCGGCACGTGCTGCGCCGGCAATCGCTGCGCGCGGGTCAGCAGGCGCAGTTGCGCGTTCCGTCCGGAGTTGGTTGGCCCAGCCGAACCGATTGGGCGAGCTTTGGCATCCGTGCCCATAGTGAATCGAGCGGGCATCTCCTCATCGAAGCCCGGCCATGGCATGCGGCCTGGCTCGGAGACAGTGACAACCCGGTCTTCGAGGATGTCTTTGCCGAGCGGAATGTCCGGCTCGACTGGCAAAGGCCGATCGATCCCTTTCTTAGCGAGGCGAGCGGTTTCGACACCTACGTGTCCCCGGGACAGCGCGAAGCCGTGCGCAGCGCCTTTCTGCTGCCGCCCGGAGAGACTTTGGTGGTCGCTCTGCCGACTGGGTCGGGCAAGAGCTTTATCGCCCAGGCCCCCGTCCTCGCGCGGGGCATCGAAGGCGGTCTATCGCTTTGTATTGTGCCGACGACAGCGCTGGTGCTCGTGTCAGTACCGGAGCAATACTCCCCAATAGTGCCGTTTGAATCTTCCCCAGGTGCTGCGGCCGCCGGTCTTCCGGGGCGGGCCCCGGAAGACCGGCGGCGCGTCATCGCCGATACTCCTTCCGATGGTCGGGAGGGGGATTTTGGTGATCAAGCTGAGGGAGACGATCATGATCCTGGATCTGCATCAGCAGGGGCTGACGGTGTCGGCCATTTCCAGAGAAACGGGCATCGACCGCAAGACGGTGCGCAAATACATAGAGCGAGGCCTTGAGGCTCCGGCCTATGGTCCCAGGAAGCCGCGAGCGACGGTGATCGATCCGTTTGCTTCTTACCTGCGGGAACGGGTGAAGACCTATCCAGGCCTGACCGGCAGTCGGCTGCTACGAGAACTGCGCGAGCGAGGCTATACGGGCGGCTACACGGCCGTGACGGATTTTCTCCGTGATGTGCGCCCTGCAGCAAGCCAAGGCTATGAGGTTCGTTTCGAGACGCCACCCGGCGAGCAGGCTCAGGTCGATTTCGCCCAATTCCATGTCGTCTTCACCGACGAACCGATGACGCCGAGGATCGTTTGGCTGTTCTCCATGGTGCTGGGCCACAGCCGTCTCATCTGGGCGCGCTTCGTCATGCATCAGAACCTGCCAACCGTCCTGCGCTGCCACATCGCGGCTTTCGAGGCCCTTGGCGGCGCTCCAAGGGAGGTGCTCTACGACCGGATGAAGACCGCCGTCATTGGCGAAGGCCAGACGGAAGGTATCATCTACAATCGCGTACTCATCGACCTGGCACGCCACTACGGCTTCCACCCGAAGGCATGCAAACCGTATCGCGCCAAGACCAAGGGCAAGGTCGAGCGGCCGTTCCGGTACATCCGCGAGGACTTCTTCCTGGCCCGCTCGTTTCGCAATCTCGATGACCTGAACGCCCAGCTCCGGCACTGGCTGGACACCGTCGCCAATCCGAGGAAGCATGCAACAACCCTGCGCTTCGTCAATGAAGCCTTCGCCGAGGAGCGGCCGCACCTGCGACCGTTACCGCTGGCACCGTTCAGATCCGTTCTGAAGCTGGAGCGCCGCGTGTCGCGGGAGGGCATGGTCAGCGTCGGTGGCAATACCTACAGCGTTCCGGATGCCACGCGAAGCCGAATGGTAGAGGTCCACTCTCTCGCTGACGAAGTCCGCATCTTCGAGAACGGCACGCTGATCGCAGCACATCCTGTCCTGGAGGGCCGTAAACAGCGCCGGGTTCATCCGGATCATCGGCGACCCATTCAGCCGCAACATTGGCCGGGGAGACGGCAGGAATCTCATGTTGTCAAACCCGCCGGCGATACCGTGCTGCAGCGATCGCTTGCCTTCTATGATGCCGTCGGCAAGGTCCTGGCACAGGAGAACCGACCATGAGCGCCACCCTCGACCCCATTCCGTCGATGATCGACCGTATCCGTCATGATCTCGTTGGTCTGAAGATGCCGCGCGCACTGGAAGCTCTCGACCATGTCGTGCGCCGCCTCGAGCACGGTGAGCTGTCGGCCCTTGAGGCCATCGATATTCTCCTGTCGGAGGAACTCACCCTGCGCGAGAACAGTCGCATCAAGACCGCCCTGCGGATGGGCAGGCTTGCGACGATCAAGACGCTCGCCGGTTTTGATTTTACCTTTCAACCATCTCTCGACCGGAATCGCATCTTCACCCTGGCCCAGCTCGGGTTCGTCGAGCGTCACGAAGCGGTTCATTTCCTCGGCCCACCGGGAACGGGAAAGAGCCATCTTGCCACGGCGCTCGGCGTCGAAGCCGTGAAGGCCGGAAAGAGCGTGTATTTCACGACGCTCGCCGATCTGATCGGTTCGCTTGCCCGTTCAGAGCGGGAAGGCAAGCTGCAGGAACGCATTCGCTTCTTCTGCAGGCCGAGCCTGCTCATCGTCGATGAGATTGGCTATTTGCCGGTCGTCCAGGGCGGCGGCAATCTGTTCTTCCAGCTCGTTAACGCCCGCTATGAACGCAGCGCAATGATCCTCACGTCAAACCGCGGTTTTGCAGAATGGGGCGATGTCTTTGGCGACCCTGTCGTCGCGACGGCACTGCTCGACAGACTGCTGCATCATGCCGTCGTCGTGCAGATCGAAGGATCCAGCTATCGGTTGAGGCAGCATGCCGAACTCATGCCGGAGCATGTTCGCTCCAAAGCCCTCATCGCTCCCCCGGCGTTCGCCCCACCACAAAAGCCGCGCGGGCGGCCGCCGAAAAATCCTCAATTCGCCATGTCGTCGACGTCGGCATAACTGGGGAATTTTACTTCGGCACTTCTGGGGAAAATTCACGCGGCATTGACAGCTCGATCAATCGCGGCAGATGCGAGACATGCTTAAACGCCGCTACCCACGACGCGAAGTGCCCGCGCTTGCCTGGCATGCCGGCCTCCGCACGGAGGAGCGCGCCGCGATCAAGTCCGCCATCCGCGAGGGTCGCCAAGGCATTCTCTATTGTTCACCCGAGGCGGTGACGAGCGCGCTGCTGCCCTCACTTTACGATGCGGCGCGCGCCGGGCTGATCTCGTATCTTATCGTCGATGAGGCCCATTTGGTGAGCCAATGGGGTGATGGCTTCCGCCCCGCCTTTCAAATGCTGGCGGGCGTTCGCCGCGGTCTGCTTGACGCATGCCCCGAGGGCCGGCGGTTCAGGACGCTTCTGATGTCCGCGACCCTGGCGCCTGACACGGTGGAAACAATCGACGCGCTGTTCGGGCCCGCGCGCACTGTCCAGATGGTCGCCTCCGTCCATCTTCGGCCAGAGCCGCAATACTGGGTGCACCGCGAGGATGATCCCGAAGACAAGGACCGTAAGGTTCTCGAACTCCTGCGGCACGCGCCGCGCCCGTTCATCCTTTATGTGACGAAGCGCAGTGATGCGAAACGATGGATGCGGTTGTTGCGGAGCGAAGGTTATGCGCGTATCGATTGCTTTCACGGCGAGACGCCGCATGCCGATCGTCTGCGCATCATCGACCAGTGGTCTGAGGGCGGGCTCGATGGAATCGTCGCCACCTCGGCCTTTGGGGTCGGTATCGACAAACGCGATGTGCGCACGGTCATTCATGCCGCCGTGCCCGAGACACTCGATCGCTTCTACCAGGAAGTGGGGCGCGGCGGACGCGATGGGTGTCCCTCGGCGTCGTTCCTGATCTACTCGCGCGAGGACCAGGAGACGGCCCACCAGATCGCCTCGCCTTCTTTGATCAGCGACGCTCTCGCGTTCGAGCGGTGGTCGACCATGTATGGTCAAAGCGCGCAACTCGATACCATAGGGCAGCTGCTCGAGGTGGACCTGGCGGTCGTTCCTCCGCGGCTGCGGAGGCAGTCAGACTATAACGAGTCTTGGAACATGCGCACTTTGATCATGATGGCTCGCGCTGGCATGCTGGAACTGGAATCGCAGCCGCCGTCCCGTATTGCGCAGCAGGAGGACGAGAGCGAAACCGCCTTTGAGCTCCGCAGCGATGAGCATTGGTCCAAATATTTTCAGCGCACCGTCGTTGGCATGTCGGAGTTCGGCCACCTCAGCCGCGAACGCTTCGAAGCGCTGATCGGTCAGGAGCGGCAGCGCTCGTTCGATGCAGCGACCGAGAACCGCGTGCTGCTCGACAAGCTGCTCAGCGGTTCGACCGAGGTTTCGCTGCTGCTGGATCGTCTCTACCGCAGTAACGCCCCGGGGCGTTCGGTAATTGTGTCACGCGCGTGTGGGGGATGCCCGACGCATCGACGCGAGGGGACGGCTAACACGGAGTATCCGGCGCCTCCCGCCTACGGGATCGAGCAGGTCGGCCAGTTCGACCTCAGCCTCTTTTCTGATCGTTTCCCGCATCTCGACTTGAACCAGCCGATTATCCTGCCCCTCGAGGACCTGGTCGACGAAGCTGAGATCGTCGGCCTGCTCCGAAATTTCGTTGCGATGTTCGGCGTGCGTGAGATCGCGACCTCCGCGTCGTTTCGCCGGCGCAATCCGGCGCTGTCAGTCCTGCACAAGCACGGCGAGGATCATGTGCTGTTGTTGCAGACGCTCGAGGAAGAAATGCTGCGTCCCTCGTCCTACGAGCTTCCCCGGGTGACACTCTGGACGGACACGACTGGCACGACGCTGCCGAAAGATTTATTCATCATGAAGCGACCGCTGCATGTCATTATAGCATCGGCCTCGACGCCGGACCCATGGAACTTCGTGCGCCGCATTGCCGACACCGGTTCCAATGTGCTAGCGGTCGACCAATTCAACCTTGGAGCGCGCCTGTGAGTCTCCTCAACCAAGCAAGCGACGGGCTATTCAATGTGCTGATCGTGCTGGTTCGCGCGCTCGTTCGCTTTGGTCCAAAGAGCCGCGAAGATTTAATCCTTGCTTGTGGCGGCGCCACCGACGCGTGCGATACCAGCCAATTGACGAAAACGTTGAACCGCTGGACCGAACTTGGCTTGTTCGGCGAGGAAAACGGGTCCGTTATCATCGCCGAGCCGTACCGCTCCGCGCTCGGCAAGAACGCCGACGAAGCGGAAGCCCGCCTTCCGAAAGTGGCACGCACGGTGGCGTTGCACTCCGCAAACAATGCGCGTTTCTGGGAGAGCGAGGGAGCCAAGAGCGCGGACCTGTCGCGCGGCGTGGCTTGGATGCTCACCCAGGACGTTTATACGCTCGACGTCAATTCCGACCGTTTGGCTGAACTAGAGGGGCGGCAGCTGATCGACAGCGGCACGCAGAAGATCGCCCAGAACAATACGCGCTGGAACGGCCTCAAAACCTGGATGCTCTATCTGGGATTCGCCCGCGACGGCATGCAGTGGGTCGTCGATCCAACGCAGGCGCTGCGCGAGGCGCTTCCCGAGATCTTCGGTTCGAACCGAGAATTGTCCGCTCCTGCCTTTGTGGAGCGGGCTGGCGCGGTGCTGCCGGTCCTCGACGGAGGCGCCTACCGGGTGCAGGTCGAGGGTGCGTTAAAGGAGAGCGCCTGGCCCAGACTACGTGCTGGCCTCGTATCCTCTTCCATGTCGCGGGCTATCCAGCGACTCGATCGTGAGGGATTCATCACGCTCTCAAACCGAAGTGATACCGAAGGCGTCGTATCGCTCACCGGCAGCAATGCGCGCACCTGGCGGGACGTCTCGCATGTAGCCCTGGCGCAATCAGGAAAGGCGCGTTGATGCTCGAGAGATATTGGCCTGGGGCCGACGAGGTCAACGCGTGCATCAAGAACGAAGCTGAGACCGCGGACGTGTCGGTTCTGCTGGCAGTTCATCAGCCGACTCCGCTCACCACGCGCAATGCCGGTACGAATATCGAGTCTCCGGCAAGCGAGCAGGAACTGCTCGATGCCTTTCTTTCCGACGACGTGCCGGGTGGATATATGCTGTTTCCGATCACCGGACCTTCCGGCGTCGGCAAGTCGCACATCATCCGCTGGCTCGACGCGCAACTCCAGCGCTCGCCCAAGCGCGATCGCCTCCACATCATCCGTATTCCCAAGAGTGCAAGCCTCCGACGCGTTGTCGAACTCATCCTCGAGCCGTTGGATGGCGATCCTCGCTTCGAGAGATCACGATCGGAACTCGCGCGTGCATTTGCGGAGATCGACAAGCGAAAGGCCGTAGTACTGTTCCGCGCGCAGATCGAGAACGCGCTGGCAGGCCGGGCGGAGACGCTGTTGCTGGAGGCGCGCGAACATAAGGACCGCGCGGTGGAGTTGAGGCCGCTGATCGGTCATGCCCAAATGCTGCCGAAGCTGTTTGGGGACGCCGCGCTCAAGGACCATTTCGATGAGGTCGTCCTTGCGCGAGTCGTCGCGCGCGCGCTGCGGGGACGGGAAGACGGTGCGGAGGGAGACGAAACCCAATCGCAATTCTTCGCCGAAGACCTGCTTCTTCCCGATGCGATCGATCTTAACGAAGCGGCCCTGCCGGTAAAGACCTATTATCAGACTCAGCTTGCCGTCCAGGACGTGCGCCGCCGGCAAGCCGCGGCGGACATTCTCAACACGATCGTCGATACTGCTATTGGCAATGTTTTTCAGCTCGAGCAGAGCACCGGTGGCATCACCCTACAGGACATTATCCTGGGGATCCGTGAGATCCTGCTCAAGGACGACATGGACCTGGTGCTGCTCGTGGAGGATTTCGCCGCGCTGTCGGGCATTCAGGATGTGCTTCTCAAAGTCTGTGTGCAGGAAGGCACCCATGACGGCAAGAAGGTGCGCGCCACCATGCGCACGGCGCTCGCGCTCACAGACGGATATCTCGCCTCGCGTGACACGATCCTGACGCGCGCGCAACGCGTCTGGGTGGTCGGCCACCGCGAGCAGAGCGATGATGAGATCAAGCGCGCCGTGACCGAGATGGTCGGCGCCTATCTGAATGCGGCCCGCTGGGGCGAAGACGGCCTGCGCAAACGCTTTGACCGTCGCGGCGCCGACGATGCTCTCACCGGCTGGTTGCCAGCCTGGCAGGATGAGGAGCAGAGCGACGAGGAAGCCGAGGCGCTGACCGCTTTCGGCTTTTCTGCGCGCGGCCACGCGCTATTTCCGTTCAACCGTCTGGCGATCGAGCAACTCGTCCACCAGCATCTAACGGAGGCAAATCGGCTCGTCTTCAACCCACGCCGTGTAATCAACGAGATCCTCCGCCGCCCCATGCTGATGCGAGGCACGTTTGTCAGCGGGAGCTTCCCGCCGCCCGAATTCCACGGGCTGCGCCCGAACGCCTATCTCGCCGGTCTGGTCCGGCAGGTAAGCCAGCCCGAGCAAGTCAAGCGGCGCTTGGGTTCGGCGCTGGCGGTATGGGCCGGCAATGCGGCGGATCAGGCCGCGCTTGCCCATGTGCCGCCGGCGATCTTCTCGACCTTCTCGCTACCGACGCCAGCCGAACTCGCCAACGTGGCGTACGTACCGACACCCACTCCACCAACCTTGCCGGCAGGCTCGACCCTCGAAGAAACTCCGCCCTCCGCGCCTCCTCCAGCGCGAGCCGATCACGATCCGCGTGTCGCGGCCTGGTCGAAGAAGTTGGATGCTTGGGCGTCTGGTACCGAGTTGGTTCAGGCTGACGCGCGTGAGCTTCGAAGCGCCTTGGCGGTGATGCTGAAGGGTGCAATCAATTGGCCGGCACTTCGCATTCCGGATCAGGAGATCAAGGCTACTTGGCTAGCTATCGCCGGGTCGCGCAACAATCCGGTCGGCGGTCGCATCCTTGTCGTTTGCGATAGCCATGACGACCCGGAAGGTGCGCTGCGCGAAGGCTTTCTCGGTGCACTGCGGTTCGGCTTCAACGGTCATCGCTGGGATTATCCCGAGGCAGATACTGACTATGTCGCGAGCGCCGCGATCATCGATCGTTTGGTCGCGCAGTTGGTCCCAACGCTCGTTGCGGAAGCAAATGCGCAGACCGCGGTGATCGGCCGAGCCCTACTTAATCAATCGCGCATCGTCGGCCTTTCCCCTCCGGTTCGGCCGGCTAGCGCCGAGCCGCTTCTGCGCGGCCTCTTCTCGCCGCCGCCGCAGGTGGAGACGCAAGCGTTTGAAGAAGGCTGGGATCAGCTTCGCGCCCAGGCGACGGGGTCGGTCAACGGCCGGAGCACGCGCACGATCCTGCAGCAGCTACTGCTCGATCGCAGCGCCAGCTTCCAAGGCACCGGAAGCAAGCCCTTCGCGGTCGACAGCCCCCGGCTGCTCGACGCGCTTGCCTGGGATTTGCCGGCGGGGCCGCTTCCGGACGGGTTGCCGGACGAGGCGCGGACCTTCATCCCGACCATGACCGACGCGCGCATCTGGGGAAAGCTCCAGTCGGTCATAGCCAAGCTTCGTGCCTTCCGCAGCGAGATCACTGATTATGTAGATGAGAGCTTCGACAAGGGCGCTTTCGTTGCCGACTTGCGCGAGATCATCCCGCTGCTGCAGAAGACCAACTGCTGGCCCGCTAATGTCACGATCAAGCTCAGCGAGTTCGAAATGCGCCTAACGGAGTTTCAGACCAGCCGCTTCGTAGACTTGGTTGAAAAGACGGCGACGATCGTAGACGAAGCGGATCGTGAGCAAATCCCTAAGTTGCTCAACGCGCTTGGGTCGCTCGATCTCGGATTGATCCAGAGGACCATGTCCTTCCTGACCCTCGCCAACGAGATCGTGTCGCAAGCTCAGCCGCGCGTCACTCAGCAGGAGGCGGTTCGGGGCCAATCGGATCCCAACTCCGTTGCGGCGGAGATCACGAGCCTGCTCGAAGGCGCGAGTGGAAAGTCGCCCGTGGCAGCGGAGGCCGCCGAATGAGCACTTCGCTTCCTGCTCGCACCAAGGCGCTTCGCGAACGACTGGTTGCGCTCGATCTGCTTGGTGCGAATGTCGAGGAAACAGGGCTGCTCGAGGACCTGCGCTCGGACCTCGCGCCGCTCGCGGCCGAACTCAGCCGCGCCCTTGACCATCGTGCGCTGCTGCTCGGTTCGGGAATCGAAACGCCCGAACCACCCTCGCTCAAGACGGCACGCAAACGGGCCGCGACACTACTCGAACGCTTTACGGCGGAGCGAAAGGCAGCCGCGCTCAAAAAGGGCACTGGTTGGGCCAATCTGCTCAAGGAGATAAAGACGGCCTCCACGGACGTCTCCGACTCCGTCGTGCGTGCCTGGAAGGGATATCGGCAAACCGTGTTCACCGGCGAGGCGCCAGCATTGGTGAAAGGCCGCATTGCCTTCACGCCGGCGAATAATGCCGCGTTCAAGACCTATGAACAACTCCACCAGACGTTCCGAGCCGAGTTCGACAAGCTCCCAGCGGACGAGGCAGCGATCGGACGCGTGAAGGCACTGGCGGCACGACTTACCGAGACGGCGAAGGAGTTCGACTTCGACGTGCCGGTCGACGTGAAGCGCTTCCTCGAGGCCATCCAGAGCGGGGGAGCGAAGCTCGACCTGCTGACCGAAGCGGTCCTCAAATGGCTCAACGACAATGATGCGTTCGACAATTACCGTATCGTGCCGGGGAATGCCGATGGAAGCCGATGAAGCTCTGCTGCTCGCCGCGCTCGATGAGATCGAGCAACGTGAAGCCCGGCTCCTGACATGGGGCCTGGTCGATGGCCACGTCTCAGCGGGCGAATTGCACGGCATTATCGATGCACTGCTCGACGATCCGCGATTGGGCGCGGGGGTTTCTTTCGCGGATGCAGGTCACGTCATCGTCGCGCTGATCGATCGTGCCCTCCTGTTCGACGTCGGTGAGGTATCGGGCTCGCGATATCGGTCGCGGATGGCGGAAGGCGTGCGTCTACTGTTCCGGTTGCGCCAACTCTTTCCGCAACATCGCGGACCCATCGGCTGGCAGGCCGCGCCGACCCTCGTTGCCGACTTCCGCTTCATTTGGCGCCGACGCCGATACCCGCGGCGAGAAATCGACGCAGCGACTGCGCTCGAGACGATTGCGTCAGCAACGCCCGATCAGGCCGCGCGCGCTGCCCTCTCGGCGCTCGTCGATAGCTATGGGCCAAGATTTGCGCTTGCAGGCTTTCAGGTCGCGGCCGCTGCGCGGATCCTTGGGAGCTTTGAGGGCTCGCAATCGACAGCCACGCTTGTCAGCGCCGGCACCGGTAGCGGCAAGACCATGGCCTTCTATCTGCCCGCGCTGTCGCGGATCGCCTCGCATATACAACGTGATGCCGTCGGCGACCGGTGGGTCAAGGTCCTCGCCCTTTATCCGCGCAACGAACTGCTCAAGGATCAGTTCGCCGAGGTCTATGGCCAGTCGCGCCGGCTCGATGCGTTGCTCGCGGCGCGCGGACGCAGGAAGATCCTGATCGGCACGTTCTTCGGTCCGACGCCTCGGTCCGCAGAAAAAGCCCACGAGGCGCGCAGCGGCTGGCGACAAACCTCCGCCGGTCTCGTCTGCGAATATCTCCGTTGTCCCTCGCCGGGTTGTGACGGCGACATGGCGTGGCGGGACGCGGACCGGCGCACGGGGCGTGAACGGCTCGAATGCCTAGAATGTTGCGCCGCCATCGAGAGCGACGAGATCATTCTCACCCGCGATCGGTTGCAGTCCGAGACGCCCGACATCCTGTTCACTACCACCGAGATGCTCAACCAGCGCATGGGGGACGACCGTTTCCGGCATCTGTTTGGAATCGGCGAGCGTGCGCAGCGACCGGTGGAGATGATGCTGCTGGACGAAGTCCACACCTACGCAGGTAGTTCCGGTGCTCAAGTTGCCTTCCTCTTACGTCGCTGGCGGCGACTCCTCCGGCGGCACGTCAGCTTTGTGGGCTTGTCCGCCACGCTCAAGGACGGTGCGCGCTTCTTTGCGCAATTGACCGGCCTGTACGAACAGGCGTCGGCCGAGATCGCCCCTTCCAACAGTGACATGATCGCGGAAGGTGCCGAGTATTTGCTCGCGCTGCGCGGCGATCCCGTGTCGCGCACCGCACTGCTGTCGACGACGATTCAGACAGGGATGCTCCTTTCCCGGCTTCTCGACGCGCCGGATGAACGCAAGAGCCAGGGCATCATCGGCGAACGTGTGTTCCTGTTCACCGACGACATCGATGTTACAAACCGCATGTATTTCGCCATGCTCGATGCCGAGGGTCGACGGAGCAGCGGTGTACCCGACTTGGCGAACAAGCCGGACGGTGGTCTGGCTTCGCTGCGTCGTCCGCTGCCGGTCGAGCACCGCAAGCTGCATGGGCAGGATTGGGAGGCGGTGGTTGAGATCGGCCACACTCTCCAGCCGCAGGATCGCAAGGCGATCGGGCGCGTGATGTCGATGGATCCGGGGGTCGGCAACAATCTCGACATTATTGTCGCGACCGCTTCGCTCGAAGTTGGGTTCAACGATCCGCGCGTCGGCGCGGTCATCCAGCACAAGGCACCCCGCGACGTTGCGCAATTTCTCCAGCGCAAAGGTCGCGCTGGCCGATCACGCCTGATGCGGCCTTGGACCGTCGCGGTGCTGTCCGACTATGGACGGGACCGTCTCGCCTACCAGGGCTATGACCTGCTGTTCGATCCCGAGTTGCCGCTGCGTACGCTACCGATCGCTAACCGCTATGTGATGCGCATTCAGGCGGTCTATGCGACGCTTGACTATTTGAGCCAAATGCTAGGCCCCTCCCGACCGGGAAGCGTGTGGCTGGACCTATCGAGCAGCACCGACAACAACTATCAGCGGGCGCGGCAGACAGCGCTCGCCGGCGTGATCCGCCGCATCCTCACCATCCCTGCCGAACTCGACCGCTATGTGTCCTATCTCGCCTCGGCGCTCAAGGTCGATGAAAGCGCGGTCACGCCCTTGCTCTGGGATCACCCCAGGCCGCTCATGACGCAGGTCCTGCCAACTGCGCTTCGCCGGCTCGAGAGCAACTGGCGCGCTTGGGGCGAGCCCGGCGAGGATCATCAGGTCTTCAACTCGCCTCTACCTGAATTCGCGCCGGCCAACCTGTTCAGCGACCTCAACCTTCCTGAAGTCGATATCGTCTTGCCGCAACCCGGCAGCGCAACGCCCGAGCGGGTTGCTATGCCGATCGCGCAGGCCCTGCGCGAGTTCGCGCCCGGCCGCGTGTCGCGGCGATACGGCATCAGCCATGCGTTCGAGCGGCATTGGTTATGCCCGGCCCTCAACCAGAACCGCGGGCAGACTGTGCCGCTCGAGCCGCTCGCCCGTCTCGACCGCCTCGGCGATTGGCGCATCAATGTCGCCGGTTCGGCTCGGCTGGTCCCCGTCTATCGGCCGCGTGTTCTCGAAGTCCAGCCACCGCCCGCTACTGTCGTCGATACGTCCAACGCCCGACTTCGCTGGCGCAGTCAGATTGTCGCCCGCGATCAGGGCTTAGTGCTCGATCCGCCGCGCGGTAGTCACTGGACATCGTTGATCGAAGACGTGCGGTTCTACTCGCATGAAGGACTGAGCCCGATCGAAGTCCGCCGAATGGCGCTTGGGAGCGACGCGGGCATTCGCTTTCGCGACGGAGGATCACTCCCCAAGGAGTTCCACTTCGAAGTTGGTGGTGAAGCGGTCGCCCTCGGGTTCAGTCTTGCTGTCGATGCGATGTGCATGCGCCTGCGGTTCCCCGAGGCCTTGTGGTCGAACCTCGGAGCGGAGTCGGACCCGCGATATCGGGCGATGCGCACGGCGCGCTTCCACCATCAGGCATTGAACGGGCCGCTTAGCGAACGGGTAGAAAACCCGTTCGCGCGAGAGTGGTTGGCGCATCTTATGCTCGCAGCCCTCAGCAATGAAGCGATGGCGCGTGGGGTCTCGTTGAGGGAAGCGGCCGAACGGTTGGCGGTCGGGAACGCCGAACTCGGCCTCGACCAGACGCTCAACATCCTGTTTCAGTCGGCGATCGTCGATGATGCCAATGCTCAAGGCAACCAGCAGGACAAGCTGCGCCAGGATCTGGCCGGCTTCCTCGCCGACCGGCAAGTGGTGGCCAGCCTGTTTGAATTGGCTGAGATACTATGGACGCCGATCGACGCGGGCTGGGAGCCATGGCTGCGCGAGCGATACGCTTCGACCGTCGGCACGGCTGCGCTCAGCGCCATTACCAGCCTATGTCCGCAGATCGACGGCGACGGTCTGATCCTCGATGTGACGGCCGGAGTTCGGGAAGAGGATGACGTGCTCGCCGGCACGCCCGATGGCGAGATCTGGATCAGTGAGATGACGCCGGGCGGCAATGGGCAGATCGAGGAGGCGCAGCGTCAATACGTTGAGGACCCGCGGCGGTTCTTCACCCTGATGACGGCGGCGCTGCGCGACAATGACTTCTCGCTCAGCGATTATCAACTCGGTCGCTTCCTTGCATCGGTCGTGGAGGGCGACAACGACGATCCACTGCTAACCGCGACGTGTGCGTTCCGGAATAGCTCGGGCGCGGTGGAAAGCCATGCGAGTTTCACCGCGTTGCGTCACGCGCTTGCGGAGGAAGGATTCGTCACCTTTCACGCGTTCGTCGTCGCGCTCGCCAATCGCATCCTCCGGCCCGGATCGAGCAGAGACAGCGATGCCTTCTTCCTCTTCGCTGTGCGGTTGTGGGACGCCGAGGAAGCGCGCCTTGGCATCGAGTTGGATGCTCGCGTGCTCGCCTACCGGCTCGCGCGCTCCGACGATATTGATGCGGCACTTGCCCTGGCCGGCATCGATCCGCCGACGGTCAATCCGGATCAGTGGCGATACGGCGTGATTTACGGACTGCTCTGGCCGCGCGGGGCGCACATCAGGCAATCGGGTCTTCGGCCTTATTCGCCATTTGCCGATCTGCCGCTGCCTGATCCGCTGCTGGTGCGGACCTATCTAGCAGAGGATGCTGCGCTCGTCGATCTCGAGGCTGACGGCTGGCAGGACCTTTGCCTTGATCGTCTCGCCGCCGTAGGCGCGGCGACGTTGGTGTGCCCGATGGCGGCTTCACCTTTGCTGGCGGACGCTCTGAGCTTCCTGGCGACCAATCCGGTGCAGTCCGCCTATTTGTCGGTGTTTGCCCGCGTACAGGCGGTGCGACGGGTGGAGAACGCCTTCCATGTAGATCTCGATGTCGCGGAGGCGCTGCAATGAGCTTCGAAACACGACGGATCTTCAAGAGCGCGGTGACGAGCCAGAATCTCATTCGTGAACTCCTGCAAATGATGTTCCTCGGCGAACTCCTTGCGCCAGGCGGAGAGCGCGCCTGGCTGGTCAGCCCATGGATCAGCAACGTGGTGCTATTTGACAACCGCGCAGGCGGTTTCGGCTCGGTCAATCCGGAGTGGGGCAGCCGCGAGATCAGATTGGTCGAGGTTTTGACCGACGTCATGGCGCGCGGCACGGCGCTGGGCATTACAACGAGTCTTGATGATCACAACGATCCGCTCATCGATGCGCTCACGATGGCAGCCGACGAGTCCGGTCTCACCGACAAGTTGTGCGTCGTCCGGCGGCAGCATCTTCACATAAAGGGCGTGCTACTCAAACGAGGCCTGCTCACCGGGTCGATGAACCTCACCTACAACGGCCTCGAATTGAACGACGAGATGGTGGTCTACGACACCACACCGAAGACGCTCGCCGAAGCGCGGATAAATTTTGAATCATATATGGGCGCGGCCACATGATCGAGCATCTGCCCGAGAGTGAGCAAGAATGGCTGGAGGACTTCTTCGCCTCTCCAAACGAGCTGAGCTGGAGGTCACTTCTCGGCGGCTCCGCCCCTGCCGAACAGGCGGATCAGGTTCGGCGATGGCTCGCCCATCTCGGCGCTGATAGGACCAACGCGCCGTTGGTTCTACCGTTCGTGCGCGGCGGAGAGGTGACGGGCTGGTATGCCACCACACAAGGAGTCGCCGGCGGATTTGAGCTCGGGGACGAGCTCAAAGCGTGGCTGGGGCCGACGTGGCTCAGCCGCTTCGACCGAGTGCCGAGCGATGCCCCGGATCCGATGGCGGCCGCGCTTCGCGACCGCTTCGGTGGGACTGTCTATCGCTTCACCGGACCCGATGCCGCAGCAAAGCGGGTGATCGCCGGTCGCTTAGGTGATTTTGCCGGGCTTCTCGAGCGAAAGCCGCGAGTGACACGCGCGCAGATCCGCCCGGTCGGAGCGATCCGGGGCGACTTCGAGCGCGCTCTGCTGGCCGGCGACGAAACGCAGGCTGAGGCAATGATCGCCGAGTTGAAACAGACCGGACGCCTCAACGAGGAGAACCTCAAATATCTCGACGTGCGGCTGAGCGCTGGCCTCGGGCTCTGGCCGCAGATCGCGCGCGATCACTGGCTCATCAAGACGCTCTCGGATCTTGCCCTTCCGCCGCAGATTCTCGCAGACCTGATCGAGGCGCTTTACCGCACCTATGTCGACGAGGCGGAGGCCAGTGGTGATCCGGCCGCGCTGCGCGAAGCCTTCATCGTTCACGTCGCAACACCTTATCCCAAACTGTTTACGTCGCGCCGTGGCATTCGTGCGCCACGCGTGGTCAAGGCGTTCTCGCTGTTCGAGCAGTTGCAACCGAGCCCCGACCCGGCGCTTGTCGCTTCGCTGCTCGCCCTGTTGCCTGCAGGAACGGACACCGCGTTGTTCGAGCAGGGACCTGTCGCAGAACCCAAGCCCTCATCTGCCACGACTTTGGACGAGGCGGACGAGGCTTTTGACGACGGGCAGATTGACCGCGCTTTTGAATTTTACATGCGGCTGCCGCCGAGCAGGAAGACCATTAGCAGGTTGGTGTCCTGTGTGGGCACGATCGGAACCGACGAGGCTCAGGATCGTTTCCTTGCGCTAATTGAAGGCTCCGATCCGGCGCTCCTCGATTCTTTGGCCCCCGCCGTTGCGGCGAAAATCGAGAGCCTGAGGCAGTCGCTGACCGACGATGGCGAACACGCGCGAGCCGAATTGGTGCCCGCAGCCGTGGTAAGCCCCTGGTTGCGGTGGGCGGAGCAGTTGCGGGCGGGGCGCAATCTCGTCGCCGCTGAGCGCGACGCGCAATCCGCTCCGACCAACTGGAACGCGGCAGAGATAAGAGAAAGCAGTTCACTCGCCCACCAGTTCGCGAATATCATCGGCGGCCTCGACGGCGAGGCCAGCGCGATCGCTCGCGCTGCCGTTCCGCAGCTCTTCGCGAGCTTCTTCCCAGACGATGTGAAGGCGTCACCGGCGGCGAAGCCGATCGCGTCGTTGCTGTTCCTGCTGATCGCGATGAGCGATACGCTATCACGATCGGACCTCGACCTACTCGCACAGTTGACGACACTGCTAATCGAGCAGGGATTGTCTTCATCCGAGTACGTGTCGCTGATGAATGATCTTGAAGATGTGCAGAAAAGGATCGGCTCCTACGCCTATCTGCCGTGGAGCCTCGACGTCGCTGAGGCGCTCGCGATCCTTCCCAGCCCGTCAGATCAGGCCCGCGATGCCCGGCTGAGGCTTTTCCTGCAGGTGCTTGGCCAGGCCGCCGGTTTTGCCCATCGACTGATGTCGGCAGATCTAGTTTCGGTCCACACGCTGGCGAAAGACTATGGCGTCGGGGCCGAGGCGGTCAGCACCCTCCAGCGCGAGCAGGGCGTGGATGACATTGCCGCCGCTGCTCTGCCCAACCTTGATGGCAAGACAATCGGCATCTACACGCTGGCCGAAGCGGCGGGCAGCCGGGCGAAGACCGCGCTTGAAAGGCTGTTTCCCGGTTGCAAAGTCGTCGTGAATTCGGACCTGGTCGCGACGACTCAACTGACAAATCTCGCCAAGACTGCAGACCTGTTCGTTTTCGCCTGGAAGAGCAGTAGCCATCAAGCCTTCTACTGCGTGAAGGATGCGCTGATCGGTAAAGAGCCGATCTGGGCGCCGGGTAAAGGCACGGCTAGCATCCTACGGGCAGTCCTCGATCGGCTCAACTGAAGCTGAAAAGCACCATCTCCGAACTCCGGAGTGGGTGAACCTCGTGGCTGTTACGACGGTTCATATTTAGTGCAGCCTGCGACTGATTAGGACTTGTGACAGATACCTGGCGTCTTGCTTGGCGATCTAACTTAACTTCATCGGAGCGGATAACCAGCATCCTGGACGCTCCCAGAAGATTTTCTGACTTATTCCGTCATGCTGGCGTAAGTCCCAATCGTCGATCCCGGTTGCGAATCCAAAAAAGCAGGGGAAGGGCGGCAATCACCATGAGCGCCTTGCCGACAACTTGTCCTGTGAGGAATTCAAGCGACCCGAAAGCCAACCAGAGGAACATTACGCTGTCGACGACCAGGCCGGCCACGCTGCTCAGCAGAGCGGCCTTGACTAGGCCCTTCTTCTGCAGGGGAGTAAACACGAGCAGGTCAGCGATTTCCGAGGAAAGGAAGGCCGCGGCCGATGCGAAAGCAAGGGCAGAGGCCGTGAACGTGGTGGACAAAGCCGCGCCGACGGCGATCGCGCCGATCGCCCAAACGATGCCGAGCCGGCGCTGCACGAGATCCCGCAACACCAGTGCGAGCCCTACCAGCAGAACACCGCTTGGAGCTGTCAATCCGGGACCGACCGGAATGATGCACGGGCCGTTCGGAACGCATGCCGTTCCAATGTGGCCGATCATGTAGTTTGCCAGCGGGATGCAGGCCATGAAACCCGCCAGGAAAAGTGCGCCTTCGATACGCTGTCTGTTTGTCGTGTTCATATGATCGCCCTCGCTTCAAACCTGTTCTGCAACAAATCGCTCATAGCCATTCGCCCGCAATTCGCAGGCCGGACATGTACCGCAGCCATATCCCCAGTCGTGGAGATCACCCCGTTCTCCGAGGTAGCAGGTGTGGCTTTCCTTGACGATGGTCGCGACAAGGCGAGGACCTCCGAGACGGTCCGCCAGACTCCAGGTATCCGCCTTGTCAAGCCACATCAGGGGGGTATCGAGCACGAAGCGCTTTTCCATGCCGAGATTGAGAGCGACCTGCAACGCCTTGATCGTATCGTCGCGGCAATCTGGATAGCCGGAATAATCCGTCTCGCACATGCCGCCGACGATGTGTTTCAATCCCCGGCGGTAGGCAAGCGCGGCCGCGAAGGTCAGAAAGATGATGTTCCGGCCCGGCACGAAGGTGTTCGGTAGCCCGGTATCTTCCATTTCGATGGCGATTTCGCTGGTCAACGCAGTGTCGGAGATTTCGCCGAGCGAGGCCAACGAAATCGTATGGTCCTCACCTAGGCGCCCTGCCCAGTCCGGGTTCATGGCCGCGAGTTCCAGGCGAAGGGCTTTCCGGCAGTCGAGTTCGATCCGATGACGCTGGCCGTAGTCGAAGCCCACCGTCTCCACCCGTTCATATCGATCTAGGGCCCAAGCAAGGCAGGTCGACGAATCCTGACCTCCGGAAAACAAAACCAGCGCTGTCGATGTCATCGGTCCATCCTTTTAATTGCCGTCGTATTCGGCCCAGCACATGGGCGTCTCGAAGACTTTCACTGAACTCAATTCCGGAAGCAGCGGGCGAACCCGCGTCCAGATCCATGATGCAATGTTCTCGGCCGTCGGGTTTTCCAGCCCCTCGATCTCGTTAAGCGTGTGGTGGTCGAGTTGCGCGAGGAGGGGACCGAAAGCCTCCTCCAGATCAAAGAAGTCGATGACGAAACCAGTCTCCGGGTTCACCTTGCCGTCCAACTGCAGTTCGACCCGGTAGGAATGACCATGCATGCGGTGGCACTTATGGGTGGCCGGCACGTGGGGCAGGCGATGCGCCGCTTCAAAAGTGAAAGCTTGGGTGATTCTCATGGGATCCCGATCATCTTGTGCGTTTGCAGCGACAGGCGCCACTTTGGATTTTCCAGGCAGTATTCCGTCACAGCCACCGTGTTTGCAGCCCGGTTCGGTCCATCCATCGGCTGCAGGAAGTAGTGCTCGAAGGCTAAGTCCGGCAGCGCCTCCGGCAGAAGATCCGGTTGCGGAAAAACCAACTTCAACTCGCTGCCGGCCCTCAGATTCAAGGGCGCGCCGGCTTTTGGACTGACGCAAATCCAGTCGACGCCGGCTGGAGGCTCAAGCGTGCCATTTGTCTCGATCGCAATCTCGAAGCCGTGCCGGTGAACGGCTGCAACGAGATCGTCATCGAGTTGCAGGAGGGGCTCACCGCCTGTGAACACGACGTAGCGCCGGTGCGTCGCATCGCCCCACGTCGCGGCGATCTGAAGGGCAAGCGCTTCTGCGTCTTTAAATTTCGCCCCGCCGGTGCCGTTTGTGCCCACGAAGTCCGTGTCGCAGAACTTGCAGACGGCCTGGTCACGGTCCTCTTCCCGTCCCGACCAAAGATTGCAGCCAGTAAACCGGCAAAACACCGCCGCCCGACCGGCTTGGGCGCCTTCTCCCTGCAACGTCTTGAACAGTTCCTTGACGGCGTAGACCATCACATGCTCGCTTGTTTCGGTTCGACATCGTCGGCGCGGCGCCGCTTGACATCGGCACGCACGATCCCGATGAGGTATTGCGCGAGGGTCACGATATCGCGGTTGACGTTCTGCACGGACTTCCAATGGCGGCGATCATTCTCGCCGAAGTTCCATTCTCCTGACGTCCACGCGGTATTGCCGACAAGGCATGCCAGGCCCCTGGAGAAGTCGTGAACGGTGCGGGCGCCATCGAGGAGCGCGAGCACCTCCATCACATAGCCCAGCGACATGATACCGGCGCCATGGACCAGTCGAGAAGTCTTCGGCGTGTGACCCTCCCATTCATTGAGGAAGACGGTCTGTACCGCACGATAAAAGTCACTGACGAGGGCGAAGCTGAGATCGGCTCCATCGGGTTCGCGGATGAGTTCACGCATGACGCCGTCGCTCATCGAGTTGATAACGACCCGCTGGATCGCCGTGTCACGGATAATCCCGGTCGGGTTCGTGTGCTGGTAGATTTTGCCCTTGAGCGAAGAGCCGTCGTCGTAATTGAGGCGTGCTGCCAGATCTGCCGCGACCGAACGATCACCCAGACGGCGCGGCAGCCCCCTTACCGTCGGCAGCAGTTCATAGATCAGCGATTTCGGAAGCGGCCGGGTATTGTTGATGAGCACGAACTGGCGGCGCAGTTCCTCCTCGTCTCTGCAGACGATGGCCGACACGAAGACCTGGAAATCCTTTTCCTCAACCTGGCTGAGGGCAGTCAGGCGCTGCTGGCCATCGACGACGAGACCGGGCGCACCACCCATTGCGTCAATCTCCACCATGCAGCGGCCGTCCGCGGCTTCCTCACTGATCGTGATTCCGGTGGTGAAGGCGACAACGATCGGGTTGGGAAGGATCGCTTCCGGTTTTTCCAGATAGTCGCGGATTTCGCGGATGTGACCAGCAATCTGCGGACGCTGAAAACCGCTCAGCGCGCCACCCTCGTCGCGCGCAACCCGTTCGATCACGGCGAAATTCTTCAGGTCAGACGCTTTCGCTGCAAACGAAAGAACGGTGTGCGTTTCGCTCTGTTTCGCTCGGATTGCCGGAAATTTGAGTATGGTCATTGTTATCGCTATTGCTTGGAAGTTGATCGACGAGGGCGTTGTAGACGCCAAGGTTATGGATACCGCGACGCTTGTTGCGGTTGCTGGCCCGGAACAGCACGACTTCGATCGAGAGGGCCGAACAGATCGCGCAGGAGCATTTTTTCCACGGTCGGTCGATGAGCGTGCGCTTGTACCGCTCGCGAAGATCCTTGACTGCCTTGGCGTCCGGCAGTTCTTCGACCGGCGACCCCGTCACGGCCGGTGTCGAGTAGGCAATCACCGTATCGAGCGTTTCATCGAGCACAGCTTCGCCGCGGTCATAGGCACGCAAGGCGGATAGCGCTTTTTTTTCCATCTCGACCAGCGTTTCTTGATGAAGCGCGCCACGCTTGGCCAAGCGCATCAGCTTGGGATTCTCGAGGGCCTGCGGCACCCGAATGGCGGTGTAATAATCGAGCTTGCCGCCCTTGGAGGGCAGATAGTAGTTCGCTTTGGCGTCCTTGAAGGCGCGGATCAGGGGCGAAGTCGTGTCGAAACTGGTGATGTTGAACGAACCGAAAGTGTCGATCTCGTCAGCTTTGGCGAAGCCGAGAATGTGGATGCGCGTGGAAGCGGGAACGATATCGCGGATGGCTGCCAGGCAGGATTTGATCTGCGAGGCTTTGAGTGGGACGGTACCACCAAGCGCCAGGTAATCGTAACCCATCGCGACCAAACGGCGGGCGCCCTCTGCCATGCTACCCGGCGACCAGCCCTGAATGACCCCCATCGGCGTAAACCGCCCCGACATGTGGGCCGTTGCTGACCGGAAAGCCGAGGCGTTTTCGAGCGTGATTTCGAACCGGCGACGCGCTTCCTGGGTGCCACCCTCCATGCCTTTAAGGTCTTCGTCGAAATCAAAGATGATGTGGTCGACAGAACAGCCATGGGTGAAACGGGCATCATCGTAGAATTCCGCCGTGTCCTCCGGTGTGTAAGGAGGTTTGTCTTCCTTGTGATAGGTGAAGGCGCCGCAATCGCCGAAGATCGGCAGATGCTCGAACTCGGGCTTGTCGAGGCGCAGGAATTCGCGAGCACCGACCCGCCGGAAGCGCATAGCCTGCGCTTCAGTGTACTTACCACCGACGGCCACGCCACCCACGATACCTCTTGAAACCAGCATGCCTTTATAGGGGGCATAACCCATGATTTCATGCGGATAGGCGTCGTCCCAATAAGGCGTGCGGCCTTCGGAATACCGGTCGCGGAGAAAATCGTAGCCCGGATCAACATGGTCGAGGCTGTCTGCGAAAATAAACTTCATCGAGAGGCCTTCGATAGCTTGCGATCCAATAGGATCAGATGTTGCGTCAGGCGGTCGATGTGCAGTTGGGTCCCCTGGACTTCATTCCATCTCCAGGCGAGTTCATCCCACTTTCCGGACGTCCAGCAGCAATGGTCGCGCAAACGAGTCAGCGATCGGCGGATGTCCTCTTCGCTATCGCTAACACTATCAGCACGGACCATGATCGGGTCCATGAGTGCGCCCATCGCCCGAATGCCGGCCATATGCATGAGGCGGCTTTTCTCCGGCGGCTGTCCCCATGCCTCCGGAAAAGTATCGCGCACAGCCGACCAATACTTGACGAGGACGTGAAACATCTCGTCGGCGTCACAGGCGCCGTCAACGCCGGCATATTGGCTAAGCGCACTCGTCGGCGTTTTAAGATTGATCTTGATCGCAGCGATCAGAGCGGAGTCGCTTACGACAGCAGATTTCGCCTTCTGGTCGGACCGCCTCTTGATCAACTGGAAGAAGGGCGAAGCCTTATGGTTATTAAGGAGGTTGCACAACTCGCTTGGAAGCTTGTTTGCAGCGAGATCGCGCGGCAGAAGGGTGCTGACTTCCGGCAGGAGTTCATTGATGAGCCTCGTGTCGAGGGCCTTCACCTTGTTTACCAGGATGAACTGTTGCCTCTGAACCTCGATGTCCTGCGAAACGAAGGCAATGACTGGGACTGGAACGTCTTTGTTTTCTGCGCGCGCAAGAGCAATCGATCGCTGCTGGCCGTCAACAATCCAGGCAATCTTCTTCCCGTCCTTGCTAAGCGGTAAATGGAGAGTGCCGGATGTCCCGATCTCAATGATATCGGATGGTTTGGTACCGCGTGCGGCTTTGAACTCGACCGCGTCCGAAAGCGCAAGAATGATCGCGTTTGGAAAGAGGACAGGTCCGCTATTCAGAAACTCGACAATCGAGTTCACATGGCTGCGGATTTCCTGCCGCTGGAAGCCCTGTAACTCGGCTTCATCGCGTTTGATGCGGCTAATCTCGGCAATCTGCATGACCGCAGAACCGGGAAGGAAAAACGCATAAACGTCGGTTCCGTACCCTTGCTGTGTCCGGACCGCACGAACGGCCATCGACTGCGTTGCTGTCATAGCTGTGTCCTCTCGGCGCGAACGATTGCGGCCAGTCTGGCAAATCGGCCCTGTTCGCAAGCAATACCGAGCTCATCGCGAAGCATGCGGAGGAGTCGAGTCGAACGACCCTGCACAGAACCCCACTCCTCGCGGATGGTCCTTAAAAGGTCGTCGTCGTTCAGTCGGATTCCGGCTTTTGAAATGGGCCTGTCCCACCGATCCTGGGCCGAAGCCACTCGACCAGCGTGGTCTAACGCATCACCATTCGGCGACGCCGGCAATATGTCGGTCACGAAATGCCAAAGGGCGCGCTGGGCGAAGTCAGCGAACGTGCCAGGCGTTGGTCCCCCATCCAGACGTCGATCGTACGGCATGCGATAAGGCTTTAATTCGAGATCGATCTCGAATTGCTCGGATCCAGTGAAAATTCGGATCCGGCCACTCGCGAAGACGGATAACGTCTTCAGAAACCCGCTGAGCATTTTGAGGTAGCTTGCGGGAAGAGCGACCAGAAGAAGGGCATGGTCGATTTTCAACAGCGTCTCGATCTGAGAGACCTTGTCTCGCCTCGAAATCGCATTCCACCACTCCTCTTCGGTCGTCCCGTCCGGGAGTTTCGACAGGATCGAGGAAGGAAGGCCTTTGGCCACCGTGAGGTCGTAAGACGGGATGAGATCGGTCGCTTCGACAAGACCCAACCCTGCGGACGCAATGAAAAGAGTAGCGTTGGCACCGGAGGCCGCTTGTTTTGCCTCAAGCATGCTCCGACCGGCATAGACCTTGATCGCCTCTGCGACGCCGGCTGTCCCTGCTAACCGGGTGCTCCATTCCTCGGCAACCGAACGGAGGCTCCCATGCTGAAGACTCGCCGCGATCAGGGAAGGGGCTGGGGAAAACCGTTTGCGCATGGTGCAAGCTGTTAGAATGACTGTCATGCTATGGGCTCGCACAAAACTGCAAATCACTTTTCGCGCGAAAAATAACTGTCCGTTGTGGTGAGTTCAAGAAATTACTGTCGGGGGCATGCAGGTTCCCCAGAAAACTGCAGTCGATGGCAGCGTGGCCGGTCAATTATGCCGTCACCCACGGCAAAAGAGCGCTCGCCTCAGGGCCCCTTAAATTGTAACGTAACTCCGACTCAAATCTTGCGTGCATGTTCTACGATGATTGAATTCATTGACGACGCCGAGCCGTGGCGACCTACTACTTCAGGCGAGCGTCTTCTTTTCCTGCTTCTGGCAAATCACAAAGAAGCTCGGTTCCTTTCGGAATCCCTTACCGGATCGGGCCTGCGCTTTGCTCGACGCTATAGCGATTGGTCGAACTTTATGGTGGGGGCGTCTCTTCTCCACCTTCAGCAGAGGCTCATCAAGCTTGGCAACGACGTGCGCGAGAAATTGACGTCCGACAGAATGGATCAACTGAAGGAATTGAGAGCCCGAACCTGCGATGTCGTGCAGTTGACCCACATCGAATACGATGGCGATTTCGGTGAGCTTATTCAGGAAATCCTTGAGTCGGTCAACGCAGCGTAGGCTAACGAGAATTTTTGGTTGATAGTCAATATATTGGACTCGTCAATGAGTCATAGGTTCATTCGTTTCGAGGCGAAAACTACTCATCGTCAGGTGCAGATCTATGTCCGCACCTGACGCAAAATGGATAGCTATGCAGCTTCCCAAACTTGGTTCAAAATCTTAGCGGCCAACGCTGCCTTGTCTTGAGGTAGAAAGCGACCGTAGTGCTGCTGTACCACATCCGGCGTATCTTGAATGGCATAGCTGGCCTGCTCATACGACCCGGTTTGCTTCAGGATATGCGTTGCAAGTATATCGCGGAGATTATGTGGCCCATGCGGCAACAAGCCCTTGATGGCGCCGCGACCGGTGTAGGGGTTGTAGATCCCGTACCGCTGGATCACGGTTCGCCATGCCTCGTAGAATTTTGTTGAGTCGTATGCGGCGTCGAGGCTTGTCGTCTTCACCGTCTTGACGAAGAAGGTGCCAGGATCCTTTGCATTTCCGAGCAGCACACCGCGATGCTTGTCGATGTAAGCCTCAAGGTATTTGTATAGGTCCAGCAGGTCTGGGAGGATCAAGCGGAACGGCTTCTGACCGAAGAACGATGAGCTGGCGTTCTTGAAGGCGACTGACGGAATGAGTACTTCCCAGCCGCCATCACGATCGCTCCAGCGCAGTTCACCGCACTTCATGTCTTCGAGGCGGCGTTCGGATGTTGGGAAATGTCCGCGCGGGCAGACACGCAACTGCCGCAGGTTCTTTTGGCGAAGGCCGAGATGCAGGCCAAGGCGCAACAGCAGCAAGGATCGAACGGCTTCCGCCGCCGGCCGCGGGTAGCGATTTTCATCTGGCATGCGTTTCAGGATCTCGTCGGTGATCTTGCGGTACTCCGCGAGCGGGCTGTCCGCTTCGAGAACGCACATGATTGGCTCGAACGGATCGCGATGGACGCGCGCTACTCGCTGGATTTCTTTCGAACGGTTGGCGGCATGCCGGTGAAACGCATCGCAGGCGCCGTTCCAGTCGCGGGTAGCGAACTCGATTTCCTCCGGTGCAATCAGCCCATCGATCGGTCTGACATTCTTCAGAAGCTCCGGGTGCTGTCGGATCCATCCTACCTCCGCGCGCGTGAGTGCCTGCGCGACCATCAGCATGTCTTCTTCCCACTTCGTGTAGAAGCCACGCCGTTGCTCGCGCCATTGCAGATACCAGTCCCAGACACCGGGAAAGATCAGCAAGCCAAAGCTCAGGTGACTGAGCGGCACGCCTCGACCTTTGATCATGCCCGATGGGGAAGCGGCAAGTGCGCCGAACATCAGGCCGAGATGTTCGATCTTTTGAGAGGCGGTTTCTTCACCCCAGACCCCGTTGCGCTGCAAGCCGATCGCCGTCAGCGTCGAAGTCTTGAACCGGATCAAATCGGCCATTTCCATCGCGAGACGTGGCGGCGCGTCGACGACACCGGACAGAAGGTCCGGATCGTCGATTTCCTCGGCCATATTCTGGTTGGCATTGGCTGCAGATGCCCGGGGGCGGGGCGAAAGCGAACCGCCGCCATAGGTGACACCAGGAAAGCGGATCGCATAACGCTGCTTGCTGGCTGCCGCCTGGTAGCGGCGGTACTCAGTCGAACCTGAGATGATTACTCGGCGCACCCAGTCGAGAATCTCCTCTCGCTTCGTGAAGGGCAGGGTGTTGAAGTTTTCCGGTAGATGTAAGGAAATGCGCCGACGCTCGGCCGGGCTGATGTCGCCGAGGTCATGGCCGTAGAGGGAGCGCTGCTGATGCGGCAGCTTCGCCTTGAAATAGCCTTCCGACAACCGATACCGCTGCTCGATTCGCCGCAGGATGTCGAAGCTGGCAACCGACCGCGGGACACGCTCGCCCTGGATCCAGGACAGAAGTGTCTTGCTGTCGAAGGTCTCGGTCAGGCGAACTACGGCGCGGTAGAGCTGCCAGTAACTGTCACCGAACCGGCGCATATGGTAGATGAGCGCATCCTGAAAGCTTGTCGGATCGGCAGTCGCCTCGAATAATGGATCCGGAAATGGGCTGATCGGCTTTGGTGCAGGACCGCGTTGCGCGGATGTGTTCCGGGCAAAAAACCCGTCGGCCGCAGCGCGCTTCGGTTTTCTGGTCGAGGAAACTGGCGCTGTCTTTTTGACTGCTTCAATTTTGCTCATCCGGGTATACTGCTTTGCCGGCGGGGCGTCTTCGCTAACGGGAGGCGCCTTAAGCCATCGGATGATCGCGTCCAGTGCCGGCCGCAACTGCTTCCTGAGTTCAGCTGTCATTTCGTCTTCGACCCCGCAGGCCTCTCCGATCGCGGTCCAGTCGAGATGGCCATTCAGGATCGGGGGCCGCTTGCGGTAAATGATGAGGCTGATCAGATAGGGGCGGAGATTCTCCAGCACCCGCTTTGAGGATATCGGTGCAATACGCACCTCGCAGAATTCCGAAATTTTTCGCTGAAAATGACGTGATGAAGGATCGTGTTTGGGCATGCTCATCCGTTTCTCTCTGGCATTAGTGCCGGGGGCGAGCGGAAATAGGGATGTGCCTTTAACAAAGCATGTATGGTGGACGCGACCCGCTGGCCGTTACGCGGCTATTCAGAAAACAGCATGAATGATATATAAACGGATCAACTAAGGCTATATGATCCGTATTTATATCTTTTCCGTTGACCGAGCTCAGAATGTTTGAGATAGCTTGCCCTGCTCCACGGAGAACTTTTGGGTAGGTAGGATGGCACGGTCTGAGTCAGATGCCTTGCTGGAAATTGGGAAGTTGCTGAAGGCTACGCGTAAAGGCAGGCAACTGACGCAGGAGCAGGTTGCCGACATGGCGGGTATATCGCGCCCCCGCTATCGTGAGATAGAAGCCGGAAGCAGTGCTGCGCGCACGACGACCCTGATCAACATCGGCCGCGCCCTCGGGCTTGAACTGATGCTTATACCGCAGACTATGGTTCCGGCCGTCAGCGCGCTGCTGCGGCCGCAGGATGATCTCGACGATCTCCCGGCATTCATGGCTCATCCGGACGGGGACGGGGATGAGAATGTCTGAATCATCTTCCAATCCGAGGTCCATCTCGTCGCTCAGCGTGCTGTTGAACGATGTGAAGGTCGGTACGATTGTCAGGACGCCTGGCGATTTCAACGCCTTCAGCTTCGAGGACAGCTATCGCGCCACGGGCGGCTTCCCGGTGCTCAGCCTGTCTTTTCGCGCAGTCACTGGCGGCTTGCGCAAGGACCCGAAACCCGTCGCCAGAGCGTTGCCGGCGTTCTTCGCCAATCTGCTTCCCGAAGACAAGCTGCGCGAGGCAATGGAAAAACACCACGCGGGGAGTGTTCGCGCGGGAAACGATTTCGATCTGCTCGTCGCACTGGGTTCGGATCTGCCAGGCGCCGTCCGCGTCGTGCCGAGCGACAGGACGATTGCTCGTCTCGACAATCTGCCCTCTAGCAAGCCGAAAGCCCGGTTTTCGCTCGCCGGCGTTCAGATGAAGCTTTCGGTCATCAAGAACACGGGGAAGGGCGGTGGACTGACGTTGCCGATCGGCGACGAGCAGGGGGCCTACATTGCCAAGTTTCCATCGACCTCGTTTCCCGGCGTGTCGGAAAATGAATATGCCAATCTTGCACTGGCTGAAGCGATCGGCATGGAGGTTCCGGAGCGTGAACTCGTCGAGCAATCAGAGTTCGAAGGTATCCCGAAGGAGTTCGAGACGCTGTCGGACGGTAGAGTCCTGCTCGTCAAACGTTTCGATCGTGGCGCAAACGGCGAGCGGATCCATATCGAGGATTTCGCGCAGGTATTCGGCGTCTATCCTTCGCGGAAGTACGAAGGAGCTGCATATCATGATATCGCCGCAGCCTTGAACATTGCCGTTTCGCCCGACGCTGCGCTCGAGTTCGTCCGCCGACTGGCTCTGGCTGCCATAACCGGCAATGGTGACATGCACCTGAAAAACTGGTCGCTGATCTATCGCGAAGCGGGCGACAAACCGGAGTTTGCGCCTGTCTACGACGTGCTCTCGACGATCCCTTACATCCCAGCAGATGCCATGGCTCTGTCGCTCGCCGGCGAGCGCCCCTTCAAGGCGTTGAATGCGCAACGATGGAAAGCCTTCGCCAATCGCGCGCGCTTGCCGGAAGCGGCTGTGCTTAAAGCGGTGGTCGATACGGTCGAGCGCGTCAACGAAGTTTGGTGGTCGCTGCCGGAACGTAGTGTCGCTCCGGCGAAGGTTCTCGAGCGTATCGATACGCATGTAAGGCTGATGACGCCGATCCTTGGCACGTGCGCGGAGTGAAGCCATCCGGCCGAACGGTACCGAGGCTTGTCCTAGCCCACGCGCCAGTTCTCCTGGCGGGTCTTCACCCGTTGCCAAAGGGCATTTTCAACAATTCTGAGCGACGGCACCTCGTGCACGACATGGTGTTCGACAGCATTCTCCCGAGAGACCCGACGTTCTGTCGCAGGATTTTTTCGATAGGCGAGGCGGTTGAAGACGATCAGTCCGATATAGGCCTGATTGTTCAGAATGCCGCTGCCACGATTACGATGACCGCGAATTGCGGTCCCTTGCCAAGGTCGACCGCGCGGGCCGGGTACACCGCGTGCATTGAGTTCGTCAGCGATCCTGACCGGGCTCATGCCGTCTGCGTACCGCTCAAAAATCCAGACGATGGTTGCCGCCTCATCAATGTCGATCGAACGCAGGCCGCGCACCGGCTCCCCGCTATCGTCGAACTCACGTCGCACTCTGTAGCCGTAACAGATACCGCCTGGCACCCGGCCATGCTTGGCGACAGTCTTCATGCCTTCGCGCGTGCGATAGCGAACCTGTTCGAGCACCTCTTGATTGAGAACCGCCCTCAGCCCCAATTCCATTGATGACACCGCCGCGGCGCCTTGTACCGTCCACAGTTCGACATCATGAAACTGCAGGATCTTGAGAATGCGAGCACTGTGCTCGAGGTCGCGGGAAAGGCGATCGAGAGTGAGGCATAGAAAGACGTCATAGGCGCCAGTGCTCGACCTGGCCAACGCGGCCTGAAGACCGGGCCGCGTCTCAAATGACGAGCCGCTGACACCAGCATCAACGAAGGTGTCGGCCAGCTCCCAGCCTTGCCGCATGACGAATTCCTTTCCGAGATCGAGCTGGGTTTCGATCGAAGCGGGGTTTTGTTGATCTGTCGAATAACGCGCGTAAAGTACGACGCGCTTGAGGGCATGCATAGTGATCGTTCTCCCTGGTTTGAATCGCGGTCACCATGATAGAGATCGAGTATGGGATTCGGGGTTTTCATTCACCGCACAGATTCGATCTACGACGACAGTCCGGCTGAACAATATCAGTTTCCGAGCCAGTATCTCGGTCGCGTTCAAGCCTGCGTTGGGGACTGGATCATCTATTACGAGCCTCGAAAGGTTGCGGCGACGCGCGGATATTTCGCGGTGGCCAAAGTCGCGCAGGTCATCCCGGATCCTAAAGCGCCCGGGATGTATCTGGCTCTGATTGAACCCGGCAGCTATCTTGATTTCGTAAATGCCGTACCCTTCAACGGGCCAAATGGTGTGATCGAGCACGGGGTGCTCAACGACGCGGGAGGGATTTCGGGAAGGGCTCAAGCAGCAGTCCGGCCGATCTCAGCCGCAGATTTCAATCGCATTCTGTCGATTGGGCTGGCGGAAAATCAACCGGAACTGCCGCGGTCGGGTGAGGCAATCGACGCGATACTGCCAAGCGGGCTCGCTGAGAGCGCCCAGGCTCCTTTCATATTCGAGCTGGATAGAACGAGAGTCACACAGCTTTCATCACGCGTCGTTCGCGATCGGCTGTTCCGCCGCTTGATCTTGCAGGCCTATGACAAACGCTGCGCGGTAACAGGCTTGAAGCTGATCAACGGCGGTGGCCGCGCGGAGGTTGATGCTGCCCATATCCGCCCCGTTGAAGCGAGTGGCCCGGACATTTTGTCGAACGGCATTGCGCTTTCCGGAACTGCACACTGGATGTTCGATCGCGGCCTTATCGGCTTGTCGGACGATCTCGAGGTTCTGGTTTCGCGTCACGCAAACGACCGCGACAGCATCCAAGGCCTCATCAATAGAACCGGAAGAGCGATCGTGCCGGCAGGTATCCATGAGCGACCTCATCCTCAATTTCTGAAATGGCATCGTGAGAATACCTTCAAGCACTAAAGCGAGTTGTGCATCACAACCGGCCCGCGGGAATGCCCATGTCACACTCCAAGGCTCAAGATCTGATCCGACTGGCCCGGCTGGCTGCAACTAGGCGAACCGGGATCTGCCTCGATGAAATCTGTGAGGAGTTCGGAGTTTCGCATCGAACAGCGCAACGCATGACAGAAGCGCTGGAGACCGTCTTCATCAACGTCGAGGTCGTGGACGGTCCCGATCGGCGCCGGCGATGGCGTGTTGCCGACCCGGCACTCGACAGACTCCAGATCCGCCAGGAAACTGCGATCGAGGCCCTCGAGATCGCAAGTAGATCAGCGCGCGGCGATGGCCGTCTTCGCCACACTGCTGCCCTGAATGATTTGCGCGACGCTTTGCTAGCGCGTTTGACGCCAAAAGATGCTTTGCGCACCGAGGCAGATGTCGAGGCGGTCCTCCTAGCCATGGGCTCAGTTACTCGCCCCGGTCCACGCGTCAACTTGGCACCTGCGGTTCTTGACGCGGTAATCGAGGGACTACGCGGACCATTGCGCTTGCGGCTACGTTATCGAAGCCAAGATGAACCTGAACGGATCATCGAACCGCACGGGCTCCTTCTCGGGCACCGCAGTTATCTTGTGGCGCGCCAGCCGGCCCGCGGCGAAGATATGCTTAACTTTCGTATGGACCAGATCCTAAGCGCTCAGACTCTCGATGAGAGCTTCAGCCTCTCGCCAGGCTTTTCGCTGGAAGATTACGCGGCAAAATCATTCGGCGTCTACCAAGACCCAAAGCAGTATGACGAAGTCATTTGGCGTTTTGCTCCGCATGCCGCAGCAAGAGCGGCCGAGTTTTCCTTCCACCCGAAACAAACAGTGGAACTACAGGATGATGGAAGCCTGATCGTGCGCTTTAAGGCCGCCGGTTGGCTTGAAATGGCTTGGCATCTTTATCAATGGGGGAATGCCGTTGAAATCATCGCTCCCGAAGGTCTGCGCACTCTAGTCGAACAGCATCGCAGAAGCGATTTTGACGCTCTGCCGTAAAATGGTTCCGAGGGCTCGAACGTAGCAACGACGGCGGCACGCCTCGCAGCGTGAGGGTGACAGTTTTTGACACCCTCACGCCGTACGTTGGGAACAACCCGAATCCTACGTTCGATCGAATGGAGCTAAAGATGGCGAAAAGTAGAAGCGGCGGAAGCAATTTCCGCAGCGCAATCAGCGGACGATTTGTCACAACCAAACACGGACTGGCCAGTCCACGAACGACGATTCGAGAGGCAAAAGGCGGCGGTAGTACAGGTGGTACATATCGAAGTGCCATATCCGGTCGTTTCGTATCCACGAGATACGGGAAAGCCAATCCGCGCACGACGATCAAAGATAGCTAGACGCTACATTCATTCGAAGGAATATTCCCAATGGCTCGATGCACAGCGCCAGTTGAAGGGCATCGCTCAGCGAGTGCCGCAGCGAATTGTCCGGCATGCCGTGGAAGCGGCCGTTATCGTGGCTACAGCAGTTATAGCAGTTATAGCAGTTACGACAGCGGCTACGGTTCCTCCCCCTCTTACACGGCACCTTACCGTCCCTCATCAGTAGGCGGAGGTGGCGGATCCGGTCGTGTCCGTGCGAAATGGTCGAAGGCCGGTTCATCTGTATTGTACACCCCCACGGAAGTGCGAGCGCTCACGCCAATACGTCAGACTGCAGAAGTCCGAGCGGAGCTTCCCGATCTCCGCGATGTTTTTCTATGTCATGCGTGGGACGACCGTCAGGAGGATGCCAAGACGCTACACGACCTGCTTGAAGCACGCGGTGTATCAGTCTGGTTCAGCGAGAAAGACGTCGCTCTCGGTACTTCGTTGCTTCGGGAAATTGACAAAGGACTGGCGAAATCGCGCGTAGGTATCGTTCTCGTAACGCCTGCATTGCTCCGTCGCCTTCCAGCAGCAGGGGTCGCAGATAAAGAGCTTTCAGCTCTGTTGGCGACAGAACAGCTCGTGCCAATCGTGCATAACACGACATATGAAGCTCTGCGAAATGTCAGTCCTCTTTTGGCCTCGCGAAGCGGTCTAAGCACCGAAGAAGACACGATGTCCGGCGTGGCCGACAAGCTCGCCGAGCTTGTGGCTACATAGTGTCGAGGAGAATATGCGGATGCTAAAAACGAATACCCGTCAAGCTCACTGGCGCCGAGCAAACCCGGTTAAGTACGATGCTCATCTTGCCGTGCAGCGAGCTGTCAAGGCAGGGAATCTGGCGAAGCAGACATGCGAAGTTTGTGGGGCTGAAGGAGTTGACGCGCATCACGATCATTATGACGAGCCTCTCGTCGTTCGATGGTTATGCCGCCTGCATCATACCCGCTTACACCATCACGGCGAAGATATGTTTCCTATCAGGTCTCCACACGGATAAGGCCGGATTTCTCATAGCCACATTGCTGAAGCTTTAGGCTATCGCGACTTAAATTCGTTGGAGGTGACATACGGCGATGCAACTCGGACCGAATATCCGGCTACGCCTAAAACTTTAGCCGTTTAAAGCGCCAAAGATGATAATACAGTTCGCTGAGCATCTGAGCCATTTCCGAGGAAAACCCTTTTTGTATCAGAAGCGGGCGAAGCGCGCCTTCGGGCAACTCCTTCCGGCTGTTGCGGACGAATAGGTAAAACCTCTCCCAATCCAATGGATGCAGTGTACGCGTGTTGGCCAAGATCGAAAACCGCTCGAACAGACGCTTCGATTGCGGAGGCAACTGATAGTCAGCACGCGGTCGCGAGACCCGCATCCTATAATGCGTGCCGAAGGCTTTGTTGTAGGCACGTAAAAGCGGTCCGAATACCTCTTTGCAGAAAGCTATATATTCGTTCCTGGTCGGATGGTCCGTTTGCCAATCGGCCGACCGCATTTCTATGAGGATTCTAGCCTCTCCGGGTCGGACAATAAGTTGCCCGCCTGATCGTATATTCTCTGAAAATCCCGGTAGAAGGAAATTCGCGAAATGCAGTCCTTCATTGCCGAACGTATCTTGATGAAGTTCGACAGTCACCCCCGACTCGGACTCCGCGATGGAGACCATCCGTTTTACGAATGTGAGTCGATCTTGACCTGCGGCGATATCAATATCTGGAAGTGCTTCTCTGTCGTTCATGCCCTATCTTATTCTGATAATCAGCGTTCACAAACAATGGGCCGTGTGTCAGTTCACGACACGTAACAGGCATCACCAAATAAAGGCGCTGATCCCAACTTAGGACGGATCAAGATCTTGCATCTATTAGATAATCCGGCACAGAGCAAAAAACGAAATAGCAGGGTCTCAGGTTCACATCCCTTCAAGAGCTTGCATCGGTAATGTCTTCAAGTGATCTCACCATAAGCAATGCCGACCCTGTGACGAGCAATTCCTGTGGTGGGATTGGGTCCGGCTTACCAGGAAGCGCCTCGGTCCCGTCATTCCCAATCTGGGCGCCGAATCGAAAGTCGTTGTGGTGCGTAGTACTTCAATATCGGAAGAAGCTCTGTCCCTCGGAAGCTCGTGAGCCGATTGAATGCTTTTGTGAGGAGCAGGGTCCGCACCGACAGCATCTTTGAACGATCATTTTCTCGTAAAGCCGAGCTCGCGGGAAATATCCTCCGCGCAAGAGGTCACGAGCGGCACGAGGGCCGTCAGACGCTGGCGCGTCATATACGGTAGGGTGCTGGCAATGCTGAGCCCGGCGACGATCTCGCCCCGCGCTCCCCTGATCGGAGCTGCAACACAGCAGATCGATGCCTCGTTCTCTTCGACTTCCATCGTATAGCCGCGGGCACGATATTCCCGCATGGCCGCGACATATTCCTCCCATGGCAGGAAGCCGGGCGGGGGCATCTCATCGGATAGAATGGCGATCTGCGCGAGTGCATAGAGCCGGTTCCACTCCTTTTCAGGCAGGTCGAGCATCTGCGCCTTGCCGGTTCCGGTGATGGCGATCGGCTTTCGAAGGCCAACTCGGGAACGCATTTCAAGGCCTTTGTTTCCCGAGATCTTGTCGACATACATGATCTCGTCGCCGTCGCGGACGCTCAGATGGATGGTGTCGCCCGTCTGCTGCGAGAGGCGTTCGAGCAAGGGGCGGGCGACGCTGGTCAGCGGCATCTGCGCCAGGGCCGCAGATCCGAGCTCGATCAGCCTTGCGCCGAGCACATAGCCGCGCCCGTCCACATGTCGCACGAAGCCGCTGCGCTGGAGGAAGGAGACGAGCCGGTGCGTGGTGCTGCGACTGGTGCCTAGGACGCGGCCGATGGAGGCGAGGTCCCCATTGCCGTCGGCTACGGCGTCGAGCACCGAAAATGCGCGCGCGAGCGATTGCGTTCCCTGCACGATTTCTTCGCTTTTCTCCATGTGGTCCTCCGGTCAGATTTGGAAAGAGTATGCATAATGTGAGAGAAATCAACTCTCTAAGGCGATAATTTAATAGGATTTCCCATAATATGGGATAATGTCTCGTATATTGAACAATTAGAGCCGCGATGCTATAAGCCCGCCCAACGCTCGGGAGGGGCGGGCACGTGGCGGCCGCGCATCGACGCGACAGCGTGGGCGGCCTTCCAGCCGCGGGCAGACGTGGAGGATAACCGGCCGATGGCCTATGAATTCGATTTCAGTTTCCTGTCGGACTATTGGCCCGAGCTTCTGCGCGGGCTCTGGCTGACGATCAGGATGTCGGTGCTCACGATCGCGCTCGGCTTCCTGCTCGGCACGGTGCTCGCCGTCGGCAGGACCGCGCACAGCGTCTGGATACGGCGGGCCTGCGGCGTCTACGTGGAGGTGATCCGCAACACGCCGCTCCTCATCCAGATGTTTCTCATCTATTTTGGCCTCGCCTCGCTCGGCCTGAAGCTGAGCGCGAATGTCTGCGCGATCCTGTCGATCGTCATCAATATCAGCGCCTATACCTGCGAGATCATGCGGGCCGGCATCGAATCGATCCGCAAGGGCCAGTTGGAGGCGGCGCAGTGTCTCGGCCTGTCGCGGCTGCAGACACTTGCCATGATCGTGCTGCCGCCGGCGACCGAGCGCGTCTATCCTGCGCTCACCAGCCAGTTCATCCTGATCATGCTGACGACCAGCGTCGTCTCGCAGATCTCGGCCGAGGAACTGACCTCTATCGCCGCACGCATCGACTCGATCACCTTCCGCTCCTTCGAAATCTATTTCGTCGTGGCCGTGCTCTACATCCTGCTCGCGGTGGCCGTGCGCGGCGCCTTCTGGCTCATCGCCCGGCTGGTGTTCCCTCGCCTTCGCCGTCTCGGCACGCCGCTCTGAGGAGACAGATATGTTGACGACCTTCCAGATACAGGCCCTTCTCGTCGGGGCGCTTTGGACCGTGGGGCTTGCCCTCGTCGCCTTCGCCGGCGGCGGCGTTATCGGCCTCCTCGTCGCCGTCACGCGCGTTTCGCGCCACCGGATCGTGCGCAATCTCTCCTTCCTCTACGTTCAGATCGTGCAGGGCACGCCGCTGCTCATCCAGATGATGCTGGCCTATTTCGGCCTGTCGCTGCTCGGCTACGACCTGCCGCCGTTCGCTGCCGCCTGCCTGGCGATCGTTATCTATGCCAGCGCCTATTTCGGTGAGATCTGGCGGGGCGGCATCCTGTCCGTGCCGAAGACCCAGTGGGAAGCGGCCGAATGTCTCGCGCTTTCCGATGCGCAGCGCTTCTGGCTCATCATCGTGCCGCAGGCGCTCCGCCTCTCCACGCCGCCAACGGTCGGTTTCATGGTGCAGGTGGTCAAGAACACCTCGCTCGCCTCGGTCATCGGAGTCGCCGACCTCACCTATACCAGCAAGCTCATCAACAATTCGACGTTCCAGCCCTTCCAGGTCTTCGTGCTCGTCGCCGCCCTTTACTTCGTCATGTGCTTCCCGCTCGCCTGGTGGAGCCGAAAGCTGGAGGATCGCCTCAATGTCTCCAATCGTTAAGCTGACCAATGTGTCGAAGTCGTTCGGTGCGCTGCAGGTCCTCGACGGCATCTCCTTCGACGTCCAGCCGGGCAGCGTCGTGGCGCTGATCGGCCGGAGTGGCTCGGGCAAGAGCACGGCGCTGCGCTGCATGAATGGCCTCGAGACTATCGACAGCGGCGAGATCGACATCTGTTCGCACAGGCTCGGCACGAGGCTCGAGAAGCGCCTGCTGCGCGAACTGCATCTCGACGTCGGAATGGTGTTCCAGAGCTACAACCTCTTTCCGCACCTGACCGTCGGGCAGAACGTCATGCTCGCGCCGCGCTGGGTCAAGAGGTCGGCGAAAGGCGAGGCGCGCGACCGCGCCATGGAGGTCCTTTCGCGCGTCGGTCTTGCGGAGAAGTTCCATTCCTATCCCGAGCAGCTTTCCGGCGGCCAGCAGCAGCGCGTGGCGATCGCCCGTTCTCTCGCCATGCAGCCCAAGGTGATGCTGTTCGACGAGGTGACATCGGCACTTGATCCGGAACTGACAGGCGAGGTGCTGCGTGTCATGGAAAATCTCGCCCGCGAGGGCATGACCATGGTGCTCGTCACTCATGAAATGTCCTTTGCCCGCCGCGTCGCCGACACGGTGATCTTCATGCACAAGGGCCGCATCCACGAACAGGGGCCGGGCGCCATGCTCGAAGCGCCGTCCACCCCCGAACTCGCGCAATTCGTTGGTAACGGCCTCTAGGCAGCAGGCCAGCCGGCTTTCGACCATCATCCCAAACCCGGAGGAAAAAATGGGTATCTCGAAATACATGACGTCTCTCATCGCGCTTGCCGCCCTCGGCGTCAGCGCCGTGACGGCCAGCGCCGACCAACTCGCCGACATCAAGGCTGCAAAAACCATCACGATCGGTGTCGACCTCGGCCAGGCGCCCTTCGGCATGGTCGACGGAGAGATGAAGCAGGTCGGTTCCGACGTCGCGACCGCGGAGCTTCTCGCCAAGGACCTCGGCGTGGAGCTGAAGATCGTTTCCGTCGCGCCGGCCAACCGCATTCCCTACCTGATGACGAAGAAGGTGGATGCCGTCATCGCCAGCTTTTCGATCACCGACGAGCGCAAGAAGACGATCGACTTCTCCAATCCCTATGCCGTGATCCAGTCGGCTGTCGCCACCACCGGCGGTCTGAAGGTCTCCGCGCTCAAGGATCTCGAAGGCAAGGAAGTTGCCGTCACGCGCGGCTCGACCAACGACCAGATCATCACCAAGGTCGCCGAGGACGAGGGGCTGAACATCACCGTCGTGCGCTACGACGACAATGCCACCGCCACGAACGCCGTCGTTTCCGGCCAGCAGGACGTCTATGTCGTCGCCCCCTCGCTGCTCGTTCCGGTCAATGCCGCTAACCCGGACAAGAAGATCGAGCCGCAACTGACGCTCAAGACCTTCCCGCTCGGCATCGGCCTACGCAAGAACGAGCCCGAATTCAAGGCCTGGCTCGACCAGTGGGTCACGGACAACCTCGCCAGCGGCAAGCTGCGCGAGGTCTACAAGACCTATCACGGCGTTGCCCTGCCCGACGACATGGCCTCGTTCAACTAACCGTTCGGTCCCGGCCCTTAAACGGGTCGGGACCATCCCCGCATCGTTTCCGGAAAATTCCATGTCCATCTCGACCATCATCCGCCTGCGCCCCGAAGACGACGTCGTGATCGCCGCCAAGGCGATCCCCGCCGGCACCGTTCTGCCCGATCTCGGCATTGCCACGCTTCAGGATATCCCCGCGGGGCACAAGGTCGCGGTGCGCGACCTGAAGGCCGGATCGCCGGTGCGCAAGTACAACCAGATCATCGGGGCGGCGAGTGCGGACATTCCGGCTGGCGCCCATATCCATGTGCACAATCTCGTCATGACGGAGGTGGAGCACGATTTCGCGATCGGTAGCGCGGCCGAGCCGGTCGAGATGGCCGCCGAGCCCGCGACCTTCATGGGCATCCGTCGTGCCGATGGCCGCGTGGCGACGCGCAACTATATCGGCATCCTGACGAGCGTGAACTGTTCCGCCCGCGTGGCGCGCGCCATCGCCGATCATTTCCGGCGCGACCTGCGCCCCGAGGTGCTTGCGGATTTTCCGAATGTCGATGGTGTGGTAGCGCTCACCCATGGCATCGGTTGCGGCGTCGACACGCGCAGCGAAGGCATGGCGATGGTGCGCCGAACGCTTGCCGGCTATGCTGTGCACCCGAATTTCGGCGCCGTGCTGATGATCGGCCTCGGCTGCGAGGCCAACCAGATTTCCGACATCCTTGCCGAGCGTGGCCTTGCCGCCGGCGAGGGGCTGCGCACTTTCACCATCCAGGAGCAGGGCGGCACGGCCAAGACCATCCAGCATGGCATCGAGCAGATCAAGGCGATGCTGCCGGCGATCAACGACGTCGAACGCGAGCCGCTGTCTGCCTCGCACATCGTCGTCGGTCTGCAATGCGGCGGCTCGGACGGCTATTCCGGCATCACAGCCAACCCGGCGCTGGGCGCGGCCGTCGATCTCCTGGTGAAGAACGGTGGCACGGCCATCCTTTCCGAGACGCCGGAGGTCTACGGCGCGGAGCACCTCCTCACGCGCCGCGCTTGCAGCGAGGAGGTTGGCCGAAAGCTGATCGATCGTATCGAATGGTGGAAGGAATATTGTGCCCGCAACGGGGCGGAGATGAACAACAATCCGTCGGCCGGCAATAAGGCCGGCGGGCTGACCACCATCCTGGAAAAGTCCCTCGGCGCGGTCGCCAAGGGCGGCACCACGCCGCTCAACGGGGTCTATCAATATGCCGAGCCGGTCACCGCGAGCGGCTTCGTCTTCATGGATTCCCCCGGCTTCGACCCGATCTCGGCCACCGGTCAGGTGGCCTCGGGGGCAAACCTGATCTGCTTCACCACCGGCCGCGGTTCCGCCTTCGGCTGCATGCCTTCGCCCTCCCTCAAGCTTGCGACCAACACCGCGACCTGGAACCGCCAGGAAGAGGATATGGACATCAACTGCGGCACGATCATCGACGGCACCGCGACCATCGAAGGGCTCGGACAGGAGATATTCCAGATGATCCTCGACTGCGCGTCAGGCAAGCCGTCGAAGAGCGAGCTCTTCGGCTACGGTCAGGACGAGTTCGTTCCCTGGCAGGTCAGCGTCGTCACGTGAAGCGGGAAAGATGGTGATGAGCGGCATCGCTTGCGGAATGCCCGGCTCCTTCTGACCCCAGAATATCGATTGCCTCACGGATGCGCCGGCTGATGGCGAATTGCTTGGCCGATGTCGCGTGTGGAGTAGAATGTCGGAGGCGCGAGCTTCAGCGTGGGAGCCGCGAAAGCGAAGAACTTCGCCGATTGTAAAGCTGCCTTTTTTCAGAACCTCTTCCATCTTCGCCCCAGTCGGAATTACGCCTCAGCGTTCAAGAACTCAATGCGGTAATCGCAGAATAATGCCTTCTCTTGGATCGTTCGCACGAGGCCGCTGCGCGTGACCACTTTCTGGTCCATCGCCTTCGTCAGCCCCGGGACGCCTCGGCTAGCCCCACCTTGTGCAGAGCCGGACTTTGCGTTTTTATGCGCGACAATCTCTCTGCGCATGACGAAATGAGCGCACCTGGAGCCTCGAACATTTGAAAAAGCCACAAAAGAACTTTGTCGTTGAGTACAAGGGTGTACGTCGAAAACCCGTGCCGCAATCCAATTCGATCTGGGGTAGCGTCGATTTGCGCCAGTTCGCCGAGCACGACGACAACGTGGAGGCCCCTCGGCTTGGCGGGTCTCCCGCAGGTTCGGATGCAGCGGGAGACGAGGCACCGCGCGCACCCGCGTTGACAGCAGATCTTCAGCAAAAGCCAACATCAAACTTTCCTCCGGAGGAACAAATGGCCGACGAAACAAGCGTAACCGAACCGACGTCCACTGAAACCGGAACTGCTCTGTCGAAAACGCCGGAGCCCAGGAAGCGTGGCCCGCGTGCCAAGAGCGCAGTGTCGGAAACTGCATCTTCGGATGCTTCGGTCGAAGCACCGGCCGTCAAGAAAGCCCGGGCAAAGAGGGGTAGCAAAAGCGTCGCAGCGGAGATGAAGCCCTCAGCTCGCCGAGGCGGGCGCAAAGCCAAGGCTGCTGTCGATCAGGTTGTCGATTCCGCCCAGCAGGCTGTCTCGCCTGTCACAGCTGCCGGTGAGAAAATGGAGGATTTGCTCCAGCTCGAGCAGGAAAATCGGCGACTGCGGAAGCTGCTCGCGGAAAAGCTCCGCACCGAGAACGCGGACCTTCGCAAACGTCTCGGCCTTGACTGAGCTGATGTCGGAGGATTGGTCGGCTGCCAGGCCGGCCTTTCGCTTCAGCGCGATGTTGCTCGGCGGCTGCATGGGGGTCTCCGTTTCCCGGTGGGTTACCGGAGCGTACGTCAAGATGGGAGTTGAGAAGCGATGGTAAAGTCGCCCTGGAAACTTCTCACCGGATTGCTGTCTCGGGGCATGACTGCGGATCAACGTCATGTTGACCAGGCCAGCCCCATCGGGATTCTCGACAATGCCGGTGCGCTTGGAGCCCATTCCACCGCGTCTGAAACATCGAACGAAGGCGAGCCTGCACCTGGGCGAGAATCATCGGCGGCATCGCAAGCTGGCAAGATCGAAACCGGGGATCGTCAGGAGCCACCGCCGGCAATCGCGGCAGACGTCGCTTACGTGACGCCAGCCGGTGAAGTCCCTGCTTTGGCCCCGGACCGCGCTACAGGCACCGTGGGCGCCGAACGTCGAAATTCTCAGCGCAAGGCATCGCCGAAAATCCATCGGAAAACCAGGGCGAAAGTGCCGGATCACGCCAGGGATGCGGAACTGGACGTTGCTTTGGCGAAGCAGGCCGGGCCAATCCAGGCAAACCCCATGGCGGCGCTGGACAGCGAGATCACGGAGCTGCGGTCCCGACTGGCAGTGAAGCTCCGGCTTCAAAATGATCAACTGAGGCAAATGCTCAAGCGATTTGAACCGCATTGATCCTTCTGTCGATGCGCGCCCTCGCGTGGCGCGAAGACGTTTGTGCTGAAGAAGCCGGCGAATGTGAACGCGAAGCGCGATAAACTCCACCATGGATTAAGAGAGCGAAAAGCTGGGCCGAACGATCAAGCGGGATGTTGTCGCCCGCTGGATGGCAGCAAGAGATACCCAGGATGTCCCCATTGCTGGCGCCTATTCGAGGTCGAGGTGGAGCGCCGCGTATGGGATGTCGTCGAGGGCAAATCACATATCGCGGTCTCGCTCGACCTTGGAGACGTCTTCGCCGAACCGAATGAACGCCTGGCCGATTGGCGAGCACCGGCAAGGCCAGGTCGCAATCGAGTGGTGAGCAGTCGCCAGCGGCCATCAGCACGAATGACGTCCACACGGACAAAGCGATCATTGGTTTCCGGCGCGATTAATGCTGCTTTATTGTGTCCGCAGTGGCCGATGATGTTTTCCGATTTCGCTCGGGGCGTATCCGAAGTGACGCGAGAAGGCGCGCGACAAGGCTGAGGCGCTGCCGAAGCCGACGCGTCCGGCAGCCACCTTGACACTGTACCCCTTGGACAACATAAGCTGCGCCAATGTGAGGCGCCATCTCGCCAGATAGGCAAGCGGGGGACGCCCCACGGTTTCGGCAAACTCCCTCATAAACCGGCTTCGGCTCATGCCGGAAAGCTCCGCCAGCTCCTTAACGCGCCACGGGCGAGTGGGATCGTCGTGCATGGAAACGAGGCAGGCATGAAGTTCCGAATGCGCAAGGCCTGCTAGAAGACCTGCGGTGACCGTTCCCTCGGCAATGGCGCGCCGGATCGCATAGATGACGAGGATCTCGCTCAGCCGCTTGCCGATAAATCCGCTGCCGCATCGCGAGAAGGATCGCTCGGTCATAAAGAGTTCCGAGAGCGCAGCGAGCTGCGGTTCCGCGGCAAGCTCAAAGACGATCTCTTGCGGAAGCGCATCGACCAGCGGATTACAATGACCGCCGAAATCGAGGCTGGCGGTCGCAAGCAGCACCATGGTGCCGAGAGACCCTCCAGTGCGCGGACGATAGAAAATGTGTGTCGGATGTTGTGCATCCGGGATCGCCGCGATGAGCAGGTTTGCGGATTCAATCGTATCGCTCGGGTGTGCTTCGAGCGGAAATGCCTGGAGAAAAGCAAACAACCGGTCATGCTTTTGCTTCGTTTCGGGATTTTCAGTCATGAAAATTTCCTCTTGGGTGTTTTAAAATCTCCTATCATTTCCTGAAGCGGATAATCACCTCGTGCAGGGAAGGCAAATATCGTCGTGGAACAGAGTTCACATTCAAAATTCGATGCGTCCCGGGCAGAGGAATACGCCCGCCAGGCGCGGATCGCGCTTGCTGGTTATGACGCCTGCCATGAGCTCTCGGCCTGCATCCTGGCTGCCGCACATCCGGAGCGCCGAGATGCTAAAGTGCTGGTCGTCGGCGCTGGCGGCACGGGGGGAGAAGTGCTCGCAGCAGCGGGTCTCGAGTCCGGCTGGAGCTTTGTCGCAGTCGATCCGTCCACGCCGATGCTTGACCTTGCCAGAGCGCAGATCGAGGCGGCTGGTCTTAGCTCACGAGTGACCTTTGTCTATGGCGACCTCTTGGCCGTTCCGCCCGAAACCACTTTCGATGCGGCGCTCGTGATAGGTGTCCTGCATCATATTCCGGACGACGTCGGCAAGGAAACGCTCCTGGACGAAATCGCTATGCGTTTGCGACCAGGAGCGTCTCTGATCCTTGCCGGGAACTACAGAAATTATGCTTCTGAACCATTATTGCTGGCGGCGTGGGCAAACCGCTGGCGCATGGGCGGGGCGGACAAAGATGAGGTTCAGCGAAAGCTCAACAAGATTATGAGCGGCGCTGCTCCGCCGGAATCAGAAGAACGGGTGGGAAACCTCCTCGCTGAAGCTGGCTTCGAAACGCCAAGCAAATTCTTTTCCAGCCTTTTCTGGGGAGCTTGGCATACGCGGCGCGTGAACGGCTGAAGGAGGGGGGCGCCGAAGCTGAGTAATGTCTATCTTGGGTCGGAGAATGGCCGAGAAGGCGCGAAAGCTCTCTGCCACGCATGATTCAAATTCCGCGCTTGTGACGGACGAGCAATTTTTCACCTTGTAGAAATGCACTGTTGAGACGGCGATGCCGCTGCGGCGGGCAAATGTCTCCGACTGTCAGGCTGTTCTTGGTGTTCTGTTTTTCCATTGCCATCTCTCTTCCTTGCAATAGCCCCTCCGCGGAAACGGAATCCACCAGCGGAGGGGCATGATGCCCTATCGCCTCGTCGCGATACCGGCTGTAAGGATACCGGCAAGGGTAAGAAGCGAGATACCGAGGATGACGTAACGGGCAGCGTCGACGACGGCCTCGCCACCAGCGGTCATCAGTGTTCCCGAGAGGGCCGAGGTGACGGAGAACGCGATGAGTTGCGTGGTGGTGATGGCCGCGGCGGCCTTTCCTCCTTCGGCGGGATCGCGCGTCGCGCTCATGGCCGCAACGCCGAGCAGCGGCCATGCTAGTCCGATGCCGGCGCCGGCTATGGCCAGAACCCCAGCCCAGATCGCGACCATGGCAATATCGGCGCCCTGGACCTGCAACAGTCCGTAGGCGATGAGTCCGCCGGTTAAGAGGAGTGGGCCCAGACGGATGGCACGCCGCCTGCCGGCCTCCGACGAAATCGAAACGACGAACAATTGCGCAATGACCCAGGCGAGTGAAAGGACCGCGCCGAGAAGACCGGCTACAAGCGGTTGAAGTCCGGCGATCTTCTGCGCGAACAGCGGAATGAATGTCTCGACCATCACGCCGGCGCTGAGTGTGGCAACCGTGAGGTAGACCCATTTCAGCGAATTGCCGCGCCGATATGTGACGTGCGGCAGGATCGTATCGCGGGTGCGGCGCTCTACAATGACGAACAGCGCCAGAAGCACCAGTCCCACTCCGATCATGGCGAATGTAGGCCATCCGATCGGAACGACCGAGCTGAGACTTATCGCGACGATTGCCAGGATGAGGGGGACAAGTGAAGCCACAGGCACGGTCGTGCGATGTCCAGATCCGGCCATGCCGCCAAAGGAACGCTGCGCAAGAACCGCGAAGGCGAGTGCGGCAAGCGCGAGAGCGCCATAGGACCAGCGCCACAGACCAAGCTCGGCAAAAACGCCTCCGAGCGCCGGACCGAACAGCGTGCCGATGCCCCACATTGCCGACACGGCGCCGGTTGCGCGCGCCCAGTGACGTTCGGGCAGGGCCGACCGAATTACCGCATAGCCGAGACCTGCCAGCAGGCCCCCGCCAAGGCCCTGAACGACACGGCCCAGAATCAGCAATTCCATACTTGGGCTTGCGGCATTACCCGCTGCCCCGACCGCAAATGCGATGAGGCCAAGAACATAGGCCGTCCCTGGCCCTTTCCAGTCCAGGACGCGGCTAACGAAGAGCGAGGCGACGATGGCGGCGACGACGAAAGACGTCGTTACCCATGCATAATAATGTTGACCGCCGATCTCCGCAACAATCGAGGGCATCAGCGCTGCCGTAAAGTAAAGGTTCATAGCGTAAAGGAGAACGCCGCTGGCAAGAACGGTGAGGATGGCAAGATGGCGGGCCACCAGAAGATCGGCCCATGTGTTGTTGCCCGATTCTGCGCGCTCTTCTGCACCCGCCTGCATGGTTGGCTGTGTCATGTGGTAGCTCCCGAGGAAATGTTTCAGGCGACTTGGCTGCGCGCGGGCAGGTTAAAGACTGCCACGAGAAGGGAAACGGCAAGGACAATTGCCGGCGCTGTGGAATGGTCGTAGTCACCATGGACAAGGGTGGTCAGGGTCGCCGCCGCCATGACGATGGCGCCCAGAGTTGCACCGTAAAGACGGGTCCCGTGTCCGATCAGGAGCAACGCCGCGCAAAGCTCTAAGAGAGCGGTCAGGTAATGGAACCAGCCTGGATAGCCCCAACGGGCATAAGCGGCGGCGTAATCGGCAGATAGGAACGTATTTCCGCAGGCACCGAACAGGAAGAACGCCGTGAGCAACCACGCCACAACGGCTTTGTACGACAGGACGGTTTTATTCATGATACCCCTTCAAGGAGATGCGGCCGCCTCGATCCGATTGAACTGGACGCGCGGCATCTTCTATAATAGATTGAACAGCAACTCTAATTATTCGAAATTTTGACAGGTCGTCAAGATAGATCGATCGATCGCTCTATTTAGGAGGGCATATGGGCCGCGTACGTGTACCGGAGCAGCATGAAGGAAAGAGGAAGGAGATATTGGACGCAGCCCATCGCTGCTTTTTGCGATATGGGCTGCAGGGTGCCTCGATCTCGATGATCTGCAAGGAAGCGGGGATGAGTCCGGGCCACCTCTACCACTACTTCCCCAGCAAGGATGCGATCATCGAGCAGATGGCAGACGAATATCTTTCGACGCTGCACACCTATTTTGGTCGACAGGAGACAGGGGATGTGGCGACGGTGCTGCTGTCGGAAATCTGGAGTATGTCGAGCTGGGACGACACGGCGCATTGCCGCATTCTATTCGAACTCCTGGCTGAAGCCGGCCGCAACGATCGCGTCCGCGACATTCTTGCCGACAACACCGCAGGAGTGAGGAAACTGCTTGCGCAAACCCTGAGGGCAGGTCAGGCAAAAGGCGAGGTCGATCGCGGTCTGGACCCTGAACACACCGCCGCGATGCTGATTGCGATCGTCGACGCCGCCCCGATGCTGCCGCTGATGGTGCCGGGCATCGGCTTTGACGAGAGCAGAAAACTCATGACCGCGATGGTCAGGCGATTTCTTGAGCCGAAGGCGGCCGAGCAGTCATAAGTATAAAACCGCGTCATTTAGCAGCACGTTCCGGCCCTCGCATCAATCTATCTATCAACACGCCGCCGTCCATGATCGGAGTGCGGCTCCGTCGCGTCGGTCAGACAGGCGCTCAGGATTCGCCTATGCCTGGGCGGCCATCCACCGGACGATTTGAAAAAGGGCGCTGATTGTGTTCGCCGAACTGATCGTTTCATTGGAACTCACATCGTCTCTCTTCGCGGACTGGACGCTGCAGCGGTGATGGAAGCGCTGCACAATCTGCCGTTCGTGTCCGCAAATCTCGATGTGGCGGCGTATGCGGATATCAGATTAGCGGCGTGGTCGTGACCGGAGGTTCCTCGCTGTGTTCCAGGATGCGGTCGATTAGACCCCATTCAAGCGCTTCTTCCGCTGTCATGAAACGGTCACGGTCCATCGCGCGCTCGAATTCCTCATAGGAGCGTCCGCAATGCTCGGCGTAAAGACGTGTCATCCGCTGTTTGGTCTTCAGGATTTCCTCGACATGGATGAGCATGTCCGACGCCTGCCCCTGGAAACCGCCGGACGGCTGATGGACGAGTATGCTGGCATTGGGCAAGGCGGCGCGCTGGCCGGGTTCGCCCGCCATCAGCAGGAACGATCCCATCGAGCGAGCGGTGCCCATGCACAGAGTATGCACGGGTGCGCGGATGTATCGCATGGTGTCATACATGGCGAGGCCGCTGGTCACGACCCCGCCTGGCGAATTGATATAGAGATTGATCGGCTTCTTCGGGCTTTCCGCCTCCAAGAACAGCATCTGCGCACACACCAGTGCCGAAACGGCATCGTTCACCTCGCCATTGAGGAAGATGATGCGCTCGCGCAGAAGGCGGGAGTAGATGTCGAACGACCGTTCCCCTCTGCTGGATTGTTCTATGACCATGGGGACGAGTTGCATCGCTTCGCACATCGGCGAACTCCATTTTCCCGAATTTGGCGGAAATCCCGCCGCGTCAAGCGGCGAGCATGAAGGGTAGGCTGTTGTTGTTGGCCGCCGCTGTGGCCATCCGGTCGAACCTTGCGCCCGTCATTTCGTGGATGATGCGCAAACTGGTTCCGCCGACCGCGTTCGGGGCGATCCTGAACGTCACAGTGCTTTCAAGAAATGGCGGCGCACTGTCGCGCATCCTGTAGCGGATTTCCTCGCCGGGCGTGACGGAGTCCGCTTCGGGATCGGCCAGTGCCTCCTTCGGCAGCCAGTGTTCCCGAAACTCCGGAATGCTGATCGCCCGCCAGACCTTTTGCGGCGGCTCGTCGAGCTCATATTCAAGTTCGATGCCATTTTTCTGCTCTTCGATCTTTCCATGATTCATTGGTCCATATCCTTCAGCAATACCTTGAGAGCCTCGACGCGCTGAGGCCAGTAGGCGCGATACTTCTCCAGCCATTCAGCGATGAGGGTGAGCCCTTCCGGATCGACCTCATAGTTCACGAAACGCCCCTGACGTTCCTCTCGCACCAGTTTCGCGCTCCGAAGGACCGAGAGATGCTGAGACATCGCCGGCTGGCTGATCTCCATGCCCTCGCGCAGGGCACTGGCATTCATGCCGCCTTCTGCCAGCTTCTCATAGATCGCGCGGCGGGTCGGGTCGGCCAAGGCTCGGAATATGTCGTTCTCGATCATACCGTCACATAAGCGCACACTTATGCGATTCGCAAGATTAATCGGAAGTCGATTGGTCATTTTTTGGGGCGCGGTCATTGCGATCTATGCGCTTTTGCGTCTTCGCGCGCCCCGCGTGCCGTGTCAGCATTTAACGGTACGGCCGCCGATTCGATTCCGCTCAAGAGCAAAATCAATGTGGCAATCAGTTCTCGCGCCATTTCTAGAGCCATCGCGCGATTCCTGCGGCCCTGCCGAAAGGTTTAGCTCCAGCCATCTCATACGCCTCCACGATGGGCTTGAAGTCGAGGCAGAGTAGGACGAACTGTCTTTCGCGCAGCTCCCGTTCGATGAGGGTTGGGCTTGCCCGTCGTCCGACATTCAGTCTTCCGCGTCCGGATCGATGTACCAGGTCGTGATGGTCTTGCTGACTTGGCTAATGATAACTCTGCTGTGATCGACTCGTAACAGCCTTTTAGGTCACTGTGAGCGGCGCGGTTACTCTAACCTTTCGATTTTTCCGCAACGATTGCGTAACGGTGCTGAAGCCCACGTGCCACGCCTTTGAAGAAACTGAGATTTACTGCCTGCGCGTCGTGAACTCGCCGAAGGTTCGTGTCGATTGTCACTGGCGAGAAGCCAGCCTCTTCGATGAGGCGTGCCACGGGCTCGGCCCGCGCACCGCCGGAAAAATAGACACGCGACAGGATGCTCTCATGCGTGCCGGCCATGATCGCCGGCGCGTGTGGGGCCTGCGGCTTGACGAGGCCGGTTCGCTCGAGGAGGGTGGCAAGGCGCTTGACCAGCCGCTCGGCAAGGCCCGCATTGACGAAATCGCCGTCAATGACCAGCAGCTTGCCGCCCGGTTTGAGGACCCGTAGCCACTCGCGGAAACAGGTTTCGGGATCGACCAGCGTCCAGACGAGATGGCGGGTGACGATCACGTCGTAGCTGTCGTCTGCCTCGAGCGTGTTCTCGGCATCGCCGAGATGGAAGCGGATGGAGCGGCCGCGTGAGGCCGCCTTGGCGCGCGCCCGTTCCAGCATGGCTTCCGACCAGTCGATGCCGGTGACGCGATAGCCCAGATCATCCATTAGATGGGAGATCACGCCCGTGCCGCTGGCAAGGTCGAGCGCCTTGCGGCCGGCGCCCCAGCCAAGATGCCGCTCGATGAGTTCATGCCAGGCAGCCCGTTCCTCTTCGGAGAAAATTTCATGGCCGGGCGACTGGTCGAAAGTCGCCGCGCGGGCGGACCAGTAAGCCTTGATCTCATCACGCAACGTGAAGTTGGCGCCATCCGCCATTGGCTCGCTCTGCATGTTGTTGCCCTCATTTCCAGATTCGAACGCTTCTAAAAGATAAAACTTGACTATGAAAGTCGCCTAATAATACCTGCCGGAAGTTTTCACTGGAGATGAAACCCATGCGTCTTTCAGGCAAGTCGGCAATATTCGCCCTCGGCCTTCTCCTGTCCACCGCGCTTCCGACTATGGCCGAGCCGATCGTCGTGAAGGACGTGACGGGCCGCGACGTTGAAGTCGATGTGCCGGTCAAGCACGTCATCCTCGGCGAAGGCCGGCAGATTTACTTCCTCGCCGCCCTCGACAAGGAAAACCCGTTCCAGCATGTCGTCGGCTGGCGCGACGACCTGCCGAAGGCCGATCCGGAATCCTACGCCGCCTATCTCGCGAAATATCCGGAAATCGCCAAGCTGCCGACCTTCGGCGGCATGAAGGAGGGCACGTTCGACATCGAGCAGGCGGTAGCCCTGAAGCCCGACGTCATCCTGATGAATGTCGACGCCAAGACCGCGACGGAAGAGGCCGGCTATATCGAGAAGCTCGCCAAGGTCGGCATTCCGCTCGTCTATGTCGACTTCCGCGAAAAGCCGATGGAGAACACCGAGCCGAGCATGCGCGTCATGGGCACGCTGATGGGCAAGGAGAAGCTCGCGGAGGACTTCATTGCCTTCCGAGCCGATGCCATCAGGAAGGTCACGGATGTCCTGGAGAAGAGCAATCCCGCAAAGCCGGTCGTCTTCATGGAACGGGCAGGGGGATATTCCGACGATTGCTGCATGTCCTTCGGCAACGAGAACTTCGGCAAGATGGTCGAGCTCGCCGGCGGCACGAACATGGCCAAGGACATCATTCCCGGCACGTTCGGCGCGGTCAATCCGGAGCAGATCATCGCCTCCAATCCTGACCAGGTCATCATCACCGGCGGCATGTGGGAAGGCTATGTTCCCGGCGGCAACTGGATCGGCGTCGGTTATGGCGCGGATGCCGCGGAGGCGCACCGGAAGCTGGAAAACCTGACGAAGCGCCCGGCCTTTACCGGCATCAAGGCGGTCAAGGACGGCAATATCCACGCGATCTGGCACCAGTTCTACAACAATCCCTACCAATTCGTCGCGATACAACAGATCGCCAAGTGGCTCCACCCCGACCTCTTCAAGGATCTAGACCCGGAAGCGACCTTCAAGGAACTGCATGAGCGCTTCCTGCCGCTCGATTACAAGCCGGGATATTTCGTCTCGCTGAAGGGTGAATAGGCAATGAGCGCTGCGGCGATCGAAACGAAGGTAACGGGGCGCGATCAGTATCGCGCCCTTGCCTTTCGGCGCATTCTCATCCTGAGCGGCCTTGCGGTCGCGCTGGCGGCCAGCATTGCCATCGACATGGCGCTGGGGCCGGCGAACTACAGCCTCTCGCAGGTGCTTTCCGCGCTCTTCTCACCTGAAACGGCGGGTGATCAACTGCGTGTCGTCATCTGGGACATCCGCATGCCGATCGCGCTGATGGCCGTGATGGTCGGGGCGTCGCTTTCTGTCGCCGGTGCACAGATGCAGACGATCCTGTCGAACCCGCTCGCCAGTCCCTTCACTCTCGGTATTTCGGCCGCCGCCAGCTTCGGCGCGGCGCTGGGGCTTGTCGGCGGCGTCGCGATCTTTCCGGGCGCGGTTCAGTACATGGTGCCGGTAAATGCTTTCGTCATGGCCATGGTGGCGGCGCTGTTCATCCATTTCGCCTCGACGCTGCGCGGCGTCACCGTCGAGACGATCGTGTTGCTCGGCATCGCGTTGGTCTTCACCTTCAACGCGGCCCTGTCGCTGCTCGAATATCTTGCTTCCGAACAGGCGCTGGCGGCCGTCGTGTTCTGGACGATGGGCAGCCTGACCAAGGCGACCTGGGGCAAGGTTTTCGTCACCGCCGCCATCCTGGTCGTGACGCTGCCGCTCTTCATCCGCAATGCCTGGGCGCTGACGGCTCTGCGGCTCGGCGACGACAAGGCGGCAAGCATGGGGGTGAACGTGCGCCGCCTGCGCCTTCATACGATGCTCGTCGTCAGCCTGCTGGCCGCCATTCCCGTCTCCTTCGTGGGCACGATCGGTTTCGTCGGTCTTGTCGGCCCGCATATCGCGCGCATGGTCGTTGGCGAGGACCAGCGCTTCTTCCTGCCGGGCGCCATGATCTGCGGAGCGCTGCTGCTCTCGGCGACCTCAGTCGTCAGCAAGGTTCTGATCCCGGGTGCCATCCTGCCGATCGGTGTCATCACCGCGCTTGTCGGCGTGCCCTTCTTCTTCGTCCTGATTTTCTCGAACCGGAGGCGGGCATGGTAAGCTTGGTGCTGAAGGACCTCGGCGCCAGCTATGGCCGCACGACGGTTTTGTCCAAGGTGGCGATCGAGCTTTTGACGCCCGGCGCGACCACGGCCGTGATCGGGCCGAACGCCGCGGGAAAATCGACGCTTTTCAAGCGCATCGCCGGCCTGATTTCCGGTCCCGGGGTCGTCCAGCTTTCCGACGCGACGCGTGGTGATCGGGCGATCTGTTATATGCCGCAGGATACCGGCTCGAACGCCGTGCTCACGGTCTACGAATCGCTGCTGCTTGCCACCAAACAGGGTGGAAGCTGGCGTGTGCAGGACGACGAACTGTTCGAGATCGACGTGATCCTGAAGGCGCTGCGCATCGAAGATCTTGCGTTTCGCGGCCTGGACGCCCTTTCAGGCGGTCAGAGGCAGCTTGTCTCCCTCGGGCAGGCGCTGGTGCGCAAGCCGGAAGTCCTGCTGATGGACGAGCCGACCTCCGCGCTCGACCTGCATCGCCAGATCGACGTCCTCGAGTTTGTCGCCGGGCTTGCCGCTCGCACCGGTATGATCGTGCTCATCGCGCTGCACGATCTCAATCACGCGCTCCGCTACTGCACAAACACGATCGTCATCGCCGATGGCGAAATGGCTTCGAGCGGTGCGACGGCGGACGTGATCACTCCGGCGATGCTGCGCGATATCTATCGTGTTGACGCACGGATCGAAGCTTGCTCGCGTGGCCGCCCCATGGTCATCGTCGACGGCGCGCTGTGACGATGTCGAGGCGATCGGTCTGCCTGGGAAGCATGCCATCCCTGCGATCTGCCCGTCGCTTGCATCAGAACAAAGAGTGCCAACCTGCAGAATTGGGCGCGAGCGATCGCGGTTGCAAGCTCGCCAACCCGTTGGGTAGAAGTCGATCTTCGATATCGCAGTTTCATTCTAACGGCCAATCACTCTTTTGGAGTGGAACTATGCCAGCGCCTGATGCCGTCATCGCGTGCAGCAAACTTATTAAGTGGATCGAGGGTGCCCCGGCTGACCGGCCGGTTCGACAGCCGCGCGGGTAAAGCCGCAGCCACGCCACCTGGGGTTTTGGGGGTGTTCTGCAAGGGCGGCGAACATGCCCGCCACGCGCTCGGGCAATGGTCAGGTGGGGTCACCCAGCCAGTTGCGATAACGTTCCACTGTCGCGCTGTCGCGGGCCTCCAGATAGGCGGCGATCAGAGCATCCTTACTTTGAAAATGGTTGTAGAGGGTGCGTTTGGTCACGCCGGCGCGCTCGGCAATCGCATCGACACCAACGCTGCGCAGCCCGTGTTCGTAAAACAGGGCCTCTGCCGCGGTGATGATCTTGGCTGCCGTTGCTTCGGTCGTGTTGATCTGTACTCCATTTGCGTCCTAACATCCGCGTGGTTGTGCCTCCAGCCGGAAAGAAAGACGATATTGCCGCTATCCACCGTGCATCTTCAGGCCGGCAACTTGCAACGCACGGCACTGCGATCCTAACCTGCCGCCTTGTTTGCGGCCTATCGGCTGGAGGATATGCTTATGACATTCTTGGGATCGCTGTCGCTTTTCCTGGCCATGATCGCGCTGGCCGCTCTGCCTAGCTCCAGTGTGGCGCTCGTTGTCGTCCGCTCGGCGACCCGTGGCGTACGCCATGGCATTGCGACGTCCCTCGGGATAGCCGTGGGCGACCTGATCTTCGTCGCTTTCGCCGTTGCCGGGCTGGTCGCGATGACCGAAGCGATGGGGGTCTCTTTTGCCATGATGCGCTACGCCGCAGCAGCCTATCTATTCTGGTTCGGGATCAGCCTGCTGCGAAACGAAACTGCTGCGATCAATGGCGCCGGCGCGGATGGTCGGGGGGGCGGCCTGTGGATAAGCTTCGCCGCTGGTATCCTGCTGACGCTTGGCGATGTGAAGGCCATCCTTTTCTACGCAGCGCTGTTTCCCTTGTTTATCGATCTGACCGCTATGACGTTCATCAATGTCGCCTTGATCGCGGCCATCACGTTGATTGCCGTAGCAGGCGTAAAGATCGCTTATGCGATGACCGCGGCCACGATTGCCAGAGCTTCTCACGGATGGCCCTACCGGCCCGCCGCGCGGCGGGTTGCCGGTGGTGCGATGATCGCAGCGGCCGGGGCTTTGGCCTTGAAGTCCTAGAGCCGGTTACTCTTTCCGTCTGAACGGAGTTTTCTGCTCGATCTGAATGCCGTGTGAATAAGTAATCTCGCGATGTGCCGAGGGCCTGCTCCGTGTCCCAAGCTTCCTGAAGCGCCCGTGAGCGCTTCAGGGTCTCGATTCTAACGTCTCTAGCGGGGTTCGTTGGCAAGGCCCTTGAGGATCGCGAAGCAGGCGAGCAGCAGGACGATGGTGAATGGAAAGCCCGTGGAGACCGCCATCGCCTGCAAAGCGCCCAATCCCCCGCCGAGCAGCAGGGCGATGGCGACGAGGCCCTCGAAGCTTGCCCAGAAAACGCGCTGGGGAACCGGCGCGTCCACCTTGCCGCCGGCGGTGATGGTGTCGATGACGAGTGAGCCGGAATCCGACGAGGTCACGAAGAAGACGATGACCAGTACGATGCCGATGAAGCTCGTGATCGCCTGAAGGGGCAGGGCTTCCAGCATGGCGAACAGTTTCAGCTCCAGCGGCGCATCGACCACGGCCTGGTAGCCGTCGTTGACGATCTGGCTGATCGCCGTTCCGCCGAAGGCGGTCATCCAGAAGACGGAGACCAACGAGGGGATGATGAGCACGCAGGTGAGGAACTCGCGCACCGTGCGCCCGCGCGAAATGCGTGCGATGAACATGCCGACGAAGGGCGACCAGGAAATCCACCAGGCCCAGTAGAAGGCGGTCCAGCCCTGGCGGAAATTGTCGTCGGCCCGGCCGAACGGGTTCGACAGTTCCGGCAGGTAGCGCACGTATTCGAAGAGGTTGGTGAAAAAGCCGGTAAAAATGGCCAGTGTCGGCCCGACCGCCACGACGAAGGCAAGCAGCAGCGCCGCGAGGATCATGTTGATCTCGGAAAGACGTTTGACGCCCGCTTCGAGCCCGGCCACGACCGAAGCCAGGGCGACGGCCGTGATCGCGACGATCAGCACGACTTTGGAGACGTCATTGACCGGCACGCCGAACAGATGGTTGAGACCGGCATTGGCCTGTTCGGCGCCGAAGCCGAGCGAGGTGGCAAGGCCGAAAAGCGTAGCGAAGACGGCCAGTATGTCGATCACATGCCCCACCCAACCCCAGACGCGCTCGCCGAAGATCGGATAGAAGATCGAGCGCATGGTCAGCGGCAGGCCCTTGTTGTAGCAGAACAGCGCCAATGCCAGCGCGACGACGGCATAGATCGCCCAGGGATGGAGGGCCCAGTGGAAGATCGTCGCGGCCATGCCGAGATGCCGAGCGGTCGCTGTATCTCCTGCCGCGCCGCCGAGTGGCGCCCAACTCTGCGGACTTCCGGCATCCGCCGCGACGGCGGACGAGTAATGGGAGATCGGCTCGGATACGCCGTAAAACATCAGGCCGATGCCCATGCCGGCGGCAAAAAGCATGGAGAACCAGCCGGAGTAGGAATAATCCGGCACGGCATCGCGCCCGCCGATGCGGACCTTGCCGTAGGGCGAAACGATCAGGAAAAGACACAGCAGCAGGAAGACGTTGCCGGCAGCCAGGAAGAACCAGTCGAAAGTCGCGGTCAGCCAGTCGCGCAGGCCGGAGAAGAGCGGTCCGACATATTGCTGGAAGGCGAGCGTCAGGAAGACGAAGCCGACGATGGTCAGGCCCGAGATCAGGAAAACCGGGTTGTGAACGTCGAGGCCGAAGGGGCCGATCCGGGGCGTGATGTTGTCCTGGCCGATCGTGTACGTCGTGTCGATCAGTTCCGTTGGACCTTCGGGAACGGGGATGCCAGTGTCGCTCATGGTGTCCTCCAGATAGCGAGTTTTGCGTCCGGGTGGTGCGCGGCTGCGGATTACAGCAGTACGGGGCAGGGAAGACCCCCATAGATTCTTAGAAAGTTTGGAACATCCCACCCGTGCCGTCCAGTATTGCTGACAGGAGAATGAAGCATTAATCATGCATCGGCCAGAGGTGGTCTAAATGCGACCCAACTGGTTTCACCGACCGAGCGAAAGCAATTATCTGGCGGCAGGGCGGCACAATTTCTTCGCCCGCGAGTTTCGTATTCTGCGCACAGTTTTTACCGCTGAATGGGAACACGAAACATGAGCTATGCCCGCTTCTGCTTCATGATCGCGGTTTCGACCGTCGTGATGTTCGGCCTGATGTACCTGAACACGTTCGCCGCCGATCATATTTTCTATAGCCAGACACGCATGTGGATGGCGCTTCTCATGGGCGCTGCGATGGTCATCGTCATGCTGTCTTTCATGTGGTCGATGTATCCAAATCGCATGGTCAATGTAGCGATCGTCGTGGTGGCGACAGTCGTGTTCGGTCTCTCGCTCTGGCTAGTGCGCAGCCAGGAAACGGTGGACGACGTCTCCTACATGAAGGCTATGATCCCGCACCATTCCATCGCGATCATGACGAGTGGCCGGGCGCATATCAAGGATCCGCGCGTGCGAAAACTCGCCGACGGTATCATCGAAGCTCAGGTCCGGGAGATCAAGGAGATGAAGCAATTGATCGCCGAACTCCAGACCAATCCCGCGGCGGACGGTTCGCCGGACCTTCAGCCTGCGGTGACGACGCAGTAGCGACATGACGGTGCGTCCGCCGGACGAAACGATGCAGTCAGGATCTTCCAACGAACTGGTGCAGATTATGCAAAGCCTTCAACTCGAAATCTCCCGCCGCGACCTGGTGGCGTCCACGGCCGCCACTGTCGCGGTTACGGCGCTTGTCGGAGAAGCGGCGGGCCAGTCGCAAGGAGCTGCAATGAATCATGGATCTCAGGTGACATTCACCGTGAACGGCCGGATGCATAGTGTGGAGATCGACAACAGAACCACGCTTCTCGACGCGCTGCGCGAGCATCTGCATCTCACTGGCACAAAGAAGGGATGCGATCACGGTCAATGCGGTGCCTGTACGGTGATCGTCGACGGGCGCCGCATCAATTCCTGTCTGACGCTTGCCGTCATGCATGACGGCGACGACATCATGACGATCGAGGGGCTGGGACAGCCGGGCGAACTGCATCCGATGCAGGCGGCCTTCGTCAAGCATGACGGCTTCCAGTGCGGCTATTGCACGTCCGGCCAAATCTGTTCCTCCGTGGCGGTGCTGGAAGAGATCGCAGCGAATATTCCCAGCCATGTAACAGCCGATCTGACCGCGCAGGCGACGATCACGCCAGACGAAATCCGCGAGCGGATGAGCGGCAATATCTGTCGTTGTGGGGCCTACTCGAACATCCTGGACGCCATCACCGAAGTCGCGGAGACACCGACATGAGACCTTTCACCTATGAGCGGGCCTCCTCCGTCGAGGCCGCAGCGAAGGCCGCGGCCTCCAATGCGGATACCAGGTTCATCGCCGGCGGCACGAATCTTCTCGACTTGATGAAACTGGAGATCGAAACGCCGGCGCATCTGATCGACGTCAACGGCCTCGCCCTCGACACGATCGAAGCGACTGCCGAGGGAGGCTTGCGTATCGGCGCAATGGTACGCAACACCGATCTGGCCGCGCATGAAACCGTCCGCCGCGATTACGGCCTGCTGTCGCGCGCGCTGCTTGCCGGCGCATCCGGCCAGTTGCGCAACAAGGCGACGACGGCTGGAAACCTGTTGCAGCGGACGCGCTGTCCCTATTTTTACGATACCAACCAGCCGTGCAACAAGCGACATCCGGGCAGCGGCTGTTCGGCCATCGGCGGTTTCAGCCGCCAGCACGCGGTGGTCGGGGTCAGCGACGCCTGCATCGCCACTCACCCCAGCGACATGGCGGTGGCCATGCGCGCCCTCGATGCGACCGTCGAAACCGTGAAGGGCGACGGCAGCAAACGCTCCATCGCGATTGCCGATTTCCACCGTCTGCCGGGCGACACACCACACATCGAGACCGTTCTCGAACGCGGCGAGTTCATCACCGCTGTGGTGCTGCCGCCGCCGATTGGCGGCAAACACATCTATCGGAAAGTGCGCGACCGCGCGTCCTACGCCTTCGCGCTGGTCTCGGTCGGCGCGGTCGTCCAGCCCGATGGAACGGGCCGTATGGCGGTTGGCGGCATCGCGCATAAGCCATGGCGTATGGAGGCGGCGGAGCGCGTCTTGCCGAAAGGCGCCAAGGCGGCCGCGTCGGTGCTTCTCGCCGATGCCCGGCCCACCGACCAGAACCGCTTCAAGGTCGATCTCGTCGCGCGCACGCTCAGCGCCGTCATCGCGGGGGCAAAGGAGTAATCCATGCAGTTCGACAAACCAGCAACCACCAACCCGATAGACCGGCTCACGGTCGTGGGCCGGCCCATCCGCCGCATCGACGGCGAACTTAAGACCAGCGGCCGGGCGAAGTATGCCTATGAGTGGCATGATCCCGACATTCGCTATGCCTATGGCTATCCGGTTGGTTCCTCCATTGCCAAGGGCCGGATTAAATCGATGGATACGACTGCCGCAAAAAAGGCACCTGGCGTTATCGCCGTGGTCACCGCACCGGAGATCGGCGAGCTCAAGAAGGGAGAGCACAATATCGCCAGACTGTTTGGCGGGAATGAGGTCCAGCACTATCATCAGGCAGTCGCTGTCGTTGTGGCGGACACCTTCGAGCAGGCGCGTGCGGCGGCCGTGCTGGTAAAGGTGGAATATGACGAAGGAAACGGCGTCTACGATCTCGCACAAGCGAAGGGATCGGCCGTCAAGCCTGACGACTCGCAGCAGCCGGATACGGCCGTCGGCGATTTCGATGCTGCCTTTAAGGCGGCTGCGGCACGCCTTGACGAAACCTATATGACTCCAGACCAGTCTCAAGCGATGATGGAGCCGCATTCGTCCATTGCAGCGTGGGACGGTGATGAGGTGAGCGTGTGGACATCCAGCCAGATGATCGACTGGTGGCGCACCGATCTTGCGACGACGCTCGATATCGACAAGGAAAAAATCCACCTGATGTCGCCGTTCATCGGCGGCGGTTTCGGCGCCAAACTGTTTCTGCGGGCGGACGCCGTTCTGGCTGCTCTCGGTGCGCGCGCAGCCGGACGCCCTGTCAAAGTGGCTCTGCCGCGGCCTTTCGTCGCCAACAACACCACCCATCGGCCGGCAACGATCCAGCGCATTCGCATCGGGGCTGAGCGCGACGGAAAAATTACCGCCATTGGGCATGAAAGCTGGTCGGGAAACTTGCCGGGCGGGCCGCTTGAGATTGCTGTCAACCAGACGCGCCTGCTTTATGCCGGCGCAAGCCGCATGACGGCGATGCGGCTGGCGACGCTCGATCTCCCCGAAGGCAATTCGATGCGCGCGCCGGGGGAAGCGCCCGGCTTGATGGCGCTCGAAATCGCCATGGACGAAATGGCGGAAAAACTTGACATGGATCCGGTTGAGTTCCGCATTCTCAACGACACCCAGGTCGATCCCGAAAATCCGGAGCGCCCGTTCTCGCATCGCGATCTTATCGGCTGCCTCAAGCTCGGCGCTGAGCGGTTCGGCTGGAAGGGGCGCGGCACGCCGGGCGCGCGGCGCGACGGCAATTGGCTGATCGGGCAGGGGATGGCTGCCGCCTTCCGCGACAATCTGCTGGTTCCGTCCGGCGCGCGGGTGCGGCTCGACAAGGACGGGGTCGTCACCGTCGAAACGGACATGACCGACATCGGCACGGGCAGCTACACGATTATCGCCCAGACCGCCGCTGAAATGCTGGGCCTTCCCTTCGAAAAGGTGGCCGTTCATCTCGGCGATTCCCGCTTCCCCGTCTCCTCCGGCTCCGGCGGCCAGTTCGGCGGCACCTGTTCGACATCGGGCGTCTATGCCGCCTGCGTCAAATTACGCGAGGCGGTGGCGAAGAAGCTCGGCCTCAACACGCAGGACGTCAGCTTCGAAAATGGCGAAGTGCGCTCCGGCAGCCGCTCGGTTCCACTGTCGGAGGCAGCCGGTCCCGACGGGATCACGGTCGAGGACAAGATCGAATGGGGCAAGCTCTCCGAAACGCACCAGCAATCGACGTTCGGCGCGCATTTTGTCGAGGTCGGCGTCGACAGGGCGACGGGAGAGACCCGCATCCGCCGAATGCTGGCGGTGTGTGCGGCCGGCCGGATTCTCAATCCGATCACCGCCCGCAGCCAGGTGATCGGCGCGATGACGATGGGAGCGGGCGCCGCGCTGTCGGAAGAACTGGTTGTCGATACCCGCCGCGGCTTTTTCGTCAACCATGATCTGGCCGGCTACGAAGTCCCGGTCCATGCCGATATTCCGCATCAGGAGGTGATCTTCATGGACGAGACGGATCCGATGTCGTCGCCGATGAAGGCGAAGGGGGTCGGCGAACTCGGTTTTTGCGGCGTGGCCGCTGCGATCGCCAACGCCATTTACGACGCGACCGGCGTTCGCGTGCGCGACTATCCCGTGACGCTGGACAAGTTGATCGGCGGCCTACCGGACGTCGCGTAGTTGAGCGCTTTGCCGGTTGGCGTGGATGTCTCTTCCGTCGCCAAGCCCGGATTTCGCGGCGCCCGATTGAGAAAGCCGCATAGTCTGGAACTTTGCGGCTATGGATGAGACGGAAGTCTGTCAGCGCTTCGCCGATGCAGAGTGCCGCGAAGCTTCCTTTGGCGTCTCGGCGGTGCGGCGAGCGTTACTTCGCGAGATGGTCGATCCAGCGGAGCAGGGTCACGACGATGGGCACGATGACGCCGATCGTAACCAGGAACAGCACCACGCGCCCCTGATCGCCGTACGCGCCAGTGTTGAGGGCGATGATCCCGACGAGACTGAAGAGGAACGATCCGACGAAGGTCGAGAGCACATTCTGCGTCGTGCTGTCCTCCATGACGAGTTTCGTCGCACGCGGCGTGACGTTGCTGGTCGCTGCGGAGTAGGCCGAAACCATCGTGCTGAGCGAGAACGTCGTCACGGTCAACATGCTGGACGCGATGATGCCGAGGATATTGCCCGCGGCGTCCGCGCCGATACGGGTCGATAGGTCGCCAGGTATGAAGGGAGCGAGCACGATGGCGATCAAGGCCGTCGCAATGGCGAGAATGGAAAACAGCGTTGCGCGGAACCAGATCCGGCGCACGAGTTGGGACAGCAACCAGACCCGCCGTGACGTCATAAACCGCCCCTTATTCCCTCCAGACGACGCAAGTGCTTCGAGGATTTGCATGTAGCGATGTGGAGCGCATGCGCAATAAACCAAGCCCGCTACTGCTCGTTGTTTTCCGTCTGCCTCCTTCGATAGCTCTGGAGACCGCGCCGGCTCATCTTTTCGTTGAGTGTGCGAAGCGGAATGCCGAGGACCGCAGCTGCGCGCGCGGCGCTTCCATCGCTGCGATCAAGTGCTTCGCGGATGAGATGGGCCTCATATGCGGCCAACCGATCCGGCAGGGCAAGGTCCGTTGCTTCGGGTGCGGCCGTGCCGGCCTGCATGATGGTATCGTCGAGGCCCAGCGCAAAGCGTTCTGCCTGTGCCTTGAGTTCACGCACATTGCCTCGCCATTCCTGCTGCCGGAGTTGCTCGATCTGGCCGGCGGGAGCCGCCCGAATGGGCCGGCCATATCTGTGCGCCGCAAGGGTGGCGAAATGGCCGAACAGGAGGCCAATGTCGTCGCGCCGCTGGCGTAACGGCGGAATGCGGATATCCACGGTGGCGAGACGATAGAAGAGGTCTTCACGGAAGCGCGCGGCAGCAATCTCGGGGGCAAGATCGCTCTTGGCGGCGGCGACGATGCGCACGTCGACGGGCCGCAGCCGGTTCTCGCCGAGCCGCTCGACGACCCGTTCCTGCAGCACGCGCAGGATTTTCGCCTGCAGGCCGAGCGGCATGGATTCGATCTCGTCGAGAAAGATCGTGCCGCCGGCGGCATGCTCGAACTTGCCCTCGCGATCGGCAATCGCGCCGGTGAAGGCGCCTTTCACATGGCCGAACACCTCGCTTTCGAAGATGGCTTCCGGCAGCGCCCCGCAGTTGATGGCGACGAAGGGACCGGCGGAGCGCCGGCTGAGCCGATGGAGCGCGCGTGCGACAAGCTCCTTGCCTGTGCCCGTTTCGCCGATGACGAGAACGTCGATATCGACATCGGCGAGTGTCGCGACACGGCTGCGCAGATTCTGGATCGCTGGACTGTCGCCGACGATGGCGTCCTTTTCCTCGCCACCGACAAGATTCTGGAGGCGCACGATCTCCTGTTTCATGCGCCGCTTCTCAACGGCCTTGTCTAGCACCGTAAGCAAGCGTTCGGCATCGTAAGGCTTTTCCAGAAAATCCTCCGCGCCTTGTTTGATCGCCTGGACGGCAAGTCCGACATCGCCATGCGCCGTGATAAGCACGACAGGCACGTCCGGTTTCTGGCAAACGATGGAATTGAGCAGCGTCATGCCGTCGATACCCGGCATGCGCACGTCCGTGACGACGACATGCGGCTCTGCGCGTAGCAGCGCCGTAAAGGCCTCCTCCGGCCGATGGAATGCTTCGACGGAAAAACCGCTGACGGTGAGCCAGTCCGTTGCGGCCTTCAGCAGGTCGCGGTCGTCGTCGACCAGCAGGATGTGGCCGCGGTTCATTGCGCCGCCTCCAGGTTGCCGGCGTCACGCCTGCCGAGCGGCACGGAGACGATAGCGGAGGTCCCTCCGCCCGGCACTTCGGCGAACCGGATCTCGCCGCCGCATTCGCGCACGATCGTCGTGGCGATGGACAGGCCGAGGCCGAGGCCTTCGCCCGTCAGCTTAGTGGTAAAGAAGGGTTCGCCGATGCGCTCGCGATGTTCCGGCGCGATGCCCGATCCGTTGTCGATGATCGCTACCTCGACGCGATCCGAATCCTGCGTGCGCCGGATCGTGATGGCGGGGTCGGGGCGCCCCTCGACGGCATCCAGCGCGTTCAGCAGGAGATTGAGCATCGCCTGTTCGAGCTTCAGCGCGACGGCGATCACGATGGGCGAGGGGGCCTGTGCCTCGATGACGGGGGTGATGCCGAGGCTTTTCGTACGCGGGACGGCGAGGTCCACCACGTTGCCGATGACGCTGTCGATCGAAACGTCCTCCAGCTCCGAGGCGTCCTTGCGGGCGAAGGTCTTCAGGTGCTTGACGGTACGTTGCATGCGCCGGACGAGGGAGCGCGCGTCGACGATGCGTTCGCCGGCGGCCCCGGCCTCCTGCTTGCCGGCCAGCACGCCGGCCGTTGCGAGGGTGGCATCGAGCGCGGCGAGCGGCTGGCTGACCTCGTGCACGATCGCCGCGGACATGCGGCCGAGCGCCGCCATCTTTTCCGAATGGATGAGGCCCTCCTGCGCGTGGCGCAGTTCGTCCTCGGTCCTGCGGCGCATGTCGATCTCGCAGGCGAGATCCCGCGTGCGCTCGGCCACCATGCGTTCGAGCAGTTCGCCTTGACGCAGCCGCATACGGATGATTTGGGCGTGCTGGTGCAGGAAGTAGAGCGTGCCTGTCGCCAAAAGGCCGGTGATCAGCGCGGCGAGCGCCCAGAAGCCTGCGAGCTTGGCGGTATCCCCAGTGCCGCTCGCCGCCAGCACGCGCCAGCCGTCCGGCTCCACCGTCGAGAAGCGGGCGAGCAGCGGTGCACCGCCTTCTTCGAGATGGAGCGCTGGGTCCTCCAGGGCGCCGGAGGGCAGGCCGACCCCTTCCGGCAGGATCGGCCTGCGTGCCGCAAGGTCGGCGCCCTCGTAGGTGCGTTCCGCCGCGAGCCGCACCGAAGCTTCCGTCCCGAGCGGCGCCAGTGGACGATATTTCCAGTCCGGATTGCCAGAGAGGAAGACGATGCCCCAGCGGTCGGCGATGGCGGTCTGTACGCCGGCTGCCTCCCAGGTCAGCTCCAGCGGCGACAGGTCCGCCTTGACGACGACGACGATGGGCGGCTTGCCGGCGATATCGATGCGCGAGGCGAGGAAATAGCCGGGCTTGCCGGTCGTCACGCCAATGGCGTAGTAGCGGCCCTCTCCTTTGCGCATCGCGTTGCGGAAATACGGGCGGAAACTGTAATCCTGCCCGACGAAACTCTCCGGCGTTGCATGGTTGCTGGCCGCAAGGGTGACGCCGCGGGCGTCGAGCACGTAAAGGTCGGCGGGGCCGGCCTGCCGGACGATGGTCTCCAGATAGGCGTTCGCGGCGGCGAGGGTCGTCTCGCCGCGCTCCGGCCCGGCTATCGCGCGGATGCGCGCGTCCTCGCCGATCACCATCGGCAGGTAGCGGAAGCGCTCGATCTCCGTTTCGATGGCGCGATTGGTCAGGACGAGGCTGCGCTGGAGCTGACCTTCGAGCGCGCCGATGGCGACGCCGCTTGCCAGGTGATAGGCGACGAAGGGCGCGATGCAGGTCGCCACAAGCATGGCGAACGTCATGCGGCCGATGGTGCGCGTCATTTTCGGATCGATCCGTCTGTGAATGTTCTCGGCCATGAGCTTAGCGCCCCTTCCGTACTGAAAGAACAGAAGAATGGCATCCGGTCATCATTTGCCGGATTCCTTCAGTGTGGCTGCGGGGCAAGAGCGTAGCACGATGGGCTCCCCCTTGTCGTGGCCAAGCTCCCGGCAATCGTCGCCGGCGCAGAGCATCCAGCCGGAGCCGGTGGCGCCGGACGATGCGAGCACCAGTTCGGCAAGTGGGGCGGCATGCGGTTCCCATACCCACCAGCCGTCCTGTCGGCGCGCGCCTTCGCCGGGCTCCATGCCGGCGCCCGAGCCCTTTACGCGCGCCTCCCGCAGCACCAGACCATCCGGCGTGACGGCCCAGAGTTCTTGCCATGCGGTCTTCTCCACCGAATGGGTCCAGCTCAGGGTAAAAAGGCCGGCGGCAAGGACGATGGCCTTGCCGCCCGCCATGCACAGCAGTGCGCTCATCAGGCCGCTTTCGGCTCGGCCGCGCGAGCCTTGCGCCAGATGAGGACGGCGAAGGCGGCTCCGAGCGCGAAGCCGATCTCGTCCGTCAAGGGCAGCGCGGCGAGCGTGGAGAAGGACGCGGCCGTCGCCAGCACGCGCTCGAAGAGCGTGAGCCGGACGGCGGCGAAGCCGATCACTGCAGCGCCCCACAGGGCAATCGCGAAGCCCGTCTTGAAGACGATGTAGGCGACCGCCGCCGGATAGCCGAGGGAGGCGGCAATCGCGCCGCCGTCCTGGAGCATGAGTGCCGGGGAATAGACCGCCATGAACGGAATGACGAAGCCCGCCGCGGCCACCTTGATGGCCTCGAAGGATATCTTCAGGCCGCTCTCGCGGGCGATGGGCGCGGCGGCGAAGCAGGCGAGCGCCACCGGCGGTGTCAGGTCGGCGAGAATGCCGAAATAGAACACGAACATATGGCTGACGATCAGCGGCACGCCGAGTTCGAGAAGCGCCGGACCCGCGATGGACGAGGTGATAATGTAGTTCGGGATCGTCGGGATGCCCATGCCGAGAACGAGGCACGTCACCATGGTCAGCAGCAGCGACAGGAACAGGCTCTTGCCGCCGACCGAAACGATGAACTGGCCGAAGGTGTTGGCCGCGCCGGTCAGCGTCATCGTACCGATGATGATGCCGACGAGCGCGCAGGCGATGGCCACCGGCAGCGCGGTCTTGGCGCCTTCCGCCAGCGCATCGCGGCAGATTACGAGCGTCTCGCGCCCGCCTTTCCAGACGGCATTGGCGACGATCAGCGCGGCAAGGGCGACCACCACGACCTTTATGCCGAACTTGAAGAAGGCGGCGGCGATGAGACCGAGGCCGATCCAGAAGATGACCCTGACGACCGTCGAGGGAAGGCCGAGAGCGATCGAGCTGCCGAGAATGAGCAGCAGGGTGAAGCCGAGGCCCACCGTGCCGGCGAAAAGCGGCGTATAGCCGGAGAAGAGCAGCCAGATGAGCGCGGCAAGCGGCAGGATCAGATACCAACCCTTGACGATGGCTGTGCGTGCCGAGGGCAGCTCGCTTCTGGACAGTCCGAGAAGGCCGCGCTTTCCGGCTTCCAGATGCACCATCCAGAAGGCGGAGGCGAAGTAGAGGATCGCGGGAATGAGGGCGGCCTTGACGACCTCGTGATATTCGACGCCGAGCGTTTCGGCCATGATGAAGGCGACGGCGCCCATGACGGGCGGCATGATCTGGCCACCCATGGAGGCGGTCGCCTCCACGCCGCCGGCAAAGGCCGGGCTGTAGCCGAACCGCTTCATCAGCGGGATCGTGAACTGGCCGGTGGTGACGACATTGGCGACGCCCGAGCCGGAGATCGTACCCATCAGGGCGGAAGAGATGATCGAGACCTTCGCCGCCCCGCCCCGCCGCGCACCGACGAGGCTGAGCGAGACATCGTTGAAGAGCTGGATCATGCCCGCCTTCTCCAGGAAGGCGCCGAACAGGATGAAGAGGAAGATATAGCTGGACGATACCAGCGTCGGGATGCCGTAGATGCCCTCCGTCCCGTAGGCCATGTGGTCGATGACCTGGGAGAAGTCGTAGCCGCGGTGGTCGAGCGGAGCGGGCAGGTATTCACCGAACAGACAATAGGCGAGGAAGACGCCGGCGATGATCGGCAGCGCCGGTCCCATCAAGGCCCAAGCGGCGGCGAAGACGATGCCGATTCCCAGGACTCCGAAGACGATGTCCTGCGGCAGGGGATCGCCCGCGCGCACCAGAAGGTCCGCATATTCGTAGCACTGGTAGGCGGCCACGGCCGCCCCGAACGCCGAAAGCGTCCAGGCGGCGATGCGCACTAGGCCGCGGCGGCCGGACATGGCGGTGAGCAATGGAAAGATCAGGACGGTGACGAAGCCGACATGGATCGCTCGGATGAGCTGGCTCGGCGGATCGAGAAGATGCGCGGCCGTCGCGATCTGGAAGACGGAGAACAAGAAGGCAATTGCAAAGAGCAGGCGTCCTTCCGGAGTCGCGGGAAATGCGCCCGCGAGCGCATCATGCTTGCTGAGATCGACGGCGGCGCCGTCGATCGATCCTTGGGTGTCGTGCATCGTTTCCTCCCGAGTGGCTGATGGGCGAGGGCTTCCATGCGGCGATCCTCCGTCGCCGCATGGATTGTCCCGGACCCGTCAGAGCAGCCCCTTTTCCTTGTAGAAGCGCTCGGCGCCAGGATGCAGTGGGATCGGCATGCCCTTCAGCGCCTCCTTGAGGTCGATCTGCTCGGCCGCTTTGTGCGCGGCGACCATGGCCGGAAGGTTCTCGAAGAGCTGTTTGGTCATCTGGTAGGCGGTCTCGTCCGAAACCTCCGAATGGGTCACGAGGAAGTTGACGACGGCGACCGTCGGAACGTCCTTGTCCTGGCCCTGGTAGGTGCCCGCCGGAACGGTGGCGGCGATGTAGGGCGCACCGAGCTTGGTGGCGATGTCTTCCGGAACGGCGACCATCTGGACGTCGAGCGAGGTGGCAAGGTCCTTGAAGGATGAGACGCCGAGGCCTGCCGATTGCAGCGTGGCGTCGAGCTGGCGGTTCTTCATCAGTTCGACGGATTCGGCGAACGGCAGGTATTCCGTCTTGCCAAGGTCGTCATAGCTCATGCCGGCGGCCGTCAGGATGGCGCGGGCGTTGAGCTCCGTGCCGGATTTTGGCGCGCCGACCGAAAGGCTCTTGCCCTTGAAGTCGGCAAGCGTGGCGATGCCCGATTCCTTTGACGCCATGATCTGGATGTAGTTGGGATAGATAGCGGCGATGCCGCGCAGTTTGTCGAGCGGCGCCTTGAACCCGGCCTCGGCGTCGCCCTCCCAGGCGAGCTTAACGGAATCGCCGAGCGCGAAGGCGATCTCGCCACGGCCCTGCTGCAGCAGGTTCAGGTTCTCGACCGACGCCTTGGTCGCCTGGACCTGGACGCGCGAGCCTTCGATCTTGTCGCCGTAGATCTTGGACAGGGCGACGCCGAGCGGATAATACACCCCGGACGTGCCGCCGGTCAGGACGTTGATGAATTCGTCGGACCGCGCCGATGTGACGGACGCGGCCATGGCCAGGGTGGCGACAGCCGCGATGGCGGCGCGTTTGACGGCTTTCTTCATGGAAAACTCCTCCCGTTGTGCAAAGGACGCGGTTCTCTCCTACCGCGCCATCCTCCATTCATTGCAAGAGCCGGGCCAAATCTAAACCATTGTATTTTCTCGCAGTGAGCCATGGATGGAAGATCGATCAGGCAGGAAATTGCCAGATCATGACTTGGTTCGGCAATAATATGCCGAAGAAAACTCCCGAATCGATGTTCCCGGCGGTCAGCACGATCGCCTTTTAAGGTCGGAGTGTCGATTTCCGCTTGCCGCCCAGACGATGGCGGGGATGTCGGATGCATCGTGCATGCATCCATGCAAAGGCGTGCGGGAGCCAGTTCGATACCTGCCCGGTGTTTCCTCAAACTCCAGCGGTCGAGGTCAGACCGAGCGTTGTGCATGAACTCAAACCCTGCTCGATAGACGGGGAATGAGAATTTTTTTCCACCAAAAAATTTACGTAGAAACATGATTTCTGTTTGATTGAATCGTGATGAATTTTTTGAATATACAATCGTATACTTTCATATGTAGAAGAGATCGATTTGTGCGTAATATAAATGTATCCTGCAAGAATTTGACAGGGTATTTCATGGTTGATAGCCTTAATCCATTGAAATGAATGGATGGGGTTATATATGCTTAGAAAATCGTTTGTCGCTACCGCTCTGATTGGTCTTTCCTTTCTCCCTGCTGGCGTGATTGCTGCCGCTTCTACGAGTGCAATTGCAAACGCGCAGGATGCTGCTGCATGTGGTACCGAGAAGAAGATCGACATAGCCGAGATGACCTGGCCATCGGCGGCGGCGCTTGCGCATATCCATGCGATCATCCTGGAGCACGGTTACGGCTGCTCGGTCGAGATTGTGACGGGCGACACGGTTCCGACCTCCGCATCGATGATTTCGCGCGGCACGCCTGCCGTTGCACCGGAACTTTGGACCAGCACGGTCGAGGAAGCCTGGGAGAAGGGCATTGCAGACGGTATCGTCGTCAAGCTCGGCGATGCCATCACAGACGGCACGGTCGAGGGCTGGTTCATTCCGCGCTACATGCAGGAAAAGCATCCCGAACTGAAGAGCGCCGAAGCGGTGATCGCTCGGCCCGACCTTTTCCCGGACCCGGAGAACGGCGACAAGGGGCGGCTGTATTCGTGCCCTCCCGGCTGGGCGTGTGAGCTGTCTACCTCGGCACTCTATGAAGCCTTCGATATGTCCGGCAAGGGGTGGAACCTATTCTCGCCAGGCTCCGGCGGGGCTCTCGATGCCTCGATTGCGCGCGCCTTCACCCGCGAGGAACCGATCCTGTTCTACTACTGGGGGCCAACCTCGATCCTCGGTAAATTCGATGCGGTCCAGCTCGACCTCGGCCCGGCAAAGCCGGACGTCTATGCCTGCAATACGGACACCGACTGCACGGACGCCCCGGGCATCACCGCTTACCCGTCTTCCCCGGCGATTATCGGCGCTGCGTCCTGGTTGCCGAAGGAAGCGCCGGCCGTCGCCGCTTATATGGCCAAGGCCGGCCTGAGCAATGCCCAGATCAGTAAGCTTCTCGTCTATGGCGACGAGAACAAGGCCGATGCGGCCGAAACCGCTCGCAACTTCCTCAAGACGGAGCAGGACGTTTGGACGGGCTGGGTTCCGGTCGAGGTTGCCGAGAAGGTACGCGCCTTCCTGAAGTGATGGCGGCGCGGTCATCTCAACGTCTGCAAGCGACCGGGCCATCTGCCCGGTCGCATTTTCTTCTGGCGGGTTTTCAATCGTATATTTCAAGGGGAGCGGATGTTTCCGGAACTGATCGACACAAGGCCGCTCAGGCGCACCGTCGACGACGGGTTGAGCTGGGTGGTGCGCAACTGGGGCGGCGAGCTTGAAACCGCGGCCTATCCATTGCTGATGCTGCTGAACTGGATCGAGCGCCTGCTCATCGCGACGCCGTGGTGGCTGTTCATCGCCTTCTTCGTCGGCCTCGCCTTCATGGCGACACGCAATTGGCGACTGCCGCTTGTCGTCTTCCTGGGACTGGTTTTCCTCGGCCTGATGCAATTGTGGCGTGACGCGATGATAACCACGGCGCTGATGATTGCTGCCACGCTGACGGCGATCGTCATTTCCATTCCGGTCGGCGTGTGGATGTCGCGTTCGGACCGTGTCCGCCAGATGGTGACGCCCGTGCTCGACCTGATGCAGACCCTGCCGAGCTTCGTCTACCTCATTCCGACGGTGATGATCTTCGGGCCGGGCAAGATACCCGCGCTGCTCGCCACCATAGTCTACGCATCGCCACCGCTAATCCGCTTGACGGATCTCGGCCTGCGCAACGTGGACCCGGCGGTGATGGAGGCGAGCCGCGCGTTCGGCACCTCGGCCACGCAACGTTTGTTCGGGGTGCAAATTCCCCTTGCGCTGCCCACCATCCTCGCCGGCATCAACCAGACGACGATGATGGCGCTCGCCATGGTCGTCATCGCCTCGATGATCGGTGCGGGCGGCCTCGGCTATCAGGTGCTTCAGGGCATCGGCCGGCTTGAGGTCAGCCGCGGGCTGTTCGCCGGTCTCGGCATCGTCGCACTCGCCATCGTGTTCGATCGCATCACTCAGGCCTATGGGCGCCGTCTCCAGGAGCGGATCGGCGTTGGGGAGGTTCGCTGATGACAGAGCATGCTCAGCTTCATGATCCCGCTTCTGCGCCCGGCTCGGACGAGCTTGCCATCATCATGCGGGGCGTCACCAAGATCTTCGGCCCGGATCCGCAGGCGGCGCTGGCGCTGCTGCGGCAGGGCAGCTCCAAGGCCGACGTGCAGGCCGAGACCGGCCATGTGGTCGGTCTCGACAATGTCTCGCTCGATATCGAGAAAGGGCAGATCTATGTCGTGATGGGGCTTTCCGGCTCCGGCAAGTCGACGCTGATCCGCCATGTCAACCGGCTGATCGAGCCGACGGCGGGCGAAATCGTCGTCAATGGCGAGAAGGTGCTCGACATGACGATGGCGCAGCTCGGCGATTTCCGGCGCACCCGCATCGCCATGGTGTTCCAGAAGTTCGGATTGCTGCCGCATCGTTCCGTCATCGACAATGTCGCCTATGGCCTGGAAACGCGCGGCATGAGCAAGGCCGAGCGGCTGGAAAAGGCCGCGCACTGGATCGGGATCGTCGGACTTTCCGGCTACGAGAAGTCACGACCGCGCCAGCTCTCCGGCGGTCAGCAGCAGCGTGTCGGCCTTGCCCGGGCGCTGGCCATGGACACCGATATCCTGCTGATGGACGAAGCTTTCTCCGCGCTCGATCCCCTGATCCGTTCGGGCATGCAGGAACAGCTTCTCGAACTGCAATCCTCGCTGAACAAGACCATTCTGTTCATTACGCATGATTTCGACGAAGCTCTGAAGATCGGAAACCGGATCGCCGTGCTCAAGGACGGGGCCGTGCAGCAGGTGGGCAAGCCGGAGGAGATCGTTCTCAACCCGGCCAACGCCCATATCGAGGAGTTCGTTCGCGATGTGAACAAGGCGCGGGCCATCCATATCCGCACGATCATGGAGAAGGGAGCATTCGAGCCTTGCGAGATGGCGATGCCGGCCGATGCGCGTTGCGAGGACGTGCTGCCCTGTTTCGACCAGCATGAATGGGTGGGTGTTCTCGATGAGGCAGGCAGGCAGATCGGACGTGTCAGGGCACGCCATGTGATCAAGGCACTGGCGCGCTATGCGCCGTCAAATGGGTCGTTGTAGAAAATGCTGTTCGGCCCGGCGCCGCGACGCCGAATTGGAAAGGCCCGGCCGAAGCCGGGCCTTCCTATGTTTCGGAACGAACCCGTGGTAGGGCTGCGTCGGAATTTGAAGACGAGCGCCTTCCAAGGGAAGCGAGTCCCGCGCGGCCGCGAAATCGGGCCGCCAGAACCTTAATGGTCCGCTCCTGCCGATAGGGCAGCATGTTCGTTGTCGTGGAGGGTGAAGCGGTCAAGCATGTGCGCACGCGCCTCGTTGACGCCGATTACCGAGGCCTCGATGCCTTGGCGGCGGTGTTTGAGGACGATCTTGTCGAGCGCGCCGATGGCGGTGATGCCCCTCAGATGCGCTTGCGACACGTCGATCGTTACCTTGCGGAGCGGCTCGGCGAAATCGAAGGCGGCGATGAAGCTCTCCGCCGAGGCGAAGAATATCTGGCCGTCGACATGATAGGTGCGCTCGTAGCCCGTATCGTTCAGCACGGAGCGAACGTGGAAGAGCCTCGCAACCTTGCCGGCGAAGAACAGGCCTGATCGATATGTTGTCTGGCCGATCGGCGGCCAGAAGAGCCACTCGGAGTTTTACCAGATCCGGGAAACGAAGCCGTTATAGAAAATGTTGCGCGCGGCTCAACACCGTTCCGCCTTCCACATGCATCGGGACGCATTCATGCGCTTGGCGGAATTTCTTCCTGTCCCTTCTCCGCTGCCCGCCGCGCCCGGATGGCCGCGGCGATGAAGACGCGCGCCAGCCCATGGTAGAGCGGTTCGCGCGAGAGGATGCGCGACATCAGGTAGCCGAGCATTGCCACGGCCATGATGGGGATCACGGCCTCGTGGTCGCCGGTCATTTCGAGGATGATGACGAAGGCGGTCATCGGCGCCTGCACGACGCCGGCGAAGTATCCCGCCATGCCGAGCACTGCCGAAAGGGCGATGCTCGTGCCGAGGAGCGAGCCAAGCGTGCTGCCGAGGCCGGCCCCGACCGAAAGCGATGGTGCGAAGATGCCGCCGGGTATGCCTGAAAGCATGGAGAGGAAGCCGGCTGCGAATTTTTCGAGGAAGAAAAGCAGCGGCAGAGCTTGGCCCTGCACGGCGCCCTTGGCCTGCTCGTAGCCTGTGCCGAAGGTCTTGCCGCCGGAGATGACGCCGATGGCGGCGATGGCAAGGCCGCAGAAAAGCGCCAGCAGCACCATGCGCTTCATCGGTGCCGGCTGCGCCCAGCGGCGGATGCGCTGGCCGAATGCAGCGCCATGCCGCTGAAGGCGGCGTCAAGGGCATTCAGAACGGTCACGGCGGTCCTCTTCGCCAGGAGTGCTCATTGTACCAACCGACAGCCGGGCGCAGCAGCGCCGAGGTTACCTCGGTCACCGGATCGTTGCACGGGAGTTGCCAAACTGCAACTTTAGAATGTGCGGCCTGTCAGGCCTCTTCCTTTCTCCCAGCGAACCAGTTGGCCAGCAGTGCGCCCGAGATGTTGTGCCAGACGCTGAAAATGGCGCTGGGAACGGCGGCGAGCGGCGAGAAATAGGCCGTCGCCAACGCCGCGCCGAGACCCGAATTCTGCATGCCGACCTCGATGGCAATCGCCTTGCGCTTGGCAAGGGAAAGCCCCGTGACCTTCGCCGCGAAGAAGCCGAGCAGATAGCCGAGCCCGTTGTGAAGGACGACGACGGCGAAGATCATCAGGCCGGATTGAACGATCGACGCCTTCGACGCGCCGACAACGGCGGAAACGATGAGGACGATGCCGATGACGCTCACGAGTGGCAGCGCGGGCACCGCCGTCTTGACGACGCCGGGCAGCAGCTTCTGAAGGAGTGCACCGAGGGCGAGCGGCACGAGGACGACCTTGACGATGCTGAGGAACATGGCCCAGCCGTCGACGGGAAGGTACTGGCTGGCAAACAGCCAGACGAGGAAGGGCGTGATGAGCGGCGCGGCCAGCGTCGTGACGGAGGTGCAAGCCACCGACAGCGCGACGTCGCCCTTCGACAGGTAGGTCATGACATTCGAAGACGTACCGCCGGGGCAGCAGCCGACGAGGATGACACCCGCCGCTACTTCCGGCGGCATCGGGATGATCCGCGTCAGCAGGACGGCGAGAAGCGGCATGATGAGGAACTGGCCGAGCACGCCGATGGCGACATCGAAGGGACGCTTCACCACTTCGCGGAAGTCTTCAACCGACAAGGTCAGTCCCATGCCGAACATGATGATCGCCAGAAGCGTGACGATCCAAGGACCGAACTGCTTGAAGGTATCGGGAAAAAAGAAACCGAGGACCGCGAAGAGGATGACCCAGCCGGCGAAGGTCTTGCCGACGAAAGCCGAAACGGATGCCAGTGCTTTCACAATGCTTGCTCCAACCGAAAATACCTGCCGCGGGTCTATACGCGCCAGCCTTTCTGTCAAGCGAGGAATCGTGACCGGAAAGAACGATTGCTTTGATGCCGCGTGTACGTCGTAGGCGGTGTTGTCAGGCCACTGCTTTGGCGTCTGGCATCTCGGCATAGGCCCATGGCAACAGGTCATCAATCTGGCTGTTGGGATGGCCATTGACGATCTTGGTGATTACGTCGGTGAGATAGGCCATCGGCTCGACGCCGTTGAGCTTCGCCGTTTCAATCAGTGAGGCGATTGTCGCCCAATGCTCGGCTCCGGCGTCGGAGCCGGCGAACAACGCTTTTTTCCGATTGAGGGCGATCGGTCTGATGGACCGTTCGACAGTATTGAAGTCGATCTCGATGCGGTCGTCATCGATGAAGCGTGTCGTCGAGTTCCTCGGCCATATTCTGATTGGCATTGGCTACAGATGCCCGGGTGTGGGGCGAAAGCGAACCGCCGCCATAGGTGACACCAGGAAAGCGGATCGCATAACGCTGCTTGCTGGCTGCCGCCTGGTAGCGGCGGTACTCAGTCGAACCTGAGATGATTACTCAGCAAACCCCGTCGGTCGCAGCGCGCTTCGGTTTTCTGGTCGAGGAAACTGGCGCTGTCTTTTTGACTGCCTCACTTTTGCTCATCTGGGTATACTGCTTTGCCGGCGGGCGTCTTCGCTAACGGGAGGCGCCTTAAGCCATCGGATGATCGCGGTCCAGTCGAGATGTCCATTCAGGATCGGTGGCAGCTTGCGGTACATGATGAGGCTGATCAGATAGGGGCGAAGATTCTCCAGCACCTGCTTGGAGGATATCGGTGCAATACGCACCTCGCGGAATTCCGAAATTTTTCGCTGAAAATGACGTGATGAAAGATCGTGTTTGGGCATCCTCATCCGTTTCTCTCTGGCATCAGTGCCGGGGCGAACGGAAATAGGGACGTGCCTTTAAAGTATGTATGGTGGACGCGACTCGTTGGCCGTTACGCGGCCGTTCAGAAAGCAGCATAAATGATATTAATACGGATCAATTAATGCTATATGATACGTATTTATATCTTTTCCGTTGACCGAGCTCAGAAAGTTTGAGATAGCTTGCCCTGCTCCACGGAGAACTTTTGGGTAGGTAGGATGGCACGGTCTGAGTCGGATGCCTTGCTGGAAATCGGGCAGTTGCTGAAGGCTACGCGTAAAGGCAGGCAACTGACGCAGGAACAGGTTGCCGACATGGCGGGTATATCGCGCCCCCGCTATCGTGAGATAGAAGCCGGAAGCAGTGCTGCGCGCACGACGACCCTGATCAACATCGGCCGCGCCCTCGGGCTTGAACTGATGCTTATACCGCAGACTATGGTTCCGGCCGTCAGCGCGCTGCTGCGGCCGCAGGATGATCTCGACGATCTCCCGGCATTCATGGCTCATCCGGACGGGGACGGGGATGAGAATGTCTGAATCATCTTCCAATCCGAGGTCCATCTCGTCGCTCAGCGTGCTGTTGAACGATGTGAAGGTCGGTACGATTGTCAGGACGCCTGGCGATTTCAACGCCTTCAGCTTCGAGGACAGCTATCGCGCCACGGGCGGCTTCCCGGTGCTCAGCCTGTCTTTTCGCGCAGTCACTGGCGGCTTGCGCAAGGACCCGAAACCCGTCGCCAGAGCGTTGCCGGCGTTCTTCGCCAATCTGCTTCCCGAAGACAAGCTGCGCGAGGCAATGGAAAAACACCACGCGGGGAGTGTTCGCGCGGGAAACGATTTCGATCTGCTCGTCGCACTGGGTTCGGATCTGCCAGGCGCCGTCCGCGTCGTGCCGAGCGACAGGACGATTGCTCGTCTCGACAATCTGCCCTCTAGCAAGCCGAAAGCCCGGTTTTCGCTCGCCGGCGTTCAGATGAAGCTTTCGGTCATCAAGAACACGGGGAAGGGCGGTGGACTGACGTTGCCGATCGGCGACGAGCAGGGGGCCTACATTGCCAAGTTTCCATCGACCTCGTTTCCCGGCGTGTCGGAAAATGAATATGCCAATCTTGCACTGGCTGAAGCGATCGGCATGGAGGTTCCGGAGCGTGAACTCGTCGAGCAATCAGAGTTCGAAGGTATCCCGAAGGAGTTCGAGACGCTGTCGGACGGTAGAGTCCTGCTCGTCAAACGTTTCGATCGTGGCGCAAACGGCGAGCGGATCCATATCGAGGATTTCGCGCAGGTATTCGGCGTCTATCCTTCGCGGAAGTACGAAGGAGCTGCATATCATGATATCGCCGCAGCCTTGAACATTGCCGTTTCGCCCGACGCTGCGCTCGAGTTCGTCCGCCGACTGGCTCTGGCTGCCATAACCGGCAATGGTGACATGCACCTGAAAAACTGGTCGCTGATCTATCGCGAAGCGGGCGACAAACCGGAGTTTGCGCCTGTCTACGACGTGCTCTCGACGATCCCTTACATCCCAGCAGATGCCATGGCTCTGTCGCTCGCCGGCGAGCGCCCCTTCAAGGCGTTGAATGCGCAACGATGGAAAGCCTTCGCCAATCGCGCGCGCTTGCCGGAAGCGGCTGTGCTTAAAGCGGTGGTCGATACGGTCGAGCGCGTCAACGAAGTTTGGTGGTCGCTGCCGGAACGTAGTGTCGCTCCGGCGAAGGTTCTCGAGCGTATCGATACGCATGTAAGGCTGATGACGCCGATCCTTGGCACGTGCGCGGAGTGAAGCCATCCGGCCGAACGGTACGAGCCTTGTCCTAGCCCGCGCGCCAGTTCTCCTGGCGGGTCTTCACCCGTTGCCAAAGGGCATTTTCAACAATTCTGAGCGACGGCACCTCCTGCACGACATGGTGTTCGACAGCATTCTCCCGAGAGACCCGACGTTCTGTCGCAGGATTTTTCCGGTAGGCGAGGCGGTTGAAGACGATCAGTCCGATATAGGCCTGATTGTTCAGAATGCCGCTCCCACGATTACGATGACCGCGAATAGCGGTCCCTTGCCAAGGTCGACCGCGCGGGCCGGGTACACCGCGTGCATTGAGTTCGTCAGCGATCCTGACCGGGCTCATGCCGTCTGCATACCGCTCAAAAATCCAGACGATGGTTGCCGCCTCAGCGATGTCGATCGAACGCAGGCCGCGCACCGGCTCCCCGCTATCGTCGAACTCACGTCGCACTCTGTAGCCGTAACAGATACCACCTGGCACCCGGCCATGCCTGGCGACAGTCTTCATGCCTTCGCGCGTGCGATAGCGAACCTGTTCGAGCACCTCTTGATTGAGAACCGCCCTCAGTCCCAATTCCATTGACGACACCGCTGCGGCGCCGTGTACCGTCCACAGTTCGACATCATGAAACTGCAGGATCTTGAGAATGCGAGCACTGTGCTCGAGGTCGCGGGAAAGGCGATCGAGAGTGAGGCATAGAAAGACGTCATAGGCGCCAGTGCTCGACCTGGCCAATGCGGCCTGGAGACCGGGCCGCGTCTCAAATGACGAGCCGCTGACACCAGCATCAACGAAGGTGTCGGCCAGATCCCAGCCTTGCCGCATGACGAATTCCTTTCCGAGATCGAGCTGGGTTTCGATCGAAGCGGGGTTTTGTTGATCTGTCGAATAACGCGCGTAAAGTACGACGCGCTTGAGGGCATGCATAGTGATCGTTCTCCCTGGTTTGAATCGCGGTCACCATGATAGAGATCGAGTATGGGATTCGGGGTATTCATTCATCGCACCACCGTTCACGCGATGAAGCACGTCGGGACGTGTTCGACTACATTGAAATGTTCTGCAGCCCGAAACGGAAACACGTCAGGAACGGAATGCTGTCGCCCGTCGAGTTCGAGAAGCAGCAGAAAATCTAACCCGAGGGCGTCGACGAAACTCGGGGCTATTCAATGAGTTGGTCTTGACTTGCGGCGGTATCAATGTCTGGAAGCGCTTCTCTGTCGTTCATATCTTATTCTTGATAAGCGGTATTCACAAATGGGCGAGATGTCAGGTCATGACGTATAAAAGGCACGACCGAATAGAGTCGTTGTTCCCACCTTGAGAGGGGATCAAGATCCTGCAGCTACTAGATAATATGGCACCAAGCGAAAATCGGAATAGCAGGATCTCAGGTTCACATCCCTTCAAGAGCTTTTGCGCTCGATACGTTAAGGAGACTTGTAAGCTTGTCCTCAAAGCGGTCGTTCGGCTCATTCGCGCTGAATGGCCTGCTTCGGGGTGGGAACGGTAGCGGGCGTCATGCCGGCTACATCTTGCCAATGAGGACAATGCGGCCTGGTTCGATGACACGGATGGCGTGCTCGACGCCCGCCTCGACGACGAGATGGTCGCCCGGCCCGCAGGGGAGCGTGGATCCGCTCATGCACAGCTCGAAGCGGCCGCTCACGACGATGGCGAATTCCGCCGTGTCGCCCGCATGCGCGGGAATGTCGGCCTCAACCTCAGCGTCGATCACCAGCATGTCGCCGAGCTTTCCGGTGATGCGTCCGCGGAAGCCGGGTGCCTCGATGAAGGGCTCCTTCGTCATGACATGTCCTCCTTGCGGGCGATGAAGAGAATGCCGGCGCTCGCGACCTCGCGTGTCTCGACGGGCATCAGGCCGGCCTCGTGCGCCCATCGGGCCAGCGTCTCCGGTTCGTCGAAGCGCATGGTCTCCGCCATGCTGGCGGAGATCCTGGCGATCTGCTTCCGGAAGGCCGGCGGGGAGGTGATGAGCGCCAGTCGGCCGCCGGGCTTCAGCACGCGCGCCATCTCCTTCAGGCTTGCGGACGGCTCGGGAAAGAAGAAGAAGGCGTTGAGGCAATAGACCTTGTCGATCGTGCCGCTCGCGACGGGCAGGGCCGCGGCGTCGGCCTCGTGCAATGTCAGGCGGCCTTCGGCGAGCGCCCCGGCGTTCAACCGGCCGGAATTGGCGATCATGTCCGGGCTGTGGTCGATGGCGACGGCGCGACAGCCGCTTTTCAGCAGCCGGCGCAGGAAGACGCCACCGCCGCAGCCGACCTCCAGGACGAGGTCACTCCTTTGCGGCGGAAGCTGCCTGAGCGTCAGATCGAAGCCGATCTTGTGGCCGAGGGGGAAGCGGTAGAGCATATAGCCAAGAAAGCCGCCCGGCCGCCGCGCGATCCGGTCGACCATGGTGGAGGAAAGCTTCAGCATGGATGATCCTCGATTATCGGGTCACGGGGATGGAGCGCGCGGCGCGCGAGACGAAGAGAAGGGCAAGGACGAGCGCCATGCCCGCGCCGCCGAAGGCGAGCACATAGCCGGTGCGCCCCGCCACCCAGACGACGAGGCCGGCAATCGCCATCTCGCCGAGCACGTTGGCGCTCTGAAGCACGGTCACGTCCGTGCCCGCCTGTTTTCCCGCGCCGCCGAAGGCCATGATGATCGTCGCCGCCGAGACGGCGATGAAGCCGCTCGCGACCGACAGGACGCCGATGGCTGGCAGGACGGAAGACCAGCCTATCGGCAAGATGCCCGCGGCAATGAGCCCGAAGAGGGCGAAGGCGAGGGCGGCAAGTGTCATGCCCATTCCCATGGCGAGCCAGCGGTTGCGGGCCGTCAGCGCACTGCCGAGCGGGCAGCCGAACATCAGCATCGCAAGGCCGCTGAGCGTGGCGACGAAACCCGTATCCTGGTTCGACCAGCCCTGGTCGACGAGAAAGATCCTGCTGACGCTGAGCCCGCCCGCATGGGCGCCGCCATAGATGAAGGCGAGCACGAGAAGCAGTGCGATGCCGGGGCGGCGGAACGTATCGGCAAGCCGGGCCTTGCCGCCGCCTTGCGCCGTGGCGGGACGCGGCGGCTCGCGCCAGGAGAGGGCGATGGCGACGGTCAGGACCGGGAACAGCGCGAGCAGCAGGAATATGCCTTGCTGGCCGAGTGTGTCGGCGACCATCAGCACGCCGCCGCCGCCCACCATGAAGCCGCCCATCATGCCGCCGACCTGCAATGCATTGGCATAGGCAAGCCCGCGTCCGGCAAGCTGTTCGGCAGCGAGGCCATCCGTCGCGGTGTCCTGCGTGGCGCTGGCGATCGAGCCGATCATGAGCGCCGTCACCGCCATCCAGAGGCCGGCTCCTTCGAGCGGAAGGAAGGCGAGCAGAAGGAGGCAGGCGGCGAGGATTACCTGCATCAGCACGATCCAGCTCCTGCGGCGCCCGAGGCTTGCATTCCAGTGGTTGTCGACCTCCGGTGCCCAGAGGAACTTGACGATCCAGGGCAGGCCGGCGAGCGGCACCAGCGCGATGATGTCCATGGAGACGCCGCTCTGGCGCATCAGCACGGGCACCGCCTCCATGGAAAGCCCCATGGGCAAGCCTTGCGTGAAGTAGAGCGCGCCGATCATCACGAAGAAGCGCAGCCGGCCGGTTTGCGCCGGAGCAGGCGCGGCGGCGGCGAGGAGCATGGTATTGTCTTTCCCGCCCATGTCACCACACCTTGGCCAGCGTGATGCCGATCGTCCGGCCGGGGGCCGCCACGCCCATGTCGGTGCCGCTATAGCTGAAATAGTTCTTCAGGTAGCGCTCGTCCGTCAGGTTCTTCGCCCAGAGGCTGGCGCTCCAGCCGTCCTTCTCGATGCCGATATGGGCATCCACCAGATGCGTCGGTTCCTGCCGGTATCCGTTATCGGCGGTGAAGGCGTAGGAGCTGCGGAACGTATAGTCGAGACCTGCCTTCAGCACGGCGCCGGCTTCGAGCTCCCGCTCGAAGCGCAGGCCCGAGCTGACGCTGTGGCGCGGCGCGAAGGGCAGGTCGTTGCCGGTATAGACCGCGCCCATCACCGTATCGACGAAATCGTCGTATCCGGCACGGGTGTAGCCATAGCCGAACCGCAGCCCGAATTCTTCGGTGAGCTGCGCGGTGGCCTCGATCTCCAGGCCCTTCGACGTCGCCGCCGCGGCATTGCGATAGACGCGGGTGAACGGCGTCGTGTAGATCACCGCCTGCTGGTCCTTCCAGTCGATGAAGAACAGCGATGCCGCCAGGGTGAACCGGCCGTCGGCCGAGGTCGCCTTGGTGCCGAGCTCGTAGGACGTGGTGGTCTCGGGGTCGTAGCGGTTCGCCGTGCCGTCCGCCTCGATATAGGGGCTGATGCCGCCCGACTTGTAGCCGCGGCTGATCTTGGCATAGGCGATGTTGCCTTCGGACAGGTGATAGGTGAGGGCCGCTTCCGGAGAGAAGTTGGAGAAGGACACGTCGCCCTCGGCCCGGCCGGGCGTGCCGAACATGGAGCTGCCGCTCGGCGAGGAGATCTCGCTCGTCGTCGACTTTCGGTCGTAGGTGTAGCGCCCGCCGGCCGAAAGCTCCCATTGCGGCGTCAGGAAATAGCCGGCCTCGCCGAAAACCGACACCGTGTCCGCCGATTGCTCGAAAACGTCCCGGCTCCAGACATCCCGCGGGAAGGCCGCGAGGTCGAAATACTGCCTGCCCTCGAAGCGTTCATGCATGTAGAAGAGCCCGCCGCTCCAGCGGAAGACGTCGTCGTCCAGCGAGGAGAGGCGGATTTCCTGGCTGAACTGGCGCTGCGTCTCTTCCTGGGCTTGGCCGATGAAGGGCGTGGCGGTGAAGTCGCCGTCGAGGTAGCTGCTCATCTCGTGGCCGCGGAAGGCGGTGATGGAGGTCAGCCGCGCAGTTTCGAATTCATGGTCGATGCGGACGGAGAGACCGCCACTGTCGACGCTGTTCTCTGGCTCGAAATCGTGGGTCGCCTCGTGGTCGAAGGCGAGCGGCAGCGGCGCATACCAGAGCCCGCCGTCGCTGCGGTCGCGGGTGTAATCGCCGATGATCCTGATCTTCGTGCCGTCGCCGACTTCGCCGGTGGCGACGATGCGGCCGGAGAAGAGATCGGTGTCGCTGACATCCTCGCCGGTAACGAGGTTTTCGATATAGCCGCGATTGCCGCTCCAGGCGGCGGAGGCGCGTACCGCCCAGTCCGTGCCCTCGATGGGCGTCTCGAAGGCCGCCTTGAAGCGCCTGTCGAGGTCCGTGCCGATGGTTGCGGAGAATTCGCCGCCGGCGGTGTCGCCGGGTTCGCGCGAGATCAGGTTGACCGCCCCGCCGATCGTGTTCTTGCCGTAGAGCGTCGCCTGCGAGCCGCGCACCACCTCGACGCGCTCCAGGTCCTCGAGGATGAAGGGATAGCCCATCGGCCGGGCGAGATAGACGTCGTCGAGGAACATGCCGACGGCAGGCTGCCTGTCGACGCCGCCGGAAATGCCGAGCGACGTCACGCCGCGAATGCTGACCGGGCCGCCCTGTCCGTTGAAGAGCACGTTCGGCGTCCTGAAGGCGGCATCCTCCATCGTGTCCGTCCGGCCCTTGCCGAGCTCCTCGGGAATGGCGGTCACCGCGACGGGCGCCTCCTGGATCTTCTCCTCGCGCCGCCGCGCGGTGACGACGATCTGTTCGAGGACGGTTGCCCCGGACGTGGTGCCGCTGGCCTCCTGCTCCTGCGCGGCAGGCGAGCCGGCGTCGATGAGAACGAGGCCCGTGGCCGCAAGGACGGTCGCGGCGCGCAGGGCGGCGTGGCGTTTTCCATTCATGATGAAATTCCCTCATGTTTGCGAGGGTCTTCGCATGGGGCCGGCGGGAGGGACAATCGCAGGGCCGTTCGGGATCGCGGCAAAGACGTTCGGGAAACGGACTATCGGTCAGCGGGCCTTGCCGGCGATGGTGGTGGGCGCGACGCCGAAGCGGCGGCGGAACTCCGTGGCGAAATGCTGCGGCTGGTAGCCGACCCGCCGGGCGACACGGGCGATAGACGTCTCGCCGCCCTCCAGCAGCATACGGGCGGCATCCAGCCGGTTCGCCTTGACGAAGCCGTAGACGCTGGTGCCGAACAGCGCCTGGAAGCCGCTGCCCAGCTTCTTGGCATTCGTGCCGACCCGGCGGGCAAGCTCCGGCACGCTGGGCGGCGAGGCGAGTTCGGCAAGCAGGATGCTGCGCGCCTCGTGCACCCGGGCGATGTCGCGCGCCGGCCATCCTGCCGTGATGCCGGCATTGGTGGGCGCGGTAGCGTCATCGAGGACATGGGCGACCATCTCCATTGCCTTGCCGGTCATGTAGAGGCGGCGGGCCGGGCCTTGCAGCGGGCAGCCGAGCATCTGCCAGGCGATGGTGCGCGCCGCTTCCGGCAGGCAAAGGCGCGGATCCGGCGTCTTGCGCGAGATCAGCGCCAGCGTGTCGCCGCCGACCAGCGGTTCGGCCATCTCCGCTTCGATCTGCACGAAGACGGCCGCCACGCTGCCGTCGCGCAGGACGACATGGCGCGTCGCGACATCTTCGCTGGCGGAGAAGATGGTGCCGCCGCCGCTCTCCCATAGGTGCTCGCCGAAGCCTTCCTGCCGCACGGAAAGGCTGCCTTCCAGCAGGGTGCCGAGCCAATGGCCGGGCGGCGTGATGCTTTCCCATACCATTTCCCGCCGCACGCTGGCGGTCTCCAGGAAGATGTTGAGGCCACAGGCGCGGATGATCTCCACGGCGTTCTCCGAAGGAGAGGGATGCGTCACAACCGGCGTGAGGCCGTGTGCCGCGATGCATGTTTCAATCGGAGAACGATCACAATATATGACTATGATAGTCAAGTTATTTGTGCGTTTCCTCAATCGGGCTCCAGAGGCGGCGCCGCAAGCCGGCTCGATGTGAATCTGATGAAGGGACGCGACAGCATGACCGGGAGTATCCAGGACTGCACCCGCATGCCGAAGGCGCTCTGCGGAATGTAGTGCCCGCCGATCTAGCGTGAGACGGCCTGCATCTTCATCACCAGCGGCCGCATTCGGGCTTTGTAGCTTTCCAGCGCTTCCGTGTAGCCTTTGCGGGCAAGTTCCGCGGCGAGGATGTGGGCGCCGGCCATTGCGGTGCAGGTGCCCTGACCGGCGAAGGTAAGGCACCAGGCGGAATCGCCGAGCAGCGCGATGCGGCCTTTCGACCATTTCGGCACCTCGATCTGAGAAACGGTGTCGAAGAAGGCCTGGTCCCAGTCGATCGCCGAGCGCAGTGCCGAGGCGGCGGGTTACGGCCAATGGCCGAACTCTTGTTGCAACACGACCGGCCGTGGCGCAGCCCGCGTCCAGAGCGCGATCGAAGGCAATGCCAAGAAAGGTGGTTATGGCCTTGTTGATCTCATGGCGGCGTACAAGCCGAATTAACGCACCGAGTTCAAACTCAACGTCTACAACCTCCTGGACAGGTCCTACTACAAGAGCGTCGGCTATACGGACAATGCCAACATTCTCGGTGCACCGTGCAGCTTCATGCTGACCGGCACCCATAAGTTCTAGGTCACCGGGGCGGCCCGCCGGGCCGCCAGTTTGGGGAGAGAGGAAAGAATCCCGAACCTATAAACTTGACATTTTAATGCAACTTTATAGGTTCGGGGCTCCAACTGTCCGGACGTGCACTATCGGGTCGGCGGCTTGGGCACCGATTTCCCGCACGAGCCCGACGCAATGACCACCTCCGTAACCGACCTTCAAGACGACCTCATGTCGGTCTATCTGCGGCATTGGAAGATGCTGCGCAGCGCCTTGAAGCGCCGCACCGGTTCGCATGAACTGGCGGAGGAGGCGATGCAGGAGACCTGGATCCGCCTGTCGCGCATGAAGGACGAACCTGCCGTCATTCATGATCATCAGGCGCTTCTCCTGCGCATCGCCGGCAATATCGCCATCGATCTTGCTCGCCGGGAAAACCGCCATCGCGCCCGCTGCGTGAGCGACGACGCGCTTTACGAGGCGATCGCTGATACCTATCCCTCGCCGGAGGTCTTTGCGATCGACCGGGACCAGCTGCGGTTTCTGGCGCTGGCGCTGGCGGAGTTGCCGGCGAGAGCCCGCGAGGCCCTGCTGTTTAGCCGCTGCGATGGCCTCTCCCATCGTGAGATCGCCGGAAAGCTGCGTGTTTCGGAAAGCATGGTGGCGAAGTATCTGGCGCAGGCGCTGCGCCACTGCCGCAATCATTTTCGCGCGACCGCATGATCGTTTTGTTCTTCCGCTGCAAATCGGGACAGGCGGCATCGTCCTTGTTATAGGCTGATGCAAGTCGGAAGAGGGCGAGACGTGTCCGGGAAAAAACGGAAACAGGCAGATATTGCACTGAGCGATCAGGCGATCGAATGGCTTGTGCTGCTCCATTCGGGCAAGGCCGGTGATGTCGACCGTGCGGCCTTCGCCGCATGGCGCGAACGGTCCCCGGAGCACGCCCTTGCGGCCGAGGAGGCCGAAACCATCTGGCATGGCCTCGGTGTCGTGGGCAACGAGGCGCGGGGCAGGGGACGCCGCGTTACGACCCGCCGGGCACTTCTCGGTTCTGCCGGTGTCGTATTCCTTGGTGCTGCAGCCTATCGCTCGGGCCTTCTCGGCCCCGCGCTCTTTGCCGATTACACGACCGGGATGGGTGAGCAGCGGACGGAGACCTTGCCGGACGGTTCGACGGTGCGGTTGAATGCGCGCACTGCTCTGTCCTTTGATTTCACCCCCGGCCGGCGTTCGCTCACCCTCTACTACGGGCAGGCGACATTCTCCGTAACGCACGATCCCAGCCGGCCTTTCGTGGTTGCGGCGGCGAATGGGTCGACACAGGCCATAGGCACCGTCTTCGACGTGAACATGCGCCCCGCCGAAGTGGTCGTCACGGTGGTTGAAGGAACTGTCGCCGTCTCGACGGACGGGACCGGCGGCGAACGGGTTATGGCGAGTGCCAACCATCAGGTCCGCTATGCTATCGGCCATGCGTTGCACGCTGAGGCAGTGGATGCGGAGAGCGAAACAGCCTGGCGCCGCGGCAAACTCATCTTCAACGGCAAGCCTCTCGGTGAGGTCGTCGCGGAAATCCGGCGCTATCGCGGCGGCGAGATTGTCATCTTGAGCAACAGACTGCGTGCGCTGAAGGTGACAGGCGTGTTCGATCTCAACGATCCGGATGCGATCCTGCGCACCATCGAGGCGACTCTGCCTGTCCGCATCTCCTATCTGCCGCTTGTCACGATCCTGCGATAAGCGTTGTTGACTGAAAAATCATCTCTCTTGAAGTTCGCACTGCAAGATCGCTGATGCCGCGTCGTCCTTGGCTATGAGGGGACACGAGGCCAGCCGATCGGCGGGCACGAAGGTCCTTGGCATCGATGAGAGCAGGGGACGCAGTTTCATGGGCAAGATGACAGCAACGGTCGACGCGCGAGCGTCGTGGCGGAAAAAAGGATGGCTTGCCACGGCCGCGTGTTGCTTCGCGGTGGCGGGAGCGCCTGACATTGCCGGGGCACAGGCGAAGACGGCGCGGTCGGTAACCGCTGCTTTCGACATTCCCGCGCAGGATCTCGGCGCCGCGTTGACGCTCTTTTCAGATCGTGCCGGGCTGCGTCTTCTATTGCCTTCGAGTGTTGTCGGCGGGAAGAGAAGCACGGCCGTCTCGGCTGCACTGACCCGTGAACAGGCACTCGATCGCCTTCTCAGCGGCACCGGTCTCACCTACCGTTTTCCGGATGCAAGCACGGTCACCATCATCGACCCGGCAGCAACCGGCGCCACCGAGGGTGTCGATGATGGTTCGACGGAGCTTGAAACCATCACAGTTGTCGGCGCGGGCAATTCAGTCACCGAAGGCACGGGATCCTACACGACGGGAGCGATGGGCGCGGCAACCAAGCTGCCGCTCGCCGTCCACGATACGCCGCAGGCCGTTGCGGTCGTCACGCGGCAGAAGATGAACGATCAGGCCATGACGACGGTGGAGGATGTGGTCCGCAACTCGACCGGTCTCAGCCTGCGCAAGTGGGGTGGCGAGCGCCAGCGATACTATTCCCGCAGCTTCACGATCAACAATTTCATGCTGGACGGACTTCCGGTGAACTACGAGCCGGACACGTTCACCGACGGGACGCTGTCGATGTATGACCATGTCGAGGTTGTGCGCGGTGCGACGGGGCTGGTCACCGGCACCGGCGATCCGTCCGGCACCATGAATTTCGTTCGCAAACGGCCGGGCGACGAGGCGCAAACATCGGTCACGACCAGCATCGGCAGCTGGGCCAACTATCGTGGGGAACTCGATACCGGCGGCCCTCTCAATGAGGAAGGCACGATCCGAGGCCGTTTCGTCTCCGGCCTGCAGGACAAGAACAGTTTCATCCAGGACTACGAGAACAAGCGGCAACTCTACTACGGCACGCTGGAATTCGACCTGGGGGAAAGCACGACGCTCAGCCTGGGGGGCTATTACAACCGCGAGGACAATCCCGGTGCCGACTGGAACGGCCTCGGCACCAACCCGGATGGCACATTCCTCGACATCGACCGCTCAACCCGGTTGTCTCCGTCCTGGGCCTATTGGGATAAGGCTGGCGCAAGTGGCTTTGTCGAACTAGAACACGAATTCGACAACGGCTGGACGGCCAAGATTGCGGCGCGCGCGCTCGATACGACGATGGACATGAAGGGCACGTTCCTTCAGGTGCCGACCTACGATGCCGCTGGCAACACCGTTTATGCCATGCGTGGCGGTGCCTATGAATACGAGCGCGACCAGCGCAGTTTCGACGCCTACGCGTCCGGTCCCGTCGAGCTTTTTGGCCAGGAGCACGAGCTGGCATTCGGCGCAAGCCACCGGACCAGCGAGATCTATGACGTCGGATCCGCGTACAACACAGCGACGGGTGGCTTCGACCTGACGACGATCGATCCCTATACATGGGATCCACATTCATTCCCCATTCCGGATGTTCTCGGCTATTGGGGCAAGTGGTCGAGAACGCAGGAGGTCAAGGAGACGTCGGTCTACGGAACGGGGCGGTTTTCCCTGAGGGATGACCTCAAGCTCATCACCGGCGCCCGTCTCGATTGGTACCAATATCATTCGACGACGGACGATGCCGGCTGGATCGTCGACAAGACCTTCAGTCAGAACGCCCAGTTCACGCCCTACGCGGGGCTCATTTACGATATCGACGACACCTATTCGGTCTATGCCAGCTACACGAGCGTCTTCAAGCCGCAATCCGGCTATACCAGTGCGTCGGGTGGCGGTCTGGATCCGGTCACGGGCACGAACTACGAGGTGGGCGCCAAGGCGACCTTCCTCGACGAGCGCTTGAACATCGGCACCTCCCTCTTCTACACTCTTCAGGAGAATCTTCCCGAATCCTTGCCGAGCGCACAATGCGCAATCGGCTGGGAATGCTATCGGGGTGTCGGCGAGGTCGAGAGCAAGGGCATCGATTTCGAGGTGTCCGGTGAAATCCTGCCGCGCTGGAACCTGATGGCCGGCTACACCTATACGCATGCGCAGGTCACGAAGGATTCCGGCACGGGTGCTGTCGGAGACCTCTACAACACCTTTCTGCCGCAGCATCAGTTCAAGCTTTCCACCATGTACCATCTTCCCGACGAGATGGATAAGTGGCGGATCGGCGGCGCCCTGCGCTGGCAAAGCAAGATGACGTCCGTTTCGCTCAAGGACACCTGGCCCGCTCTCGGCGTGACGCCGGTCGTGCAGAAACCCTATGCCGTGCTGGATTTCGTGATCGGGTACAAGGTGAACGACACATTCGATCTTCAGCTGAATGTCAACAACGTGCTCGACAAGAAATACTACGAGAGCATTGGCGGCTTCGAAGGCTCGAACTCGTTCGGCGCACCTCGGAACTTCCTGCTCACCGCCAAGGCGACGTTCTGATATCCCCGGACACACGCGGCCGCTAGACGGCCGCGTGTGCCGCATGTGGTATTTTTGCTACGGCAAGCCACGAACGATCGATGTCGTCGGTGCATGCTTGTCTGCTTCGTTGATGGTCTCTGATGGGGGAAGTCGATGTTTTTCAATAAAAATATGAGTTTATAAATCAAGTTTATTCTTTACCTCTTAGAATCCCTCTAAATCAATGTGTTTGCATTCGAAAACCCGGTTCTCTAACCGGAAGGAGGAACTGTAAGGGGCAACTCTGCGATGACGTCGCGCGCTTTGGAGATCGCCAGACTATACGAGAAGGAGCATGGGCGTCTGCGCGCTTTCGTGCGCCGGATCGTCGGTAATCCGGCTGCGGCGGAAGATGTGGTTCAGCAAGTCTTCGCCAATATTCTTGGAAAAGCGGAACAACCGGTTGCCCCGAATGCGGCCTATGTCACTCAGGCGGTGCGAAACCTTGCGCTCAATCATCTGCGTGACACGCGTCGGCGCGGAGATATCGAGCAGGCGGGGCTCGATCTGGAACTGATCGCCGATACGAAGCCGTCTCCCGAGACAATCGCGCTCTACCGTAGTGAGCTGCGGCGGCTGCTGGAGGCCGTGGCCGCCTTGCCGCCGCGTCGGCGGGAAGCCTTCGTGATGAACCGCATCGAAGGGCTTTCCTATGACGAGGTGGCAAGCCGCATGGGCATATCGCGCAATACCGTGATTACCCAGATCGTTGCGGCGCTCGCCGAACTTGACCGCCGGCTCTAAAAAATACCCGCTGTCGGTCATTGGTTCCGGCGCGTGAAGTGTTTTAGGAGTGAAGGCAGACGCCCCTGCGGAAACAGCATGACGGACCCCGAGACAGACCCGATCTATCACGAAGCCCTCAAATGGCTCGTCCGGATGAAGGACGACAAGGCGAATGCGCAGGACCGGCACGCCTTCACGGCCTGGCTCGCCGCGAGCCCGGCCAATGTCGCGGCCTTCGAGCGGGCGTCGCGGCTATGGGACCGCTTTGATATCGTTAAGCCGGAATATGACCGCATGCGCGCGTCGGGCGGGCTCAGCCGCCGCACCTTGATGCTCGGCGGCTTTGCCATCCTCGCTGTGGGATCCGGCGGCTACGTTCTTTCCCGGCCCGGCTTCTTTGCTGACCATGCGACCGATGTTGCGGAACGACGGACATTGCAGCTTGCTGATGGCAGCGTCGTCGAACTCGGCAGCTATTCCGCTCTGTCCGTGCAGTTCAATGACCGGGAGCGGCGCATTGTGCTTCACCGCGGCGAGGCGTTCTTCCAGGTGGCGCCGGATCAGGGACGCCCCTTCATCGTCGAAGCCGGTCCGGGAGCCACGCAGGCACTCGGGACGGCCTTCGACATCAAGCTTGCGGATGACGCTGTTACGGTGTCGGTAACCGAACATGCAGTCGCCGTGGCGCTTGATGCCGGCAGGACCGTCGCTGTCGATGAAGGCTGGCAGGTGAGCTACAGCGCAAATGGGATCGGCGCGCCCAAGGCGGTGGACGGAGAGCAGGTCACTGCCTGGCGCAAGGACAGGATCGTCTTCGAAGACGTTCCGCTGCGGCGCGTCCTGCGCGAGCTGGAACGCTACCGGCGCGGCCGCATCCTACTCATGGATGACAGTATCGGCGACATGCCCGTCACCGCGATCTTCGAGACGCGGCAGGCCGAACAGGCCCTGCGGACGATCGCCGAAACCTTGTCGATCCGCGTCCTGAATCCCGGCGGCTTCGTCGCTGTCGTCTACCGCCGCTAGTCCGAAAATAATTTGCGCTATCGATCATTAGTCAGCCCTCGCCGGGTGTCTTTTTTCATGAGGGGCGCTCGATGGGCGCCTCCGCATGACAAATACGCCTGCTGTGGCAGGCCCATTGACGAGAGGTGATGCCATGGGGGCTGGATGGGGAACGGCAGGCGCGGGCGCTTGCGGTGAGCGCAAGCAACGCAGATCGGGGAGTGTTGCTCTCGTGATGATGACGAGCGGACTGGCCATAGCGGCCTCGCTCTACATGCCGGCCCATGCGCAGACGCCGACATCCGGTCGTACCGCGCGGGCGGCCGCATTCGCCATTCCCGCTCAGCCCTTGTCGAGCGCTCTGGTGCAGTTCGCCAATGCAACCGGCATTCAGCTTTTCTACGACGCCAATCTGGTTCGCGGTAAAAGCTCGGGCGGGGCGCAGGGGGCGCTGAGCCGCTCGGATGCGCTGAACAGGATATTGGCGGGCACAGGCCTCGTGACCCGCATCAACGGCAATACGGTGACGATTGTCGATCCGGTCGCCGCCGGGGCCGTCGGTAGCGCGGTTGACGGCTCGACTGCGCTCGAAACCATCACGGTCGGGGGCAGCGCAACCACCGAAGGCAGCAATTCCTATACGACCAGCGAGAGCACGATAGGCAAGACATCGGAGAGTCTGCGCGAGACGCCGCAATCGGTGACCGTCATTACGTCAAGGCAGATTCAGGATCGTGGCATTACCACCCTTGCCGAGGCGCTTGATACGGCAACAGGCGTGACCGTGACGCCTGACCAGTATTATGGCAGCGGGCGCTTTTTCTCGCGCGGGTTCGAAATCAATAACATCCGGGTCGATGGCGGGGCCGTGGGCGTGACGAGCGCTTTCGACACGATCTCGGCAGTCGATCTTGTGAAATATGACCGGGTCGAAGTTCTGCGCGGCGCCGATGGTCTTTATTCCGGCAATGGCGAAGCTGGAGGGGTGATTAGCCTCGCCCGCAAGCGCCCGCTCGATACATTCCAGGCATCGGGCGAACTGTCGGCCGGAAGCTGGAACACGGTCAAGTCCGTCTTCGACGTAACCGGGCCATTGACGCAGGGCGACGGCCTGCGTGGACGCTTCGTAGGCGCTTTCGATCGTACCGATGCTTTCTACGATATCAGCGACAGCCGGAACCTTGCGCTCTATGGCGTGCTCGAAGCCGACGTGACCGACAATACGAGCGTCATGCTCGGTGGGAGCTACGACAAGAAGGACAGCACGCCCTGGACGGTGGGCTTGCCGCGCTATGCCGACGGCTCGGCGATTGATTTTCCGATATCCACCAGCCTCGGGACGGATTGGAGCTATCTTCACCATGAGAACTGGGAGGTGTTCGGTGAAGTCAAACACGTATTTGATAACGGTTGGACATGGACCACGACCGGATCCTATGCCGGCCACAAATACGATGCCAAATATGGTTTCGTGACAGGGGTGGTCGACCCGGTCACGAAGGATGGCTTGTCCTACAACGGCTCCTACAATTGGGGCGACGGCTATCAGGTTCAGCTCGACACGCATGTGGACGGCGCGTTCGAAGCCTTCGGTCGAGAGCACGAAATCGTCGTCGGGCTGGATTACTCGAAGCACAGCTCCAATGTAAGACGCGGCGAATTCGCCGGACCTGCCGTCAATCTCGACGATCTCAAATCGTCCTATTGGTCGGACAGCGATACCCCCGCGTTCCCCTCCGACTATTACTTCAATTTCTACCCCTACGGAGAAGAGCATTATGGCGCCTATGCGCGCGGCCGGTTCGAGATCGCCGACCCGCTGCACGTCATCGTCGGCGCGCGATATGGCAACTATGGCATGACGTTCCATCGGGCGAGCTACAATCGCGATGGCTCGGTGAACTGGACGGAGGCGCTCGACTATAATGACAACGGCGTGCTGACGCCGTTTGGCGCGGTGACCTACGACATCACCGACCAGTGGACGGCCTATGCAAGCTATGCCGATATCTACAAGTCGCAGGCGCACTATCTCAGGGGACCTGAACCCGGCACGCCATTGGAGCCGGTGACCGGCCGAACTTACGAAGTGGGCCTGAAGGGCGAACTTCTGAATAGTGGCCTCAACACCGGCATCGCACTCTATCACACGACGAGGAATGGTGAGGCGGTTTACGATCCGACGTTCACCGGCGCCTACAATCCCGACAATGGCAGCAGTTGCTGCTACACGGCATCGGGCGACGTCGTCAGCCGGGGTATCGATCTTGAGATGAGCGGCGAGGTTGTCGACGGTCTTCAGCTGTTTGCCGGTTACACGCTGAACATTAATGAAAACAAAGGGGCGGACACGTTCTACGGCGCTATCACTCCAAAGCACCTCGTGAAACTGTGGGCCGCCTACAATCTGCCGGGCGAATATTCAGCCTGGACGCTGGGCGCCGGTGTGCGTGCCCAGAGCAGGACGACCGTGAAGGGTACCGAGTATGTTTCCGACGGTGCCGGTGGCTCGATCGGTATCCCCTACACCTTGTCCCAAGGGGCCTACGCGGTTGCGGATGTTAGCCTCCGCTATGACGTCAATGCAACCACGTCAGTGACCCTCAACGTCAACAACCTGTTCAACGAGAAGTACTTTTCGCAACTGGGTTCTCTGGCGAAGAACAACGTCTATGGCGAGCCGCGAAACTTCCTCCTGACGCTGCGTAGCACCTTCTGACAAGAGCCGGGACGGCGGTCGTGGTATCGGCCGCCGTCATATTGGAAAATTATTTCACTTTTGGAGGTGGGACACGGCTGGCCTCTGTTCGTCTAATACAGGAGAGCCACTGTCCACTTATGATCTTGGAAGTCTGGAATTGATGGAAACGACACGGCCGGCGAAGGAAAAGAAGAAGGCGACGCGCCTGTGGTTGATCGTCCATAGTTGGTTGGCCTTGCCGCTCTGGGTGTTGATCTTCTTCGTTTGTCTGACGGGAACGATCGCCACGGTGAGCCAGGAAATCGTCTGGCTGGCCAAACCGGAGGTGCGGGCGAACCGGCCGACATCCGATGCCGTGCCCTTGGGCTATGACGCCATCCTCGCAGCCGTCGAGGAGGCCGAGCCCGGCGTGGCGGTGAGCTTCATCTCGCGGCCGGTCAAATCGATCTTCGCGCTGGACGTCTTCGTGAGCTACCCGGACGGGCGCACGCGCTCGCTCTTCGTCAATCCGTATACGGGGGCGATCCAGGGTGTGGGCGGTGTGTTCGATTTCCGCTATTTCATGCGTGCGCTGCACGGCTGGCTGCTCGTGCCCTTCGTCGGCGCAACGAGTTGGGGGTGGTATCTGGTATCCGCCCTGTCCATCCCGATGCTGGGGTCGCTCGTGACAGGGCTTGTGGTCTACAAGAAATTCTGGCGCGGTTATCTCAATCCGCGCCTGCGATTGCGCAATGGCGCGCGTATCTTCTGGGGCGATTTCCATCGTCTCGCCGGTATCTGGTCGGTGCCGTTCATTGCCATCATGGCGGTGACGGCAGGGTGGTTCCTGATCCAGCAGATCCTTGCGGACAACAACATCACCGTATCGACGGCGGGTGTCCCGCCCGTCGTGGCGCGCGAAGACGTTCCGGCCGAAGGCGGCGCGAAGGCACCCTGGATTTCGCTCGACCGGGCAGGCGAACTGGTGCGGGAGAAATTTCCGGATCTGAGCCCGGATTTCGTCTCGCTGCCGAGCAATGCCTTCAGTCACATCGTCGTTGGCGGGCGGGGGGCCTATCCGCTGATCTTCGAGACGGCCAACGTCAACCCCTACAACGGCAAGGTCGAATGGGCGCGCCGCGTCTCCGACCGTTCGGCGCTCGAACTCGTGACCGAGAGCATGCGTCCGCTCCACACCGGTGATTTCGCGGGCCTCTGGCTGAAGCTTGTCTATTTCCTCTTTGGGCTGCTGCTCACCATGATGGTGTTCTCCGGCATGATGATCTGGTTGAAGCGCACGGCGCTTGCGACGGCCAAGCTGGTGCGTGACATCAGCGCGGATCGATCCCTGCCATCAGTTGACGGTGTGCGGGAGGCTGCGGAATGACGGGCGCGAAGGTCAAGACGAACCCGCATGCCGGCCTTCCCGGCGGGCGGCATCGCTGGTGCTTTCATCTGAGCGCGCTGCTGCTTGTTATCCCCATCTTGCTCGGCCCGAAATTTTTTCGGGAAGAGGCGTTGTTCTTCGGCGATTCCGGTCTCGGCCAGCGGGAGCTCGGCGAGAAGGCGATTGGTCCCTGGCATGTGCATATTGCGGAATACATGACCAGCGCGCCGACCGATCAGGGCCTTGCCGGTCACATGAAGACCTTCGCGATCCGCTGGAACCCCGGGGATGCGGATCATATCAAGGCGAGCTATTTCCGGATCGGAAAGCCGCGCTCGCTACGTGCCGCCGGCGTCGTCCTGTCGGGCGGTCCCTATCGCCAGATGGCGGATGTGCCAATCCCCGAGCGCGCGAAACCCGCCGATGCCCTGTGGCTTACCGTCGAAGGATGGGACGGCACGGTGCATCAGGCGGCTATCTCCCTCGATGAAGCATCCCCCGCCACAATCGTGTGGCTGAAACAGCGCGGAGAGACGCGATGCGAAACCGAATTTTTTGGCTCGCTGCCGTGCTGACCGCAGTGATCGCCTCGCCGGCTTCGGCTCACTACCCCTACTGCACTTGTGCGCTTGAGGATGGCAAGGTGGCCTGCAAGGGCGGCTTTTCGGACGGAACGGGCGCCGAGGGTGTGACGCTTGACGTCATCTCCTATGACGAGCAGATATTGGTTCCCGGCAAGTTCGGGTCCGATTCCGTCGTGCGCTTCGACCGGCCATCCGGCGAATTCTACGTGCTCTTCGATGCCGGTCCCGGCCATGTCGTGGAAGTGGACTGGCGGGATATTGACGGGCTCGCCCCATGACCCTGGAGAATGGTAAGCGTGTCCTCGTCCGCCCTGCCGGTGCCGAGCGGGAGACGCTCTTCGTCATGTTGCTCTGTGTCGCCATCGTGCTTGTCGCGGGAACGGTGGTTAGCCTGCGCACGCGCGCGCCGGACGTGGTGTCGATTGCCGAATGGCAGGTCGATGCCCGCGATGGGCTGACGGCGGCCGAGCAGGGTCTCAATGCGGATATGAAGGTGGCAGCGGACGAGATCGCCTCCGTGCTTGCCGCCGGCAGCGTGCCGACGCCGGAAGAGCTTGCCGAGGAGGCACTGCCACCCTTTACCAAGGATGCGACGAGCAAGGGACGCGGCGATCATGTCTGGAGCCTGGTGCCGGCCGATAGTGCATTTGCCGGCTGGCTCGGTACGACGGCATCGGCCGAGACCGCCGGCTCGCTGCTTCTGCGCATCGCGACGGCCGAAGATGGGCATGGGCACGCTGAGGAGGGTGCTTCTTCCGTCTGGCTGTACCGTTCAGCGGATGCTGCCGTTTCCGGCTTGTCCAACGAGGCATTGATCGCTTCCGGTTGGAAGGAAATCGTCAGCCGCTACGATGCATCAGTGACACGAGGAGCCGACCAATGACGTTTCTCCTCTCGCGGCGCACGCTCTTGGCGGGTGCGATGGCCCTCTCCCTTTCCACTGCGCAGGCCGCAACTCCCGCAGCCGCGAGGAAGCTCAGGGTCGGCGTGACGCTGCACCCCTACTATTCCTATGTCGCCAATATCGTCGGCGACAAGGCCGAGGTGGTGCCGCTCATCCCGGTCGGGTTCAATCCGCACGCCTACGAGCCGCGTGCCGAGGATATCCGCCAGATCGGTACGCTCGACGTGGTGGTGCTGAACGGTATCGGCCATGACGACTTCGCCGAACGCATGATCGCGGCTTCGGAGAAACCGTCCATCCCGATCATCGAAGCCAATCGCGACGTGCCGCTGCTGGCAGCCGTCGGTGGCGTTTCGAGCCGCATGGGCAACAGCCGCACGATTTCCGGCCAGGTGGTCAATTCGCACACCTTCCTGTCGATTGCCGGTGCCATCCAGCAGGTCCAGACGATTGCCCGCGAGCTTGGCAAGCTCGATCCGGATAATGCCGCCGACTATACGAACAATGCCCGCGTCTATGCGAAGCGCCTGCGGAAAATCCGGGCTGCAGCACTCTCCGAACTCACCGCGATGCCCGGCGCCAGCTTCCGTGTCGCGACGATCCATGGTGCCTACGACTACCTGTTGCGCGAGTTCGGCCTCGAGGTGACGGCGGTGGTCGAGCCGGCGCATGGCATCGAACCCAGCCCGGCGCAGCTTGCAAAGACCATCGACGCGATCAAAGCGCTCGACGTGAAGGTCATCTTCTCCGAGCTGAATTTTCCCTCGACCTATGTCGAGACCATCGAGCGCGAGACGGGCATCAGGCTCTATTCGCTTTCCCACATCATCTACGGCGATTACCGGTCGGAAAAGTTTGAGGTCGAGATGGCCGAAAACTTTTCGACGGTGGTGAAGGCGATCCGCGAACAGGGCGGCGCGGAGGCGGGCCCGTGAATGCATTCATCCCACAGCCTGTGCCTTCCGGAACGGTTGTTCGATCAGGTCCTGCCATCGTGTTCGACCGGGTCTCGCTGGTGCTTGGGCGCACCGAGGTTCTCTCCGACGTCTCACTTCGGGGCGAACCGGGTACGGTGCATGCAATTGTCGGCCCCAATGGAGGGGGCAAGTCCTCGCTGATCCGCTGCCTGCTCGGCCAGGCGCCGCATACGGGCGCGATCGCCATCGACTGGCCGCGCGAGCCGGGCCGGATCAGCTATGTTCCGCAGGCGCTGGAGTTCGACCGCGGTCTGCCGATGACGGTCATGGATTTTCTGGCTGCCCTCGTGGCGAACCGGCCGGCGTTCCTGTCGCCGAAAGCATCGGTTAAGGCGATGATTCTTGCAGCGCTGGCTGAGGTTGGCATGGAGGGCAAGGCCGGGCGGCGCATGGGGGCCCTTTCCGGCGGAGAGCGCCAGCGTGTGATGATGGCACAGGGCCTGATGCCGGCGCCTGATCTCCTCGTGCTTGACGAACCGATGGCAGCGCTCGATGAGGCGGGCGCGCGGATTTTCGAAAGACTGATCAACGTCCTGAAGGCGCGCGGTACCACGATCCTCTGGGTCGAACATGACCTTGCCGCCGTCCGGCGGCTCGCCGGCCGCGTGACCGGCCTCAGCCGCACCGTGCTTTTCGATGGTCCGCCGGAGGCGGAGCTGACCCCGGAACGGGCGCTGGCGCTGTTCTCGCACCGGGCGGGAGGTGCGGCATGAGCGTTTGGTTCGAGGCTTTCCGCCAGGCTGTGATGGCGCTCGCGGCGAACGGGTACGTGCCGCCCTCGCTCGCCTATGGTTTTGCGGTCAATGCGTTGCTGGCCGGCCTCATCGCCGGGCCGGTGCTGGGCGGGCTTGGCACGCTGGTGGTGGTCAAGCGGCACGCCTTCTTCTCCGAGGCCGTCGGCCATGCGGCGCTGACGGGCGTGGCCATCGGTATTCTATTCGGCGAGCCCTATGCCGGACCCTATGGTTCACTGTTCGGCTATTGCCTGATCTTCGGCATCGCGCTCAACTATCTGCGTAACCGCACCGGCCTCTCGGCCGATACGCTGATCGGCGTGTTTCTCTCGATGTCGCTGGCGCTCGGCGCCAGCATCCTTCTCGTGCTGGCGGGCCGGATCAACATCCACATCCTGGAAAACGTGCTGTTCGGCTCGATCCTGACCGTGTCCGGCACGGATATCGCCATTCTCGCCGGTGTCGGCCTGCTTGTGCTGACATTGACGGTTCTGTTCTTCAACCGCTTCATGGTGGCGAGTTTCAATCCGACGCTGGCGGCGGTGCGCGGGCTGCCGGTGAAGGCGCTCGACTATCTCTTCGTCATGCTGGTGACGGTGGTGACGGTGGCGAGCGTTAAGATTATCGGTGCCATTCTGGTCGGCGCGCTGCTCGTCATTCCCGCAGCCGCGGCGCGGACTGTTTCAACTTCGCTCAAGAGCTTCTTCGCGCTCTCCGTCCTCTTCGCGCTCGTCGCGACGGTTGCCGGTATCATGATCCCCATGGAACTCGACCTGCCGATCCCCTCGGGAGCCGCGATCATCCTGTCGGCCGGCTTCCTGTTTCTCGGCTGCACGGCCGCCCGCGCGCTGCTTCCCGCTCTCAAAGGAGATGCCGCATGAGCGGATTGCTTTCTCGGCGGACCATGCTGTCCACCATGATTGCCATGCCCGCCCTGAGCCGGCCGGTCGCGGCGTCGCAGGAGACGCGCGCGGCGAAAGTGTTGACGGCGCATCCTGCCGCCTTCGCGCTGACATCGTTGCTCGTTCGGGAGAGCGGCATCACCGTGGAGGCGATCCAGCCGATAAAGCTGCCGGCGACGCGGCTCGCCTCCTATCTTTCCGGGCGGGGCAAGGCGGCTCTGGAAAAGGCGGCCGGGGATGCAGATGCGGTCATCACCTTCCGCTCCTTCTGGCCGGAGGATCCGTTCTATCCCCATGCGCGCCGCAGCAATATCCGCATCGTCGAGATCGATGCCGGCCGCCCGCTCGATGGCGCACTCAACGGCATCGCCATCGCTGGACCCTCGGATGACGATGCTATCTATGCCGCGCTAGACCTCGCGCCGATGCCGGCGACGGGTGAAGGCTCAGCCCCTTGGCTGGCGCCGAGCAGTCTCGGCCGCATGGCCGACGTGCTCGCAGCCGATCTATCCCGCCTGGACCCTTCTTCCGCGGTGGCCATCGCCACCAATCTTGCCGCGCTGAAACAGAAGCTTCTCGCCCTCAAGGCCCAGAGCGACGTGGCCCTTGCCGAGGCCGACGACCTTACCGCCATCGCGCTCTCGCCACATTTCGCCTATCTCTCCACCGATCTGGGTATCGACCTGCGGGCGTCGATCACCGCAGCCCCGAACGAATGGACACCCGAACGCGCGGCCAAACTGGCGGACTGGCTGAAGACCAATGACGTATCGGTCGTCTTTCTGGATAGCGAAACTGGGCCGGCGCTTCTGGATACCCTGAAAGGGTACAGGCTTGTCAGGCTTTCTATCGTTGAAGGAGAAGAGCCCGACATCGCTGCGACGGTGGAGCGCAACATCGCCTCGCTTCGGGCTGCATTCCTGCCGCGATAAACCGCCAGCATTCGGTCGAATGCCGGCGGATGGGTTTCTGCTACCACTTGTAACCCAGGCGCATGCTGATCTCTCGACCCGGTGCGTCGGTGGTGAAGGCGTTGTCGACATAGGCGTATAGTCGCTCGGCTTCCTACAATGCGACCGGCCTTGAGATACCAAGGATGTCCCACGGCGCCCTGCTGGTCCTTGATGACTACTATGGCGCCATTCTCCGCCTCGCCGATGACGCGAAGGAATCCGATCCGGTTTTCCGCAAGCTCAAAAACTACGCCCGAACCCAGAATTACTACTGTCTCTGGGGGCTGGTCCCCGGCGCGATCTCGGATGAGGCAAGTCCTTTCAACGAGTGTTCGCATGACTATCTGTCGGGCGCTCGAATGTTGCTGCTGCAAATGAGAGGGATGCCGAGTGTCTAAGATGCCGCGAGCGACATGATTTCCACGGTCGATGCCGAAATGGTGCTCCGCGGTAGCGCTCTCATTCTCTGTGAATACTCGGCGGAACCTTTCTACGCCGGCGGATTCATCACGCCGCATTGGGGAATGCTAGCTGAACACCCACCAAGCTTTCCTAGCTGTAATGTCTCCGATTCCGCTAATAATCCTGTTTTGGCGTGTAGGGAGGAAAACGCTCCGAAGCGCAGTTATCTCCGGTCGACGAAGGGGCAAAGACCTATCTGCTTGGAAGCGTCCGCCGCCCGCCGCCGTCTTGTCATCGAAATTGATGAGGGCGGCTTCAAGCCGGTGGGCTGAAGCCCGGAAGCATCGACAATGCCGCTGGCTCGACAAGCGTGCCGTGATGACGGTTGAGGCGACTGGCCGTCTGAGTCAGCTATCTGCATTGCCGATGTAAAGCATTCGGGGAACATCGATCAGCTGACCTAAGGCAAACAAGGCCGTCTTTTCAGCTACCGCATGCGCGAACCTCGCAGGCCTGCGTGGTGACCGTTGCCACCATTGTCTCCGCGATGTCGATTTCAGTGACGATCCGGTCGCCACCGGCAAGCCCGCCGGCCATGTTGATCAGGACCGCTTCGGGCGGTTGGCCGGGGAAGGGTCTCGGAAGGCGGATCTTGACGCAGCCTTCCTGGTAGAGCGTCCTCAGCCAAGCCGCCCCATGGCGGCGGTGGAAGGCGAGCCGGGCATGGCCTTCGGCGCGCTGCAGCCGCGGCGGCGCGGCCTGCGAAGTAAAGATCATATGGTCTGATTGGGTGGAGATTGATGGTGACCGTCATGCGCAACGGGAGGGTCGGTCTCGGCGCCGGAGCGAGCATCGCCTTTTCCGTTGGCCGCCACAACAGCCTCAGCGGTTCCCTCCAACAACTGATGGGCCGGCAGCCCATTGTTGATCGGCCTTATCGAATAGATCTGCAAGGGAGCCGACTTCGGATCGGAGCGCAGCCGCCTCAGCCGCCCGTGCTCGAGTTCAAACTGATAGAGCCGCTCGGGCAGATAAGCGAGCCCCAGACCGGCGATCACCAGGTCGGCTGCCGTGCGGAATGTATTGCAAATTGTCAGGTTACGGAAATGCACGTCGTTCGTCGTTATCCAGTTCAGGGTCGAGCCCCGGAACTGCCATTCCCGCGAGGTGGCGACGACTGGCAGTTCGCTGAGGCTCCGCGGTGTGATTGTGTCCGGTATCTCGGGAACGGACGGACTGCACATCCAGCAGAAATCGATCGACTCGAGGATCGTGGATGCAAATCTGGATTGGGGCATTTCGCAGGCTGCGAAGGCCATGTCGAGAACTCCCGCATCGAGCTTTTCCTCGATGACATGCGAAAGCGCGACCTCGATCTCGAGTTGCAGCCGCGGATAGGTGCGGCGCACCACGCTGATCAGTTCGGGCAGCCAGGTCAGGGCGACGATCTCGGCCACGCCAAGCCGGATATAGCCGACCACTTCCTCCTTGGCTGCCGCCGCCTGCCGGAAGCGTTCGGCGGCCAGCAGGATCTCCTCGGCAAAGGGCATCAGCAGCACGCCCTGGTTGGTCAGGCGCGCCGTCCGTTGCGAGCGATCGAACAGCGGCACGCCGATGCGCATCTCCAGTTCCTGGATGCGCATGGAGACGGCGGATTGAGTTGCGTTCAGGCGATGGGCGGCTTGAGCGAAGCTGCCCAGCCGTGCGGCCCAATAGAACGTCTCGATATGCCGGTGGTTCATGCCCGCTCCCGAAGCTTTCGAGGATACTTCAATTTTCCTGATATTTCGTCAATCAAAGAATTCGTTTTTCTTGAGATACCCCGCGTGGAATGAATTTCGTACCGCCCGGCTATGGTCGTGGGCCTGCTGCTGGACAAATACGAGAGACAGCGAGGAAACGTGTCTACCAAGTACATCGAGATCGACCCAGCATTCGTCGAGAAAACAATCCTGGAAATTTCCGCGTTCGGGGCAGTAGGGGAGACGGGAATTTCCCGCACGGTCTATTCGTCGGAATGGGTCGGGGCGACGGATTACTATGCCGATGCCTGCGCTGCGGCGGGGCTGGAGGTTCACCGGGACGCAGTGGGCAACGTCTGGGGCAGGCTGAGAGGATCGACGAACGAGAAATCGGTCGCCTCCGGCTCCCATATCGATTCCCAAACGCCCGGTGGCCGCTATGACGGAACATTGGGTGCGCTGGCCGCGCTCATCGCCCTCAAGGCATTGAAGGAACAGTTCGGCACGCCGAGGCGGACGATCGAGGCCGTTGCGTTCTGCGAGGAGGAATCCAGCCGGTTCCCGAATGCGAACTATTGGGGCTCACGCGCCGTTACCGGGCGCATCTCGCCTGAGGATCCCGAGCGCGTCATCGCCTTTTCCGGCGAGACCATCGCGCAGGCGATGCGCGATGTCGGGCTCGATCCGGCGCGCATCCCCGAAGCGCGCCGCGACGACATTGGCAGTTTCGTCGAACTGCATATCGAGCAGGGCCCCATCCTCGAACAGGCCGGCCTTCCCGTCGCCATCGTCGATGCCATCACCGGTATCCGCCATTACCGCGGCGAGATCAGGGGCGTGCAGAACCACGCCGGCGCCTTCCCGATGGACATTCGCCACGACCCGCTTGCCGGGTTCGCCGAAATCGCCTCGGGGATGATCAACACGGCCCACCGCATCGGCCGGCCGGCCGTCACGACGATCGGCCGCGTCGTAGTCGAGCCGAATTTTCCGGGCATCATCCCCGCCAAGGTCGGCTTTACCATCGATGCGCGCCATCCCGATCCGCAGGTGCGAGACAGGCTCTACGCGATGCATGAGGGGCTGATGCACGAGGTCGCCGCGCGGCGCGGCCTGGAGATCGACTGGGAGGTCATGCTCGATCACAAGCCCTCTCCGTCCGATCCCGCCATTGTGTCGACCCTCCAGCGTGTCGCCGCCGAGCAGGGTGTGCCATTCATGACGATGGCCAGCGGTGCCGGCCACGATTCGCAGCAGATGGCGGCCATTGCGGACGTCGCGATGATCTTCGTCCGGTCGAAGGACGGCCGGAGCCATACGCCGGATGAATTCTCGTCGATCGAGGATATCGTGGCCGGGGTTCGCGTGTTGGCCGCGGGGCTGCATGCCTTGGCATATTAAGGAACAAAAGGAGACATCCCATGGCCTATCCGCGTGACCTTAAAGGTTATGGACGCAATCCGCCCGATCCCTCGTGGCCGGGCGGCAAGAAGCTCGCCGTGCAGTTTGTCATCAACTATGAGGAGGGTGGCGAGAACTCGGTTCTGCACGGGGATCGGCAGAGCGAGGCGTTCCTCACGGAGGAGCCGACGCCCGCCTTCGCGAACATCCGCAACATCAATGTCGAGTCGCAATACGAATATGGCAGCCGCGTCGGCTGGTGGCGGCTCTACCGGATGTTCACCGAGCGGAATTTTCCGGTGACCATCTTCGGCATCGCGGCGGCATTGCAGAAGAATCCTGAAGCCGTGGCCGCAATGAAGGAGGCGAATTTCGAGATCGCCTCGCACGGGCTGCGCTGGATTCAATATGCCGAAATGCCCGAGGAGCAGGAGAGGGCGCAGATCGCCGAGGCGATCCGCATCCATACCGAGGTGACGGGATCGCGGCCGACCGGCTGGTATACCGGGCGGATGAGCATCAACACGCGCCGCCTGCTCATCGAGGCCGGCGGCTTCACCTACGATGCCGACTCCTTCGCCGACGACCTGCCCTACTGGGTCGAGGTGGAGGGGCAGGATCATCTCGTCGTGCCCTATACGCTGGACAACAACGACGGACGCTACGTGAACACCTTCGGCTACCAGTCGCCGAGCTTCTCCGCCTACCTGATCCAGGCGTTCGACTTTCTGCGGAAGGAAGCGCAGGTTTCTCCGCGAATGATGAGCATCGGCCTGCATACCCGGATCGTCGGCCGGCCCGGCCGGGCGGCGGATCTGGAGCGGTTCCTCGATCACGTCGCGGCCGCGGACGACGTCTGGGTCACCCGCAGGATCGACATCGCCGACCATTGGCGCAAGACGCATCCGCCCCGGTCATGAGCGGCGTCGTTCTCGTCACCGGTGCGGCCGGTCTCGTCGGGAGAGCCGTGGCCTCCACGCTTCGACGGGGCGGGACCGCGGTGCTTGGCCTCGACCTTGCCGGCGATCCGCAAGGCGACGTGATTGCCTGCGATCTGTGCGACGCGCGGCAGCTCGCGGCGATCACGCATTCCCGTGAATTCGCGGCCATCGTCCATTGTGGCGCGGTCTCGGGGCCCGCCCTGCACCGGGACGATCCCGGCCATGTGGCGCGGACGAACATCGAAAGCACCGTGAACCTGCTGGAACTCGCCGTCGCGCGCGGCGTACCCCGTTTCGTCTTCGCCTCCTCGGCTGCCGTCTATGGTCGGACGCCGGAGGATGTGGTGGTGGAAGAGGAGCGGCCGTTGCATCCGGCCTCGGTCTATGCCGCCACCAAGGTTGCCGGCGAGGCGCTGGTCGAGGCCTTTTCACGCCAATACGGCCTTTCGGGCGTGAGCCTTCGCATCGCGGCTGTCTACGGGCCGGGCCGCAGGACGCCCTGCGTCATCCGGGACATGATCCTCGCAGGGCAGGAGGAAAGATCGGTCACGCTGCCTCATGGGCGCGACCGGCGCTACCACTACATCCATGTCGAGGATGTCGCCGAGGCCATCGTGGCGGCCGCTCGCGCCGGTTCCATCCGGAAGCCCGCCTACACGATCGCGTCGGATCGGGGCATCACGATGGGTGCATTGGCAGAGCTTGTCCGGATGATCGTACCGGGACCATCCGTCTCGGTCGGCGTAGGGGACGACCCGCTCTCCGATCCGCAAGGTCCGTACGATCTGGATGCGGCGGCCCTGGATCTCGGTTGGCGCGCGCGTATCACCCTGCCGGAGGGTATCCGGTCATACGCGGCCGCACTACTTCAGGAAACTTGAAGCGTCTTCATCAAATCAATTCGATTGCATGAAATGTCAGAGGTTACGATCCTACCCTGGCGGCAGAGCGGAACACTTGGTTTCACGGCGGATACGCCTTGTTGCAAAAAAATAGAAAACGCACCGCGACAGCGGTTCATCCAGAGGGAAAGCAGATGACGACGAAACTTCTCACGAACCTTGCGGGGCTCGCACTTTTCTCCTCCATGGCCGCTATTCCGGTTACGGCCGGCGCGGCGGATCTCGATGCCATCGGGGCCACCATCGCCGAGCACCAGAAGCTGCCGGCCTTCGTGCCCGCGGGCGAGCCCTTCGATGCCAAGACCTGCATGGCGGACAAGAAGCTGATGGTGGTGTCGTTCTCCAGCGCCGTCGAGTTCACCGGTGGCGTGGCCACCCGCATGACCGAGATCGCCAAGGAAATCGGCTTCCAGTACGACCACTACCAGACACAGGGCCAGCCATCGCAATGGATACAGGGTATCAATCAGGCCGTCACGCAGGGCTACGATCTCGTGGACGTGCTGATGTCGGATCCGCGCGTCCTGCTTCCGCAGGCCATGCAGGTCGATCAGGCCGGGCTGAAGGTCGTCGCGGCGCATGCCTCCGGCTTCGATACACCGGCCCCGGAGCCGTTCCAGAACGTGCATATCGACTATACCCAGGCCGGCCGCCTCATGGCGCAGTGGGCGATCCTGAAGACGCAGGGCAAGGCGAACGTCCTTGCCATCGTCGCCGAGGATTCCTTCTCGGCCAACTCCCTGCAGAACGGCATCAAGGAGGTGATGGACGAGTGCGAGGACTGCAAGGTCCAGTACATCAACGTGCCGGTGACGGATTGGGCGACCCGGATGCAGTCCACGGTTCAGTCGGCGCTGCTGCGCGATCCTTCGGTCAACTATATCCTGCCGATCTATGACGGCATGGCGCAGTTCGTCGTTCCGGCCGTGGAACTGACGCAGTCGGCGAACCGCGTGAAGATCGCGACTTTCAACGGAAGCCCCTATGTGCTGCAACTCGTCCAGCAGGGCAAAGTCGAGATGGATATCGGCGAAAGCATCGACTGGGTCGCCCATGCCATCGTCGATGCCGAGATGCGCATGCTGTGCGGCCTGCCGCCGGTCGAGGATCCCAAGGTACCGCTCTACATCTTCGATGCCTCGAACGCGGACACCGCCGGAAAGCCGCCGCAGATCTCCACCGGTTATGGCGATGCGTATCTCGCCGGCTACCGCAAGCTCTGGGGCCTGCAATAATGGCCAAGGCGGGGTCCAGGTCCGCCAATCTGATCGTCGAAGGACTGACGAAGTCCTTCGGCGGTTCAAAAGTTGTCGACAATGTCTCGCTTACGGTCGGCCATGGCGAGATCCATGGCCTCCTCGGCCATAACGGCTCGGGAAAGTCGACGCTCATCAAGATGCTCTCCGGCGTCTATGCGCCGGACGGTGGCGCGGTGATGCTGGCGGGGGTGGATCTGCCTCTGCCGCTGCCGCCCGGCGAGTTCAACCGGTACGGCATCGCCGTCGTGCACCAGGCGCTCGGCCTTGTCACGTCGCTTTCGGTCTCGGAGAACCTGCTGGCGCGTCGGCTCGTGCGGCAGGCCAATCCTTTCATCCGCTGGGGCGCGGCCCATCGCGAGGCCGCCGCGATCCTCGCCGAGGCTGGCCTGGACATCGATCCGCGCCTGCCCGTCAGCGATCTCGTTCCGGTCGAGCGTGCATTGGTCGCCATCATCCGTGCCTTCAGGGAGATCATGGAGACGACGGGCGGCAAGGGTGGTCTCCTCATTCTCGACGAGCCGACGCCGTTCCTGTCGCGCGTGGATGTCGAGCGGCTTTTCGCGCTCGTCCGCACGCTTGCGGGGCAGGGGACCAGCATCATCTTCGTCTCGCACGACGTGGACGAGGTCAAGGAACTGACGGACCGCGCGACCGTGCTGCGCAACGGACGCATCGCCGCCACCCTGACGACCCCCGAAGCCAGCAAGGCCGATTTCATCGCTGCGATCGTTGGGCGCCATCTCGCCTCGGAACGGCCGGTGTCCGCGAAGCCGCAGGGGAAGCTGGCGATATCGGTTCATGGCCTTCGGGCGGCCGAACTGGCATCGCTCGACCTGGAGGTGAAGGCTGGCGAGGTGCTCGGGCTCACCGGTCTCGTGGGATCGGGCTATGATCGGGTCCCCTACTATCTCTACGGAGCCGAGAAGGCTGAAAGCGGCACGTTCACGGTCTCGGGCGAGACGGTAAGTCTTCCCGGCATGACGCCGGCGGCGGCGATCGATCGCGGCATGGTGCTCGTTCCCGCGGACCGTCAGAAGGCGGCGATCGCGGAGGGGCTGACGGTTGCCGAAAACATCGCCCTTCCGGCATTAGGCCGTTCGCTGCCGACGGTCTTCATCCGCGCCGCTCAGGTGGCACGCCACGCCGCCCGACTGGTGGAGGATTTCGACGTCCGCCCCCGCGATCCCGAGCGCCTCATCCGTGAACTGTCCGGCGGAAATCAGCAGAAGGTCGTTTTGGCCAAATGGTTTCAGACGGAACCCGCGGTCATCCTCCTTGACGAGCCGACGCAGGGTGTCGACGTCGGCGCCCGCCATCAGGTCTACGACTTCATCCGGGACGCGGCAGCCCGCGGCGCGGCAGTCATCTGCGCCAGTTCCGATCATGAGCAGCTCGAGATGATCTGCGACCGCGTCCTCGTCTTCAGCCATGGCCGGGTCGTGGCGAGCCTGACGGGCGCCGACGTGAACAAGACCACCATCACCGAAAGCTGCCTCGACAGCCTTGCGGGTACGCTCGAGGCGGCACCCGCCCTTCTGGAAGAGAATCCCCGATGAGCAAAGCAGTCACAGAAAATCCCCCTGCGGGCCATGACGTCCCGCGCCACGGCCGGCGCCGCTTCCTTGTGGAGCTCGAGCGCTTCGCGCTCCTGATCGCCTGGCTGCTGATCATCGCGATCTTCGGCGCGATCGCGCCCGAGACGTTTCTGACCTGGCCGAATTTCTCCAGCATATTCGGCTCCCAGGCAGTGCTGGTGATCCTGACGCTGGGACTGATCATTCCGCTGACGGCGGGCGATATCGACCTGTCGATCGCGCAGGTGCTGACGCTTTCGTCGATGATCATCGCCGTTCTGAACGTCAATTATGGCTGGCCAATCGGGCTTGCGATCATGGCCGCGGTGGCTGCGGGCGTCCTCACGGGTCTGCTGAACGCGTTCTTCACCCTTTATTTCCGGATTCACTCGCTGATCGTCACGCTCGGCACGGGCACGTTCCTGCATGGACTGACGCTGTGGATCAGCAGCTCGCGGACGATCGGCGGCGTTGACTGGGGACTCGTCAACGCGGTCATCCTCACGCGGTTCCTGGGCATTCCGCTCGCCTTCTACTATGCGCTCGTCCTCGCGCTGCTCCTTCTTTATGTCGTCGAGTTCACGTCGTTCGGCCGCAAGGCGTTGTTCGTCGGGCGCGGGCGGGAAGTGGCGCGGCTTTCGGGGATTCCCGTCACGCGCGTCAGGCTGATCTGCTTCATGTCTTCCGGCGCCTTCGCCGCCATCGCGGGCGTGCTTTACGCCGGCACCTCCGGCTCGGCGGATCCGAACTCCGGAACGCAGCTCATGCTGCCGGCCTTTGCCGCCGCCTATCTCGGGGCGACCGCGATCTCGCCGGGGCGCTTCAATCCGCTCGGCTCCATGATCGCGGTCTATCTCCTCGTTACCGGCATCACGGGCCTGTCCATCCTCGGCATCGACACCTTCGTTCAGGATCTCTTCTACGGCGGCGCGCTGGTGATCGCCGTGGCGCTTTCCCAGCTCGTTCGGGGCCGCGAAGAATCCCTCACCTGACCAGACAACGCAATTTCAGGAGCAGACACATGACCATCGAACGCGCTTACACGAACCAGCGCATGAGCCAGATCGTCAAACATGGTGGCCTGGTCTACCTCGCCGGCCAGGTGGCGAGCGGCGCGCCCGGCGCCAGCGTGCGCGAGCAGACCCGCGATATCCTGGCGCGCATCGACGGATTGCTCGCGGAAGCGGGTACGGCCAAGGGCCGGATTCTGACAGCGACGATCTGGCTCACGGATATCGGTACTTTCGATGAGATGAATGCGGTCTGGGACGCCTGGCTGCCGGAGGGCTGCGCGCCGGTGAGAGCATGCGTGGAGGCACGACTGGCGGCGCCCCAGTATACGGTCGAGGTCATGGTTACCGCCGCGGCCTGATTGCGGGAGAGGAGGGTTCCGCATGCCCCGGCTTGCGAAACGCAATGCGCTGGTTATCGGCGGCGCGATCGGTATCGGCCGCGCCGTAGCGCTCGCCTTCGGGCGTGAGGGCGCAAACGTTGTCGTTGCCGACCGGGGCCACGAGGCCGAACGCGCGGCCCTCGTGGCGGAGATCGCAACGGACGGGGGCGGAGCCTTCTCCGTTGAATGCGACGTGACGGTCGAGCCGGATGTCGCGTCGGCCGTAGAAACGACCGTCGCGCTATACGGAAGTATCGATATTCTCGTCAACAATGTGGGAATCGGCCAGCCGCCGGGCGATTTCACCGCGCTGGACTGGGTCGATTGGCAAAGGCTTCTCGACGTCAATCTGCGCGGTGTCGCGTTCGGGTTGCGGCACGGCCTGCCGCCGATGCTGGAAAGAGGATATGGTCGCATCATCAACACCGCCTCCCAACTGGCGCACAAGCCGGCGGCGGGGGCGGCTGTCTACAGTGCCACGAAAGCGGCGGTGGTCGCGCTGACCACCGCCGTTGCCCAGGAAGTCGCAGCCAAGGGCGTCCTTGTCAATTGCGTATGCCCCGGCCCGACCGACACGGCTACCTGGCGCGCCAGTGACCCCGAATGGCGGCGATGGAAACAGCAACAGCTTCCGATCCGTCGAATAGCGAGACCGGAGGAGATCGCATCCTCTTACGTCTTCCTCGCGTCCGAGGAAGCAAGCTTCATGGTGGGCCAAACAATCTCGCCGAATGGCGGCGATGTGAGCTGGTAGTCGGTCTCCTATCTTCGAAATTGAAAATCGAAGGTTCGCTTTTGGTCAATACCTGAACAAGAATCAGAATAAGTACTCAGCGCTTGATGATCTGACGTCTCGTCTTAACAGCCGCATAAGCGTATCCAAGAGCGGAGTCCTTGAGGCCCGTCATCTTCGTCGATTTCGATCAGCAATGGCCGGCCTTGCCCTGTGCCGCGCGAAAGCAGCTTACCCCCCCGGCTTCTCAAATTTCATCAGTCGCCACTCTTGCCGAGCCCGGGAGGGCCATCCAATCGTCCCGTAGTCGCGGCAAGGGCTCGGATAGCTTCCATGGCGGTTGCCAAGCTCTTCATGAGCATGGCGGTATCGCGTTCGCCGCTAGATTTGTCGATTTCCAGTGCTCTCGATCGCAAGTCGGCACTCTCGGCAGTGAGGCGGGAAATAAGGTCGTCGTCCATGCTGCTCTCCTTGTGCTTGCCAAGTGACAACGTGCCTGGAGTGTGTAGGTTCAGATGAACCTCAACCGGCAGCCCTTTTTAGGGCCTCCACCATCTTCGTCCGCCAATCGGGGTCACGCTTCCAGCGCTCAAGGACGGATCGCGGCAGCCGTAGGGTAACAGCCTCTCTAGGATCGTCTGCACGGGGTCGGCCTCGCTTGGCAACTTCCCGCTCCATAGCCTTCGCCATACCGGGGAACACCTCAGCAAAAGGCTTGGCCTTCGCCAGTTGCTCTTCGGTCAGTTCCGGGTTGTCCGGGTCGGCGGCAATCATCTTCTGAATTTCAGCCTCCTCCTCTGGGGTGAGGGGCCTCTTGGAAGAGAACTTGTTGGTCATAACAGCTTCCTTTCCTTGGTGCTGGCCGGTCGCATCGAGATCACGGAGAGGGCTTCCGAGCCGAGGAGCTTAAAGACGACGGCAATGATGATCATGCCGTTGAATTCGCCGATGGCGAGGTGACGGCCATCCGTCGACGGAACGACCTTGGCGGACAGGAAGAACTCGAAAGACAGGCCCGCGAAGTCCAAGCCGTGCTTGGCAATGTTCGTTTCGCGCTTCGGCTCGTCCCATACGATCTTCATGGGATTATTCGTACCCGGAAATTCAGGCACGTCAAGAATATTCGTATACGAAAAATACGAATAGGAGCGGAGGATTCAACTTAGTCAGCCGGTACTAGGAACAAGGCTTTCACTCTTGGCTATAGAAGCCGCGACGCCGCTCCGGGGGCGCCCCGTGCATAACGTCGTGAAGTGAGCAAGCCGGCAATCAATCGCTCTATATCTCTGCCGCCTGATCCCAATCGCTTCGACTGGGGTTCTAAGTCTTTGACGTCTTAAGAGTTCGGATGAGATCGACGCGGAACAACGGCGGGGCCGTCGGTTCGACATCGCTCAAGAGCCGATTTAGTTAGCCGCCACGTCCAAGAAGCTTCATGATCGAATTCTTGACCTGAAGGGCGGCCCGCGACAGGCCGTCTTCCCGCTCGACCAGTTGGATGCAGCTGTGCGGGAGATCCTGAAGGCCTGATTTTGCCGGGAGGATCGAGAAGGCCGGCGGTACGGTCCCCTCCGCCATCACCGTGATGGCGGGTCCCGAGTTGATCGCGCTTTTAATGACCTCGCCAGATGCTGTGGTGAGGACCTTGCGGTCAGCGTGGCCGTGTTTCTTCAGTGCGGCAACCGCGGCGGCCCGGAATGCGCAGCCTTCGGCATAGAAGGCCATCGGCCAGGGCACGACGTAGTCGCCGGCGGCGACCCAGACCAGCTTGGGCTGGCTTAGCAGCGTCGAATGGCTTTTCTGGTTCGGCAGCGTGACGATGGCGAGATCCAGCTTGCGGTACTCCAGGAGCTTCTGCAGCCGGAAGCTCATCTGGCAGATGACGTTCAACTCGATACCGGGAAACGACCTGTCGACGACGCGCATCAGACGGGAGAGAAAGGGCTCGCCATTCCCTTCCATCCCGAGCGCGAACATCAACGCCACCACCTTCATGATCGCGGAGAAAGCCTCCGACCTCATCCGAGGCCGGGCACCGCTGCCTGCGTTGGAGGTTCCCTACTACAAAGCCGTGCCCGAGGAGCATCGTGACCATGCAGTCGGATCGTAACATCAAGACGGGACATATTCAGCGGACATGCGCCACACTCGAGGTCAAGAGGGAAGTGGCCTCCTGAACGAAATGGGAGGCCGCCGCCGGTGAGCCCTTCGAAATTCACTATGATCGTGCCGTGTCCTTCTGCGTCATGGACGGGCGTGCGGAGATCGCGTTCGCCGACGACACAAGGCTCGGAATTCCACCGGACGACTTCGTCACCATCGAACCCGATATCAAGGGCGTCTGGACCGTCATCGAGCCGATAACCAACCTCTACAGGTATCACGAGAGCGGATCGGTCGAATGATATCGGACGCTCATCTGCTCGTGAGCTGCCAGCTCCCCCGCTCTCTCCGTTCCCGAGAATGGAACCTGCCTGCCCGCGAGGGCAGGCCCTTTTATCCCTCTATCTGGCGAACCGTCCAGATCACCACGTTCAGGAGGAGGCTTGTTTGATGCTCAAAGCCCAACTGAAAGCCTCGCACTTCATCGACGGCGAGTATGTCGAGGATACCGTCGGCACGCCGTCTTCGACGGCGCCGAACTCGAAAGCGCCATCGGCGGCGCGATGTTCGGCAATTTCTATTCGACGGGACAGGCCTGCTCCAACGGCACGCGCGTCTTCGTGCAGAAGGGCACCAAGGATAAATTCCTGTCGCGCGTCAAGGAACGCACAAAAAAGATCCTGATCGGCGATCCGATGGACGAGGCGACGCAGCTCGGGCCGATGGTCTTCAAGGCTCAGCGCGACAAGGCCCTCGACTATATCGAGAAGGGCAAGCCGCCTCCCATACCCGATTCAGAATTCGGGCAGCAAGCGCAGCCCTGTTTTGCGGCTTCGACATCCGCTAGTTTCGAATGTTCACTGCAGGCTCTATAAGAAGCCCTTAAGCGCGCGGCGTTATGCGCTAGCCAATGCGAGATGGGTGGCATGAAGCAGCAGTTCGACTTGTTCGGAACGGGGAAGGCGAGGGAACCCGAAGTGAAGGCCCAGTCCGTCCCCAGGGACGGCGTGCAAGGTGCTCAGGATGAGTTCGATATGGTGCGCCGGCTCGAAGGAACCGGCCGCTATCGCGTTCTGCGGAAACTGGAGCCGCGCACCATCGCGAATGCGCCGCGGCCCGGCTTTCCATTGCGTGGTGTCATCGTCGATACGGAGACCACAGGCCTCAACCCCCGCAAGGACGAAATCATCGAGATCGGGATCGTCGCCTTCAGCTTCGACGCGGCCGGAAACATCGGCGATGTCACCGGTGTCTATGGCGGACTGCAGCAACCGAGTGTCGCCATTCCTGCTGACATCACGCGGCTGACGGGCATCACGGACACCATGGTGGCCGGTCAGATGATCGACATCGCCCGGGTACGGGCCCTGATCGAATCTGCCGATCTGATCATCGCCCACAACGCCGGCTTCGACCGTCCCTTCTGTGAAACCTTTTCCCCGGTCTTCGCGCCGAAGGCATGGGCTTGCTCGGTCTCCGAAATCGACTGGTCGGCACGGGGGTTCGAGGGAACGAAGCTTGGCTACCTCATCGGGCAGGCAGGTTACTTCCATGATGGGCACCGTGCCGTCGACGACTGCTTCGCGCTGCTCGAGGTTCTGGCCCAGGGCGGACCGGACCAGGGCAACACACCGTTCGCCGAACTGTTCGCGACAAGCCAGCGCTCGCGGGTTCGCATCTTTGCCGAGCACAGTCCCTTCGAGATGAAGGACCACCTTAAGGCCCGCGGCTACCGATGGTCGGACGGAAGCGACGGGCGGCCAAAATCCTGGTGGGTCGAAGTGGCCGATGACATGCTCGACGAAGAACTCCGCTACCTGCGCGCTGAAATCTACCGCTGGCCCGACGCTGATCCTCCGATCCGGCGCCTCACCGCCTTCGAGCGCTTCAAGGCGTGAGCCATCGAGAAAACGACACACCACCGAAGTGCGCGCCTGTTGGACTATCTCAACAGATCTTAAACAGGTTCCATCACCCGCCAGCGCCCGCCGCTCAAAGGGCTACCGCTCCCTGAACGCCTCGATCATCGCTTTTGTGACATCGCCGGGGAAACACACCGGCGAATATCCGCCCGGCTTGCTATCGGTCGTTGAGGGACCCGAGCGAAACCCGACGCGCTTGCCCGACACATAACGGATGGGTGGATCCGCGGGCCGAAGCTCCAGGCCATCGTTCCGCAACTTCGGGTGAAAGCCACGCCTTCGGCGGCACCTGTCTGAAATTCGTCCCCAGCAAGCATCTCGTCTACACCAACAGTTTCGACGATCCCAACCTTCCAGGCCAGATGAAGGTCATCGTGAGCCTCAAGATCATGCCGATCGGTACAGAGGTGAGCATCGAGCAGCAGGGCGTGCTGGGATATCAGCCTATCTGAAGCCTGCTATTTCGATTGGCAGGATTTGCGAAACGAGCTCACGAAACTCAACGTGCCTAATATCAACCCTAGCTCGGATAAGCGGGGTGCGACTTCACTCCTCCCTGAACGCGCGGTTGATCTGGTCGGAGAGGGGTTTGACGAGATAGGAGAGCGCGGTGCGTTCGCCGGTCTGGATCATGGCTTCAGCCGGCATGCCGGGCACGAGGGCGAGGCCGTCGAGCCTTGATAGCTCCGTGTGCGGGACGGCGATGCGCACGAGATAGAAGGACAGGCCGGTCTTGTCGTCGGTGGTGAGGTCGGCAGCGATACGGGAGACGCGGCCGTCGAGTTCCGGCGTGGTGCGCTGGCTGAAGGCCGAGAGGCGGAGCACTGCCCGCTGGCCGGGCCTGATCTGGTCGATGTCCTTCGGCTGGATACGCACTTCCAGCGCGAGATCGTCGCCCTCCGGCACGATCAGCATGACCGGCTCGGCAGGATTGATGACGCCGCCGACCGTATGGACGGCGAGCTGATGGACGATGCCCGCTTGTGGGGCGAGGATGTCGATGCGCCGGAGATCGTCCTCGGCGGCGACCTTGCGTTCGACGTATTCGCCGACCTGTCCCTGGATCTCGCGCAGTTCGCGGCCGACCTCGGTCTTCACATCCTGATCGACCTGGAGAATCTGCAGGCGCGTTTCGGTGATCTTGCCCTCGGCCTGCGCCTGGAAGGCGATCTTCTCGCCGCGCTCGCCGTCATAGGTGGCGGCCTGCGTCTTGAGGCTGTTCAGCCGCTGCACCGAGACAATGCCCCTGTCGTGCAGGCCCTCCTGCGAGGCGATCTCCGAGCGCAGCACGTCGAGGCCGCTGGCATAGGCGACTTCCTGCGCCTTCAACCCCTGGATCTCATGCCCGTATTGCTCGATGCGCTCGCGAAGCTGCGCCTTCTTGCCCTCGCGCGATTGCCGGCGGAACTCGAACAGGCGGGTTTCGCTGCGCACCGCCGCGCCGGCGTCCGGATCGCCGGCCGCCTGCTCCAGCAGGCCAGCGGGAAAGGCGATGGCTTCACGGTCGTCGCGCTCCGCCTCCAGCCGGGCGAGGCGGGCCTGAAGCTCGTTCAGCCGCTTCGTGACGATGGCGAGGTTGGCATGCGTCTGGGTGGCGTCGAGGCGCATGACGACCGCGCCGGCCTTGACCGCATCGCCTTCCTGCACGAGGATTTCGCCGACCACGCCGCCCTTCGGGTGCTGCACCTTCTTGACGTAGGAATCGACGACGAAATGGCCGGAGGCCACCACCGCGCCGGCAAGGCTGGTGACCGCCGCCCAGCCGCCCCCGCCGCAGACGAGCAGCAGGCAGACCAGCAGCCCGCCCGCCATGTGCCGGCGAATGGAGCGGGCGGCGGCGATCGTTTCAGGATTGGGCATCGGGCGTCTCCGTGGTTTCCGCTTCGCGGCCGCTTGCAGGACTGGCGACGACGCGCAGCGGCGTCATGGCGAAGCCGCCCGCCGGATATCCGCGTCCGGTCATGGCCGGCGCGGGCTTCAGCACTTGCCCCAGCACCGCATCGCGCGGGCCGAAGGCCTTCTGGCGCCCGCCCTCCATCATCAGGAGATGGTCGACCGCGCCGATGGCGCTTGGGCGATGGGCGATCACCACGGCGATGCCGCCGCGCTCGCGCACCGAGGCGATGGCGCGCACGACCGCCGCTTCGCCCTCGGCATCGAGATTGGCGTTGGGTTCGTCCAGCACGACGAGGAAGGGATCGCCGTAGAGCGCCCGCGCGAGCCCGATCCGCTGGCGCTGCCCGGCCGAGAGCGCGGAGCCGCCTTCGCCGATGCGCGTCCCGTAGCCGTCCTCGAAGCGCAGGATCAGCTCATGGGCACCCGCCGCCCGCGCGGCCGCGACGATGGCCTCGGGATCGGGGTCCTCCTCGAAGCGGGCGATATTGTCGGCGATCGTGCCGTCGAAGAGCTCGACGCCCTGCGGCAGGTAGCCGATATGGCGGCCGAGGGCCTCGCGATCCCACTGGTCGAGGCTGGCGCCGTCTAGGCGCACCTTGCCGCCGGCCGCCGGCCAGGCGCCGACGAGGGCACGCGACAGCGTGGACTTGCCCGAGCCGGAGGGGCCGATGACGCCGAGCGCGCTGCCGGCCTGGATGGAAAAGCCGATGCCGGTCACGGTGGGCTTCCTCTCGCCGGGCGGCAGGATGGTGACGCCTTCGACGCGCAGCTCCTTCTGCGGTGCGGGGAGCGCCATGGTCTCCGGGACGGGCGGGATCCTGCCGAGCAGGTCCTGGAGGCGTTTCCAGCTCTGCCGCGCCATGAGGAAGGGCTTCCAGCTCGCTATCGCCAGATCGATCGGGGCGAGCGCCCGCCCCACCATTATGGAGCTGGCGATCATGATGCCGCCGGTCGCCTGCTGCTCGATCACCAGCCAGGCGCCGACGCCCAGCACAGCCGATTGCAGCATCATGCGCAGCGTCTTCGACAGGCTGCCGAGGCCGCCGGCTATGTCGCCGGCCCGGCGGTTGGCGTCGAGATAGTCCGCATTTGCCCGGCACCAGCGCGCCTCCAGCCGCGCCCCGAGGCCGAGGGCCTGCACGACCTCGGCGTTGCGGCGGGAGGCTTCCAGCAGGCCGTTGCGGGCCATATTGTGGGCGATGCCGTCGCGCACCGGCCTTTGCGACAGTGCATTGGCAAGAAGGGTGAGGAGCGCGAGAATGACGGCCCCGACGAGCGCCGTCATGCCGATCCAGAAATGGAAGAGGAAGCAGATGCCGAGATAGAGCGGCATCCAGGGCAGGTCGAAGAAGGCGGTCGGTCCCTGGCCCGAAAGGAAGCCGCGCATATTGTCAAGGTCGCGCAGCGGCTGGAGGCCGTCGCCCGGCATGCGCGCGAGAAGGGGAAGGCGCACCACGGCATCGTGTACCCGGCCGCACAGCACGCCGTCGACATGCTCGCCGATGCGCAGGAGGATGCGGGCGCGGATGATGTCGAGCCCGGCCTGGAAGAGATAGAGCCCGGCCGCCAGGATCGAGAGGCCGACGAGGGTCGGCACGCTGCCGCTTGCCAGCACCCGGTCATAGACCTGCAACATGAAGAGCGGAGAGGTCAGCGCCAGAACGTTGACCACGCCACTGATGAGAGCTATTCCGACGGATGCTCGTCTGAGGGGTGAAGCGACCGCCGCAGTCAAAGACTGCGACGGCGCCTGCTGTGGGGCTACCAACACTACAGCGAACTTCTCAGGCGAACAGGTTGACGCCGAGGACGAGCGAGCTGTTCGCGATGTCCTGGACGGAGATGCTGCCATTGACGCCGTCCGTGACGGTGGCGTCGTAGAGGCCGCTGACGGCATCGTAGGCGTAGCTCACAGAAAGCGCGCTGCCGGCAGCCCATGCGGTAATGTCGATGAAGTCCTGCGCGGCGTTGAAGTCCGTGATGACGTCATTGCCGTCGCTGCCCTGGAAGACGAAGACGTCGGCTCCGCCATTGCCCGTCAGGGTATCGTTCCCGTCGAAGCTGTAGAGCACGTCGCTGCCCGAGCTGCCGTTGAACGTGTTGTTCTGGCTGTTCAGGACGCTGAGCAGGTTGGTCGGGTCGCCCTGCATGATACCGTAGACGAAGTTGTGCACCGCATTTGCAGGGCCCGTGCCCGTGAGGCCGAGGCCGTTGATATCGATATCCCAGGAGGACTGGGAGAAGGTATCCGTGCCCGAATTATAGCCGAGGCCCTGGCCGAAGGTCGCGCCGTCTACGGCGCCGGCAAGCACGTGGGACGTCATGTCGTAGTAGAGGTCGTCGGCGCTGCCGGAATCCAGCACCACCGTATCGGCGCTACCCACGCCGGCGACGGTCGTGCTGTTGCTGTCGGCGACGGCGAACTGGTTGCCGACGAAGTCGCTCGGATTGTCGGAGAAGAAGCCGTAGTAGCCGGGCGTGAAGTTGGTGTCCCAGTTCGAGAGATAGGAGAGGAAATTGATGCCCACGCCGTCATTGTTGGCGTCGTTGAAATCGATCGTTGCCATTTGCTTTCCTTTCTAGGGGTTGACTGCCTCCGGGTCTCGGACGCAGTCGGTCTCACGCTTCGGATCTGGCGGACCCTGGCGCGATGGAAGCTCAGAACCGAACCTTGAGCGAAAGGGTCGCCGTGCGGCCGGGAGCGGGGAAGTCGGAACTGTTCATGGGATCGACATAGGCAACGTCCGTCAGGTTGTTGACGGCAAAGCGCAGCGAGGCGTTCTCATTGAAATCCCAGGAACCGTAGATGTCGAAGGTGGTGAAGGGCTTTGCCCGATACGTGGTCGAGAACAATCCGAGCTGCTCCGAAGGCACGACGCGGTTCGCGCGCGCGCCGATATTCAGCCGGTCGTCGAAGAACCGGACGCCGACATCAGCCGTGAAGCGGTATTTCGGAGCGACCGAGACATAGAGGATCGTGCCGTTGCCCGTGGATGTCGCGTTGCCCCAGGGGTCGTCGCTGTAGGTCGTCGAGAAATCACCCTTCGTGTAGGTGAAGGAGCCGCCGGCATAATAAGGGCCGGCATCGTAGTTCCCCTCGATCTCGACCCCGCGCAGCCGGGAGTCGCCGAGAAGGTTGGTGTAGGCATAGTAGCTGCTGGACTGCCCGCCGACCGCAGGGCTGCCGCTCACCGTTCCCAGTGCGATATAGTTATCGACCGTCTTGTCGAAATATGCGGCCTTGAACCGAAGACTGTCGCCGCCGGTGAGAAGATCGTCGGCCTTGAGATTGAGGCCGATTTCCCAGGTCTGCGAAGTCTCGGGCTTCAAATTCGCGTTCGGCGCATAGTCCATGAGATTGCCGATATGCGAGCCGCCGAGCAGCATTTCGCCGAGCGTGCCGGGGCGGAAACCTTCTGCATATTTGCCGAAGACCTGAAAGCCTTCCAACGGCTTGACCGCAATCAGCGCCTCCGGGGAGAAATGCCCTCCGGATTGATCGATGTCTATATCATGTATGACATCGCTGTAGATCGGGCGCGTGGCCCAGCCTAGGCAAGGGCCATTCGGAATCTGGTAAGTGCAGTATGTTTCGGTTCCCGTCTGGACCTGGCCGCCATCGATCACGGATGAGCCCTTGATCTTGTAATAGTCGTACCGGCCGCCGACCGATGCCTCGAGCCATTCCTCGTGTTCGTATTTCGCTGAAGCAAAGGTGCTCGAAAGCCAGCGGTCGCCCTTGGGATTGGGGCCGGTGAACCACCATGTGTTGTCCGCATCGCCGGCATCGTGGTTCACGGCGTCCGCGCCGGCGCGGTCGAGGAAGATTTCCGTTCCGTAGTGGAAGGTGAGATCGCCTGCCGGAAGCTCGGCCGTGCTGGTGTTCTCCAGATTGAAGCCGTAGGTGGTCAGGCCGTATTTGACGTCGAACTCGCCGTAGTCGTTGCGGCCGGAGCGCCATTGCCGGTTTTCCGTCTGGTTCCACCAGAGCTGGCCCTTGAGGTCGAAGAGCGGATCGTCCGGCTGCCAGGTATAGGTCAGCGTGCCCGTCAGGTTGCGCACATGGTTGGTGTTCTGGAGCGTCGCGAGCGCCGTGCTGGTGGTGAAGGATGCGTCGTAGCCGACGAAGCCGAATTCGATGCGCTGGTCGTTCTCAAGATCGAGGCCGGCCTTGAAAAGGCCCGACGTGGTGTCCGAGCCGGTGAAGACCGGCTTGTCGCCGCCGGGATTGCCGACGAGCGTTCCGTTCTTGCCGATGGCGTATTCGCCAAGATGCTTGCGGCTGAGCGCGGCGACGATGTCGATATCATCGGAGGTGCGGGCGGCAAGTGCCGCCGAGCCGTAGAACTCGTAGGCATTGGTGCCCGTCGTTGCATCGACCCAGCCGCCGGCATTCTCGCCCTCGAGGAGCACGTCGTCGGCCGTCAGCGTGCGGAAGCCGACCACGCCGCCATGGGAGCCGCCGCTGCCGACGCCGGCGGCCGCGTTCTTCTCCACCTCGACGGTCCTGACCAGCGCCGGATCGACATAGACGTTCGACGTGTAGCCGTGTCCGGCCTGCTGGAAGTTCTGGCGCGCGCCGTCGATCGTCGTCGTCACGCGGGTCTGGTCCTGGAGGCCGCGGACATTGATGGCGACACCGGGATTCTGCGCTGCGCCGGCGACGGAAACGCCCGAGACGCCGGAGAACAGGTCATAGGCATTGCGCGGCTGCTTCTTCTCGATGGCCTCGCGGGAGACGACGCTGACGCTCGCGGGCGTCTCGTAGACCCAGTCCGGCGTGCCCTGGAAGCCGGCGCCGGTCGCCGCATTGCGCGCGCTCTTTCCGACGGTGATCGCTTCGAGCGCCGTCGAGCCGTCCGTGATCGTCAGGTCCGGAGCCTGGGCGCCGCCAAGGCTGATGACGGCGGAAGCGCCCCGGACGCTGCCGCGCACGCCCGTGCCGGCCAGCATCCGGGTGAGGGCTTCGGCCGGCGTGAAGCTGCCGATCACCGCGTTGGTGCGGATGGCGCCGGCCTGCGTGGAGGAGAGGGTGACCTGGAGGCCGGACTGCCGGCCGAAGGCGCCCACAGCGCTTGCCAGCGGCTGCGCCGGAATGTCGAAGGGAACGCGGGCTGCCGCCGAGGCGGTGCTCTCGGTGGTCGTTTCCGCCGTCCGAGCCGTTTGTGCCGGGGCCTCCATGCCGCCGCAGAGGACGGCGAAGGCCGTCGTCGTGAGGAATATTGCTCGGCTCCGGTTCTTCCCGTTGCCCTTTTCGGCCGTTACCGCCGGATACTGAAAACGCATGCTTACCCGTCTCTTCAAAAGGGGCCGCCTCATGCGGCACTCAACGAAAAGACGGATAGGTCAGGATTTTTTCCCACCTTTCCGGCGGCTTTGCGCTAAACCTTGATTATTTCAGTCATATTTTTTCTTTGGCGCCCTTTGCGCCCGCACGGACGGCACCGCGTTCTAGAAACGGCTGATGAGGCGCGCGGCCGGCGAGACATGCCGGACCTTGCCGCCATAGGGCGCAACGAGCGCCTCCAACGCCTGATCGGGCTTGCGAAGATCGTAGAAGCCCGTCACGCGCCGGCTGGCCAGCGTGCGGTCCGGCAGGGAGAGCCAGGCGGGGTGGTAGCGACGAATCTGCTCCACCACAGAGCCGATGGTGGCGTCCACCACGAATATCTGCCCGCTGCGCCAGGTGGCGATGTCGCCGACCGGCACGGTCGTGCGTAGGACTTCGCCTGTCGCCCGGTTGGCCGTCAGCAGGTCGCCGGGCGTGAGAATCTCGGCCTCTCCCTGCGCGGCGCTTTCGACGACGGCCTTCACCGAGCCTTCGGCCAGCGCGACCGCCGTGATCTCGTCGCCGGTCTGGACGTCGAATTTCGTGCCGAGCACGGTGACCTCGACGCCGTTCGCATCGACCGTGAAGGGGCGGGTCTTGTCCGGCGTCACCTCGAAGAAGGCTTCGCCCGCAAGCAGGCGCACGGAACGGCGGCCCTGCTCGAAATCCGTCGCGATGGCGCTGGCGCCGGCAAGATGCACGAGGCTGCCGTCCTCGAGCGTCACCGTGCGGCTTTCGGCCGTCGCGGTCATGTAGTCGGCCTGCATGTGAAGGAGAAGGGAGGGGCCGGCGGCCATGACGAGACAGAGCATCGCCGCCGCCGCTGCCCCGAGGAAGCCCGCCCGGCGCGGGAAGCCGGCGCGGCGCGGCCGGTAGCCGCGGGGCGGATCGGCGCGGCGCGGCGCATCCTTCCAGTCGTCCGTGAAGGCCGGGGCCGTCGCGCCGAATGCCTGCCATGCAGTCTGCAGGCGCTCCCAAGCCTGCCGATGCTGCGGTGACTGGTCGAGCCAGCGCTCGAAGCGAAGCAGGCAATGGGCATCTTCGGGCTTTTCCTGGAGCGCGATCATCCAGCCGGCCGCTTCCTCGACAATCTCCTGGGGAATGTTCATGCCTGTGCCGCCTGTGCCGGTAATCGCTTTAGTTCCGTCGATGATCCTCGAGAAGCCTTTCCCGCTCCATCGCGTTCGTCATCTATAAGACGAATAGCGCGCCGGTTTTTCCCAAGGCTCGGCCAGATTTTCCACTTCATCCTATTTTTCCGACGAGTTTCACCAGTCCGGACTGGATCAGCCGGTGGGCGCTCGACGTCGAAACGCCGAGATGGCTGGCGATCTCCTCGATGCGGTAGCCGCCGAAGCGATGCATTTCAAGGGCGATGCGCTGCTGTGCGGGCATGGTCGCCAGGATGGCCTCGACCTGTCGGATGTGATCGCAGAGAAGGGCCTGCGCCTCCGGTGTTTCATGGCCTTGCGGCAGGCCCCACCAGGGCGTGTCGTCGGGATGCCCGTGCGCTTCCAGCCGGCGGCGTCGGCGCGTGTCGAGGGCAAGATTGCGGACGATGCGGTAGAGATAGGACTTGAGACGCGAAGGCGATTGCGCCGCCTCCGGTACGAAGCGGACGAAAGCCTCCTGCACGACGTCCTCGGCATCCTCGCGCGAGCCGAGGATCGGCGTGGCATATCGCACCAGCTCTGCGCGGTACGCCACATATGTCTCGTAGCGTGTGTCGTTTCCGTGAATGCCCATGTGCCCGCCAAGCGCTTTCCGTCACGGTCCAAGCTTCCGTTCCGCGCCACAAGACCCGAGCGCCCTCGACCGCCGCCCTCGACGTGTGATAGGCATAAAAACATGAATTTTGCAATCATGTTATTTCGGCAAGTGCGCCGCCATGGCACGAAATCCGTGCTGACGGTATCTCAATCAATGCCACCATCGGCCTGCTTGCTTCCCATGCCTGAGTTTTAAGCCGGACGCAGTGCTTTGCCCACGGTATCGACGACGATGGCGCGCTGGCGCTCGCAGGAGAAGACCGTCGGCAATGCGGCGTGCGTCTTCGAGTGAATATCCCGTCAGCCGAATCGGCAGCATGGACCAGATGACCCAGCAGAACGCCGCGATGGTCCGAGGAGACCAATGCCGCCACGCACAATCTCATGCAGATCAGCACGACGCTGAAGGGACTGGTGGACAGCTTCACGGTCTCGGCCAAGCGCAGACGAGGACCGCTGGCCCTGGCTTACCCTGATCGGCCAGAGGCTCGCCGAACCGGACGGCACTCTCATTCTCGGCTGCTCGGCGCTGAAGCGCTGCTACCGTGACCGCATCCGCGCGGAGGCCGACGCGCCCGTCACCTTCGTCCACCTTTCCGGCACGAAGGACGTGATCACGGAGCGCATGGGCGCCCGCACAGGCCACTTCATGCCGACCGGCCTCATCGACAGCCAGTTCGCAGCGCTCGACCGCCGGAGACAGACGAGTACGCCGCCGATATCGACAAGCCGTTCGAGGCGATCGTTGAGCAAGTTGTCGGTCTGAGTGGTGTTCGATAAGCGGGCGTATTTCTCCAGATAAAAAATTCCCCAAATTGATCGCGCGGCGCATCGAAACACCAATGGGGCCGCCGGTTCATATCCCGTCAAGAGCCCAAAATTGCCAGCCTTTCCCGCTCCTCCGCTGTGAAGGTCTCGAGGAGGTGAGCGCCCTCGTCCAGTCCCTCGACGCTCTCGCTGAGAAAAAGCGCCTGGTAAAGTCTGAAAGAATGTCGCAGCTCCCGGCCTCCGGAGTCAAAGACCAAAGCGCTCCATCAGGAAATCGGGACGCACGTCATAGCTGTCGGCGATGGAAGCGAGGCCGGAGTCCGCCGTATCCGCAAGGATGCCAGTTCGGACAAGGCAGGACGACAGGCCGGCGCCGGCAGCGCCGGCAATGTCGTGCTCCAGACTGTCGCCGATGCAGACGATGCGCTCCGCCGGAACAGTCTTCAGCAGCGCCCTCGCTTGCCGGTAGACCGCCGGATACGGCTTGCCGAACCAGCGGACGGGACCGCCGAGTTCCTCGTAGGCAAGCGCGATGCTGCCTGCGCCTGGCGCAATACCTCCGCTCTTCGCTAGCTTGTGACGATCAGGATTGGTGCAATAGCAGGGCACCCCGCGCCGTGCGGCCGGTTCGAGAAGCGTGCGGTAGTCCGCAAGCAGTATGCGCTCGGCTTCGCTGCCGGAAATGATCACGACATCGGCCAGCGCCGCATCCTCGACGCTCTCGAAACCCAGGCGGTCGGCTAGATTGCGGTCACCGCCGCTGGAAATGGTCAGGCAACGCGTGCGGCCGGAGCGGTTGGCGGTTTCCACGGCGAGAATATCGTGGGCCACGTCACCGGAGGTCAGGAAGCGGTCGAAGCCGGCACGATCGAAGCCGAGCTTGATCAGTCGCTCCGCATTGTAGTCGCCGCTGCGGCCGGAATTTGAAAGGATGACGATCGCCTTTCCCAGCGCCTTCAGATGGAGCAGCGCTTCGTTAGCACCGGGATAGGCAAGGTCGTCATCCCTGAGCACGCCGAACTGGTCGACGAGAAAACCATCGTAGCGCTCTACCAGCGCAGCAAGGGTCGTGTATGGCGCGATGCTCATGGCCAGCGGGCCTTTCCGGCAAGAACCAGCGAGGCGGTGCCGACGGCGGCCTCTGCCGAGCGCGACGGGAGGAAGGGAACGCCGAGCGCTTTTTCACGCATCCGTGTCCAGGCCGGGTTGGCGGCGCCGCCACCCACCGTGCGGACGGATCGAACCGGGGGGCCGCCCAGATCGGCAAGGCGGTCATAGCCCGATTTTTCGATTGCCGTCATGCCTTCGAGAAGCGCCTGGAAGAACACGAGATCGTCCGCTGGGCGCGGTTCCAGCAGAGGCGAATATGCGGGGTCGTTTGTCGGGAATCGCTCGCCGGGCTTGAGGAGCGGATAATAGAAAAGGCCTGTCGGCTCATCCGGCCGAAGCAGCGGCGTCATTGCCTTCAAACGCGCGCCATCGAAGAAATGGCGGATAACGGCACCACCCGAGTTGGAGGCCCCGCCGGCAAGCCAGAAATCGAGGATGCGGTGCGAATAGATGCCATAGTCGGCCGCGTCGATCGGCCGGGCCGAAGCAACCTTGACGACGAGTGTCGAGCCGAGCGCCGTGACGCCGTCGCCAACGGCCGAGGCTCCCGTCGCCAGGAAGGAAGCGCAGCCGTCGGTCGTGCCGGCATGGTAGCGGCAGCCGAACGGCAGACCGAGCGCCCGCCCTGCGGCGCCGGTAACCGACAACGGTGCCCCGGCGCGCCGGACAGCGGGCAGAAGGGCAATGTCCATGCCGCAGGCCTCCAGCCAGTCCGGCCAGGTCTCCGCGGTCAGGTCGTAACCGGTCTTCAATGCGTTGTTCTCATCACTCGCCCGCTCCGCAAGGCCGAGCTGCATGAGGATCCAGTCGGCCTGATGCAGGACGGCCTTCACGCCGGGCTGGCGTGAGATATGGATGGCGCGCGCCAGCGCAGATGTCGATCCGCGTGCCGGATTGTCCGGCGGTGCGCGCTGCGCGATGCGCTCGACGACAGCGCTGTCGGGACAGGGGTCGTTGTACATCAGGACATCGCCGACCGGCGCACCTGCCGCATCGACTGCAAGCACCGTGCCGGACGTGCCGTCGACCGCGATGCCCTCGACCGAGTCGAAGGAAAGATGTGAGGACAATTCGGCAAGGCATGCCTCGACCCCCCGCCGCCAGACGGCCGGCGAGCGCGCGGCCGCCGCATCCGGAAAGGGAAAGGCGGCCATGCCGAGCGGCGAGCCATCCGTGGCGAGCGCCGCGGCCCGCACTCCCGATGTGCCGAGATCGATGCCGAGGGCGATGGCGCTCCGTGCCGCGACGCTCATGCCTGGCGGCTCGCCTTGCGGTCGAGCGCCTGTCGATATTGCTCTGCCTCCCAATGGGTCAGCTCGTGCTCCTGCGCCGGATCGAGATAGGCGACTGCAGCGCCCTCCGGAACACGGGAAACCACTTCGGCGAGGCAGCGCGCCATGACGCGGCCGCCCTCGGTGAGCTCATTGGCCAGGAGTACGCCCTTCCCCGGCGCCAGCAGCATCTTGGGAACCTGGAGGTTCCGTGACCGGCGGTTCGCCGCATAGGCTTCCGCCGTCTGGCCGTCGGCCAGCACGCCGATTTCCGTGCCGAGAAAAATGACATGGTCGGGATAGAGCGAGCCGCGGGTCGCGATTGCCACGCTTATCGGGCTGAGCGCGGTCTTGTGGCTGCCGGCATCCTTCGCGGGGTGGAAACCGCTCCCGTCCGCCAGCACCTGCAATTCCATCGGATCGGCCGCCGTAGCCGGCCGCTCCTCCACCGTCAGCGCCGCCGTCACCCGGGCAATGCGCTCGCGCACCTCCTCCACCGTCTCACCCGTGACGATGACGCCGTGGTTGAACAGCACCAGCACATCCGGGCGGCTTGCGGCGACACGGTCAATCTCGCGGGCAAGCGGCGTGCCGGGGCGACGGTAGGGAATGGCCGCCCAGGTCAGATCCGGCAGGCGCGCCATTCGTTCTGCAATCACCGCTTCACGGTTCTCCAGCACGGAAAGGGCGATAGCGTTCACACAATGATAGTGCGCGACGACGGCCTGCGGCAGGGCGGCATGAAAACTCGTCTCGATCGACGGACGAAGCCCCGAGGCATTCAGATCTGCGAAGACGAAGTCGGTGGCTTTTTCTGCGCGCGGATCGCCCGCCTTCAGCGCCTCCACAAGTGGAGCGACCTCCACCGGCACCATGATGTCACGCTCGCCGGCATGCGCAAGCCACATGCCTGACGCCTTCACCCACATCACGCCATCGCGCTTGAAGGAGGTGTTGCCACCGGCGCCCTGCGTTTTCAGGATGTCGCTGCCGACAGCCTTGGAAAGCGCAAGAAATGCCTCGAAGGCGGCGTTGTCGCCCGACGGAATACCTGAAGCCATGCCGGCCTCCTCCTCTCACCAGCTCGCGCCTGCCCACGGGTTCCCGAATGTGAGCAAACTTTTTCGCAATCGTATTTATTTGATCGAAAATCGTCAACTATGAAGATTCTACGTCAGGCATCTTGCCATTCTCCAATCTCTGTGACTATCTTTACTCATCGACGAGGGAGACGTCGGGAGGATCCGTCTTGAACGATACCGAGCGCCACAAGGCCATCATCGATCTGCTGCGCGAGACGCCTTTTGCGTCCGTACGCGATCTGCAGGAGCGCCTTGGCGCCTCTCCCGCCACCATTCGCCGTGACATCGACAAGCTGCATGAACTCGGCCGCGCCCGGAAAGTCTACGGTGGCATTTCCGCCGGTGAGGCCGGTGGCAGCGCCAGGCTCTCGGCCCGCCCCTACGACGAGAACCGCGACATTGCCGTCGAGGCCAAGCGGGCGATTGCAGCGAAAGCCGCCGAACTGGTGCGCGATGGTGACGCCATCATCGTGCATGCCGGCTCGACCTGCTACCAACTCGGCACGCTGCTGGCACGGCGCAATGTGCGGCTGTGGACCAATTCCATGCCGCTTGCCGCCCATCTGAGCGAGCACGGCACCTGCCAGCTGTCGCTCGCCGGCGGCGAACTCTACCGCGAGCCCGGTATCATTCACGATCCGGCGGCCGGCGCGCCGGGCTTCTTCGCTTCGCGCTTCTTTCTGGGCACCCAGGGCATCAGCAGCAAGGGGCTGCTCGAATCCCATCCGCTGCTCGTCAAGGTCATCGGCGAGCTCGCGGCCTGCGCCGACGAGATCGTGCTTCTGGCCGACAGCCGGAAATTCTCCATCCAGCCGCGCAACATCGCCCTGCCGCTCTCGCGCATCGGCACCATCATCACGGATGACGGCCTGACCGATGCCGCCGCCAAGATGCTGGAAGAGGCAGGCGTCACCATCACGATCGCGACCGTGGGAGGGGAAAATTGAGCCCGTCCCCCATCGCCGTCTTCGATCTCGGCAAGACCAATTCGAAACTCTTCGTGCTCTCGGCTGACGGCAAGGTTATCGATGAATCGCGCACCCGCCCAATCTGGAAGCGGTTGGGCGATCTGAGTGTTCTCGACGACGCGGCGCTCTTCGCATGGATGGAGGGTGAGCTCGCCCGCGTGGTAGCCAACCATGGCGTCGACCGGATCACCTTCTCGGGCCATGGGTGCACTTTCGCGCTTGTCGCCGGCGACGCCCTTGTTCATCCCGTGCTCGATTACGAGCAGGAACCTCCGTCGGACATTGCCGGCCGCATCGATGCGCTCATGCCGGATTTCGGCGAAACCTTTTCGCCGCCCTTGCCGCTCGGCTTCAACTATGGCCGCCACCTTCTCTGGCTGAACGAGCGCGATCCCGCGCTCTTCGGGAAGGCCGATACCATTCTGGCCTATCCGCAGTTCTGGAGCTGGAAGTTTTCAGGCTGCACGGTGTCCGAGGTTTCCTATCTCGGCTGCCATTCCCATCTGTGGGCGCCGCTTGCCGATGATTTCAGCAGCCTTGTCGATAGGATGGGCTGGCGCGGCAAGATGCCCGCGTTTGCGCGGGCCGGAAGCCTGATCGGCACGCACCGCGTATCGCTCGACGACGGGCGCAGCGTGGAAATCGCCGTCCATAATGGCGTGCACGACAGCAATGCGGCGCTCTATTTCTATCGCTCGCTGGGCTTTTCCGATTTCACGCTGGTCTCGACCGGTACCTGGGTGATCGTCTTCAACCCTGCAAGCCCGCTCGAGCGGCTCGATCCCGCGCGCGACATGCTGGCCAATGTCACGGTCGATCACCAGCCGGTCGCCACCATCCGCTTCATGGGAGGCCGGGAATATGATGTCGCGAGCGGCGGCTGGGCCAGACCGGTTTCGGTGGAGGCCGTTGCCGCGGTGATTGCCAAGGGCGCTTTCGCGCTGCCCTCCTTTGCCGCGGGCGGCCCCATGCAGGGTCATGCCGGACGTTTCAGCGGCCCTGTTGTCGACGGAGAGGAGCGTGCCGCCGCCGCCCTGCTCTATGTCGCGCTGATGACCGATCAGTCGCTCGACCTCATCGGTTCGCAAAATACCATAGTCATCGATGGCGGCCTGGTAAAAACCGGCCTTTATGCCGCCATCCTCGCCGTCTTGAGGCCAGGCCAGACGGTTCATACCAGCGCCAATCCGGAAGGAAGCGCCTTTGGCGCCGCTGCCCTCGTCTTCGACGCTTCGGGCAGCAATCCCTTCGTCAACGACTGCGCGGTGGCCGCGCCCGCTGCCATCGCCGGTATCGAGGCCTACAGGCAGGACTGGCGTCGGCAGGTCGAGGTGATGACGCGGGGCGAGATCAGGGAGAAGCGTGCATGACCGGACAGGCCACGACCCCCCTTCTTGAAATGCGCGACATCAGCAAGACCTTTGGTGCATCCAGGGCATTGTCGCATGTCAGCCTCACGGTGCATTCCGGCGAAGTGCATGCCTTGATGGGCGAGAACGGCGCCGGCAAGTCGACGCTGATGAAGATCCTGTCCGGCGCTTATACCGCCGATCCCGGCGGCTCCGTGCTGATCGATGGCGCGCCGGTCACGCTCGGCGATCCCTTGAAGGCCAAGGCCCATGGCATTGCCGTCATTTATCAGGAGCTTTCGCTCGCGCCGAACCTCACAGTGGCGCAGAACATGTTCCTCGGCAACGAGCCGTCGCGTTTCGGCCTTGCCGATCACGCCGAGATGCGCCGACGGGCCGAGCCGATCCTCAAGCAGCTTGGCATCGGCTTCGATGCCACTCGCCGGGTTGCCGAACTCTCGCTCGGCGAGCGGCAGATGGTGGAGATCGCGCGCGCACTAACCACCAATGCGCGCATCATCGTCATGGACGAGCCGACGACATCGCTCACCACGCGCGAGACCGACCGGCTGTTCGACGTCATCGCCCGCCTGAAGGCCGACGGCATCGCCGTCATCTATATCAGCCACCGCATGGAGGAGATCTACCAGCTCTCCGACCGTGTCAGCGTGCTGCGCGACGGTGCCTATATCGGCACGCTGGAGCGCGATGGCCTCTCGGCCGGCAAGCTGGTCTCGATGATGGTCGGCCGCGACCTTTCGTCCTTCTATAAGAAGGAGCACCGGCAGGCGGAAGGCGTGCGCGCCGCCGTTCTCTCCGTCACCAATGTCGGTGACGGCCAGCGCGTGCATGATTGCACTTTCGATGTGCGGGCGGGCGAAGTGCTGGGCATCGCCGGCCTTGTCGGCTCGGGCCGCACCGAACTCGCCCGTCTCGTCTACGGTGCCGACCGCCGCATCTCGGGTGAGATCAGGCTGAACGGCGAGACCCTGGCGATTGCCTCGCCGAGGGATGCGCTCGATGCCGGCATCGCCTACTTGACCGAGGACCGCAAGGCACTCGGCCTCTTCCTCGACATGTCGATCAGCGACAACATCAATATCGGCGTCATCGTTGAGGATGCCAAGGCGGGCGGCGCTCTGAACTTCGCCAAAGCGAGAGAGCGGGCCATCGGCGCCGTCAAGGCGCTATCGATCCGCACGGCCGGCACGCAGATCAATGTCGGCGCGCTCTCGGGCGGCAACCAGCAGAAGGCGCTGCTGGCCCGCCTGCTGGAAACCAGGCCGAAGGCGATCATTCTCGACGAGCCGACGCGCGGTGTCGATGTCGGCGCGAAATCCGAAATCTACCGCATCATCGACGACCTTGCCCAGAGCGGCATCGCCGTCGTCGTGATCTCCAGCGATCTGCCGGAAATTCTCGGCATTGCCGACCGCGTTCTGGTCATGCGCGAGGGGCGCATCGCCGGCGAGGTGAGCCAGCCGATCGAACAGGAAGCCATCATGGCGCTGGCAACAGGCACTGCCGGCGCGGCGGCGTGACGAAACAGAGAAACGGGACGAAACCATGGCTGCAAGCGAAACCGAACAGGCCCGAATGGACAAGCTGAAGCTGCGCTCGACGCTGACTGCGCTCGGCATGCTGCCCGTGCTCGTGCTGCTCGCAATCGGCTTCCATCTGCTTTCCGGCCGCTTTCTGTCGGTCAACAACCTGTCGATCGTCATGCAGCAAGCCTCGATCAATATGGTGCTGGCTGCGGGCATGACCTTTGTCATCCTGACGGGAGGCATCGACCTGTCGGTCGGCTCGATCCTCGCCGCCTCGGCCATGATCGCCGTCATCGTCTCGCTGGTGCCGGATCTCGGCATGCTCGGCGTTCCTGCCGCCATCCTTGCCGGCCTTGCCTGCGGCTTTCTCAACGGCGCGATCATCGCCTGGCTCAAACTTCCGCCCTTCATCGTCACGCTCGGCTCGCTCACTGCCATCCGCGGCGTTGCCCGCCTGCTCGGCAACGACACGACCGTCTTCAATGCGGATCTGCCGTTCGATTTCATCGGCAACGGTACGCTGTTCGGCATACCGTGGCTCGCCATCATCGCGATCGCGACGATCATCGTCTCCTGGTTCATCCTCAAGCGCACGGTGCTCGGCACCTGGATTTATGCCGTCGGAGGCAATTCCGAGGCCGCGCGTCTCACCGGCATCAAGGTGCCGCTGGTGCTGCTCTTCGTATATTCGATATCGGGCCTGCTTTCCGGTCTCGGCGGCGCCATGTCGGCCGCCCGCCTCTATGCCGCAAATGGCCTGCAGCTCGGGCAGGCCTATGAGCTCGATGCCATCGCGGCCGTTATTCTCGGCGGCACCTCGTTCGTCGGCGGCGTCGGCTCCATCTGGGGCACGCTGATCGGCGCGCTCATCATCGCCGTGCTCTCCAACGGCCTCATTCTCGTGGGGGTCTCGGACATCTGGCAATACATCATCAAGGGCCTCGTCATCATCGTCGCCGTTGGCCTCGATCGGTACAGGCTGAAAGGACTTGGCCGGACATAAAGTCCGGCTGAACGAACCGGTCGTTACCGGAGACAACGGCGCAAAACGCGCCACCAAAGGAGGAAAACATGCGTCTCATCTCGAAGCTCTTCATTGGCACCGCGCTCGCCGCCACGATCGCCATGCCCGCCGCCGCCAAGGACCTCAACAAGATCGGCATCTCGGTCGGCCTGCTCGGCAATCCGTTCTTCGTCGCAACCATCAAGGGTATCGAGGACCGAGCCAAGGAAATCAATCCGAACGTCGAAGTCATCTCCGTCTCGGCAGACTACGACCTGAACAAGCAGGTCTCGCAGGTCGACAGCTTCATCGCCGCCGGCGTCGACATCATCATGCTGAACGCCGTCGATGCCAAGGCCATCGCACCCGCCGTGAAGAAGGCGCAAGCCGCCGGCGTCGTGGTTGCCGCATTCGACGTTTCGGCTCCCGGCGCCGATGTCACCGTCATGACGAACAACGTCAAGGCTGGCGAAGAAGCCTGCAACTACATCGCCGAGAAGCTCGGCAACAAGGGCGACGTCGTCATCATCAACGGCCCGGCCTCCTCCTCGATCCTCGAGCGCGTCCAGGGGTGCAAGGACGCACTCGGCAAACATGCCGACATCAAGATCCTGTCTGACGACCAGAACGGCCAGGGCTCGCGTGATGGCGGTCTTGCCGTCATGCAGGGCCTGCTGACCCGCTTCGACAAGATCGACGCGGTCTTCGCCATCAACGACCCGACCGCGATCGGTGCGGAACTTGCCGCCAAGCAGCTGAACCGCAGCGAGTTCTTCTTCACGGCCGTTGACGGCGCGCCGGACATTGAAAAGTCGCTGGCCAGCGGCAATTCCATGATCAAGGCCTCGGCCTCGCAGGATCCCTATGTCATGGCCGGCCAGGCCTTGCAGCTTGGCGTCGAAGTGCTGAAGGGCAACAAGCCGGCCGAACCCATCGTGCTGCTCGACCCGAAGCTGATCACGGCTGAAAATGTCAAGGACTACAAGGGCTGGACCGCAGCCCGCTAAATCCTTCTCCCGGACGGCCGGGGCGCCCCGCAAGCGGCGTGCCCGGCCGATCTTCCATTTTTCCTTTCAGAAAGCGGCCGGCTATGTCGAAAATCGGTGTCCATTCCTTCGTCTGGAGCGCGGGCTCGTCCAGGAGCGATCTTGAGAAGGCGCTCGAGAGCACCCACAGGCTCGGCTACAAGCTCATCGAATTCTCCTATCTCGATCCCGAGCAGGTCGACGTGAAATGGCTGTCCGGTCGCCTCGGTGAACTCGGCCTGGATGTAGCGATAAGCATGGGCCTTCCGCCGGAGGGCGACATTTCCAGCGAGGATGCATCGGTCGTGGCGAACGGCGTCGATATTCTCGACCGCGCCGTAGCCCTGGTGCGCGACCTGGGCGGCACGAAACTGGCCGGCATCCTTAGCTCCGCCCATGGCAAGCAGGAACACAGCCTGACGCGCAAGGCCTGGGACACCAGTGTCTCCGCCCTGTCGAAGGTGGCGGACCGGGCGAAGGCCGCCGGCGTCACGCTCAATCTCGAGATCGTCAATCGCTTTGAGAGCAACATGCTGAACACCGCGGCACAAGGACTGGCCTATATCCGCGACACCGGAGCGTCCAACGTGCTCCTGCATCTCGACACGTTCCACATGAACATCGAGGAGGCCGATGTCGGCCTCGCCATTCGCCACGCGGCTGACAAGATCGGCTATGTCCATATCGGCGAAAGCCATCGCGGCTATCTCGGAACGGGCACGATCGACTTCGCAGCGATTTTCGACGCGCTTGTTGCGATCGGCTGGGACGACTACGTCACTTTCGAATCGTTCTCGACGACCATCGTCGACAGGGACCTGTCGCTCAAGACGGCGATCTGGCGCAACCTCTGGGACGACAACGTCGCGCTCGCCCACCACGCGAACCGGTTTATCGAATTGGGCCTGGAGACGGCTCGTCGTAAGAGCGAGCTCGTGTGCCAAGCTCACCTCCCGGTCTAGCGACGCTATGCTATCGAACTGACCGGCGGGTTCCTTTCCATTCAGGAGCGATTGTTCTCGTCAGTTCGGTTTCGAACCTGTAGACCGGGGCGACAGGCCCGAAGATCTCCTCGCCTGCGATGGCGGCGTCGGTGGGCACGTTTTCGATGACGGTCGGTGGATAGAAGTAGCCGTTCCCCGAAAGCGGCTTGCCCCCTGTCGTGACGCGGGCGCCAGCGGCCACCGCTTCCGAGACGAGCCTGTCGATCTTGCGCACCGCATTCGTCGTGATCATCGGACCGCATTGCGTGTCGGGATCGTAGCCGGGGCCGACCTTCATCGCGGCCATGCGCGCGGTCAGCCCCGCGACGAAGGCGTCGTGAATGCCTGACTGGACGTAGAAGCGGTTGGCGGCCGTGCAGGCTTCGCCGGCATTGCGCATCTTGGCGACCATGGCGCCGTCGAGCGCGGCTTCGAGATCCGCGTCGTCGAAGACGAGGAAGGGCGCATTGCCGCCGAGTTCCATCGGGCAGCTGACGACCGACTTGGCGGCCTCGGCGAGAAGGGTGCGGCCGACGCCGGTCGAGCCGGTGAAGGAGAGCTTGCGCACGCGCGGGTCGGCAAGCATGGCATTGGTCACGCCACTCGGGTTCGTCGTGGTCAGGACATTGACGACGCCTGGCGGCACGCCCGCTTCCTCACCGAGACGGGCCATCGCATAGGCGGTCAGCGGCGTCTCGGAGGCCGGTTTCAGGATAACCGTGCAGCCGGCGGCGAGCGCCGGGCCGATTGATTTGTCGTGAGGGCTATGATTCAGGCTGGCGTGAAGGAGCCTGACTGATGAGTAGTTTTTTTGGCTGACGGACGAGCAAATGGCTTGTCCGTCAGCCTTCGGGCTCAAGTCTGAGAAGACCGATCTCGAACAATTCAAGCTGGCACTGGAAGACTTGAAAACGGCCATGGCCACCATCCATACCGAGGATGAAGCGGACATTCCTGCTGGAAACAGGGTCACCAAGCCACGCGCAATCAATCGTGGCTCCCTTCCGAAGCATCCCCCGTGTCGAGCGGAGAATGCTTCGCGGAAACCCTGACAAACCGGGGCAGGCTGGCTGATCCCTCTCTGTTCCGGTTTCGTCCAATGAAGCGCTCCGCAATCGGTCCGTCACAGACGTTTGTTCTCGTGCATGGTGCCAGGACGCACCAAGAATAGTGCCGACCCGGCGACGCCGCTCGAATAGCGGGTTTAGCCGTGGCCGCCTTTCGTGAGGCGAGTTCTGTTGGACAAGCATACGCGTGCTCGCGCGTCAGGCCTTCGATCCAGACGCTCGGCGCACCGCGAAGATGCGGCCCGGGGCAGTAGGCCGTTTCGGCCTTCACGGGGCAGGCCAAGCGAGAGGAAATAGCACGGACTATTACCTTTCCTTCAGGGCCAGAGCCGCTTCAACGCGGTTGCGGACCTTCAGCTTCCTTAGAATATTTGTCACGTGGAATTTCACGGTTTTTTCATGGACTCCAAGGTTTCCGCCGATCCCTCGATTGCTGAGCCCTTGCGCCAAAAGCTCAAGGACGCGTAGCTCTCGCAAGGTAAGGCGGGCGAGGGGCGCCGTTTCCGCTTTGCCGCTCAACCGGGTGAGAAGACCGAGGCTGAGGCTCGGTGTTACGAAGGTTTCGCCGGCCGCGACGCTCTTCACGGCGGCTATCAGATCGTTTGCGCTAATACCCTTCAGAACGTAGCCAGATGCACCGGCCTCTATTGCCCGCATCACGTCATGGCCGTCGTCGGAGCCGGTGAGCATCAGGACGCGCGGCGGCCTTTGCGTTGCGGTGATCGCCGCGGCGGCATCGATGCCGTTGCCCGGCATGGATATGTCGAGCAGGATGACATCCGGCTCATGGCGCTCGACCAGTTCGAGCGCCTGGCTGCCGGAATTTCCTTCCGCGATGACTGTGATTGTGGGGTCGAGCGCGAGCGATTGCGTGACGCCTGCTCTGAACAACGGATGATCGTCAACCACGATAATTCTGATCGGCGCATTCATACTTCATCTCCTCCGTTCAGGACTGTGGCCATTTCGATGACTGTGCCTTGTCGGCCATGGCGCACGGAGAACGTGCCTCCGAGGCTCTCCACGCGCTCCCGCAGCCCGAACAATCCGAGGCTGCCCTCGGACGTTTCCGGGCGTCCGGCCGTCCCCGCGCCGTCGTCGCTGACGCGCAAGACGAAAACGTCGCCTTCGTGCCGGCATTCGACGGTTTGCCCATGCCCGCCAGCATGGCGATAGGCGTTGTTGAGGCCCTCCTGCACGAAGCGGTAGGCGCACAGGCGCATTGCCTGCGAGGAGCGGGACGGCGGCGTGCCGTCGCAGATCAGGGAGACGGCGGTGCCGGTTCTTCGTTCATGCACGCGCACCACGCTTTCGACGATCTCACGCAGGGACAGCGCCTGGATCTCCGGCAACACCAATCCCCGCGCGATCGCGCGCATGTCATGCAATGCATCGCCCAGAAGGCCCTCGATCGCCGTCAGTATCGCCGCCCGCCCGTCTTTGTCCGCCGCGCGCCGGACCTGCTCGATCTTGAGTGCGGAAAGACCGATGAGTTGAACCGGGCCGTCGTGCAGCTCGGCGCCCACGTTGCGCAGGTAGCTTTCGTTCATCTCCACCAGCCGGCCCGAGGCCCGCTGGACCTTCATGCGCAACTCGCTGTTCTGGTGGGAGACGCGCTCGATCTCGGCAAGGCGGCTCTCCAGGGCGACCTGCTGCCGTCCAATCAATCTGCTGTTGCTGTAGACGACACCGGTCAAGGCGAGTGCGATCGACAGGGCCGCCCCGCTGACGACGAGCCATGTCTGCACCCGCAGCTTCAGCAGCTTGGCTTCGAGCGGTTGTGTCAGTTCATGGATTTCAACGACGGCAATGATGCGGCCGGACCCGTGCTCGCGCAGGGGAACGTAGATTTCCAGATATTTCGTCGTCCACGCCCGCGCGACATGTTCGCCGGCGGCAAGATCGGTGTATCGTGCCGAAACCTCGCCATCGAACGCCATAGCGGCGCCTTCCGGTGGCGGAAATCGCCCGCCGATCAGATCGGATGTGGTCGAATAGGCGGCGAGCCCGTCACTCCTCCAGATGTCGACATGGGCGAAGCGGTCGGCGAAGGCGCCTTCCTTCAGCGCCTCGTCCAGGCGCGCGATGGCCTGCGGGCCGAGTACTTCCCGACGCGCCAGTTGCTGGACCAGGGGGGAGAGGAGGCTGTCCAGGAAGAGAGCGGAGCTTGCCGCGGTGCTTTCCACCGCCGCGCGGGTGACGATGCCGGAGATGACGACGCCGGCAAGGAACATCGCCGCCAGCATGATGAGGCCACCCGACAGCGCAAACTGTATCGGCTGGCTCAGGCTCCGGAAGCCGTGTGCCCGATGAAAGCGTGGCGATGTGGCTGCTGCATCGACCATCGGCTTTGAAAATGCTCCTGTGGCCCTCTCGCCAAACGATCACGGATCCGCCTTGTCGGCTAGCGCCGATGGTCCAATCATCCGCTCGGACCAAAGTCGAGTAAGGTCCCCGCCTTGCGATCTGGTCCGGTTGCCCTTTCGGGGAAGCAACTCGTCAGACCATCCGTCATGGCGCGAGAGCCGAGATCAGGCGCATCATTCTCCCGAAATGCGCATCGCGCCCGCAGAAGGCGGCGCGCGTGGCCGACAAGAAGCGTCAGGGGACGCTACCAAGGGGAGAATGGTCATGGTCAATATCGTCAAGCACGACCTGCAGTTCATCTTGAAGCAGATCAAGATCGCCGAAAGGCATGCCGCCGGCGAGGATCTCTACACGCTCGTCGCGGAGGCCGGCGGCGTTGACCCTAATTCTCCCGCCGCCGCGCAGATTCACCTGCTTCCCTATGGCTTGCGGACCGTCGACGGCAGCTACAATAACCTCCTGCCCGGCCGGGAGCACTGGGGCTCGGCGGACCAGCAGTTCCTGTCCCTGACCGATCCTGCGTTCGGCCAGGGGACGGGCACGTTCCCCTACGCATCCAACAACGACTACGGCCAGCCCGGCGATGTGGTCGATGCGGCGCCCCGCCTGATCTCCAATCTCGTCGTCGACCAGACGCTCGACAACCCGGCGGCCATCGTCGCCGCGCTCGAATATGCCGGCGTCGTGGGACAGGCGCAGGTCGACGCTCTGCAGGCCATTCGCGCCGCCCACGCCATCGTGAAGGAACTGCCGGTAAATTCCCAGGCCTATGGGCTGGCCAAGGGCCAACTCGACGCGCTTCTCGCGCAGAACGGCATCGAAATGGACGGCCCGACGGTCTTCCTGCCCAATGTGTCGCCGGATATCGGCGATTCCGCGCCCTTCAGCGCCCTCTTCACCCTGTTCGGACAGTTTTTCGACCATGGCCTCGATCTCGTGGCTAAGGGCGGCAACGGTGTGGTCTACATTCCGCTCTCGCCGGACGATCCGCTCTACAACCCTGCCACTCCGCATACCAACTTCATGGTCTTGACCCGTGCGACCACCGGCGAGGGTGCGCGCAACACCACAACGCCATGGGTGGATCAGAACCAGACCTATGGCTCTCACGCCTCCAAGCAGGTCTTCATGCGCGAATATGAGGAGGGGCCGGACGGTACCCCCGTTGCGTCCGGTCGCCTGCTCGAGGGAAACGGGCACGGCCTGGCGACGTGGGCGGATGTGAAGGCGCATGCCGAGGACATGCTCGGTATCAGGCTTACCGATGCGGATATCGGCAATATTCCCCTGATCGCGACCGATGAATACGGCAACTTCATCCCCGGCGCCAACGGCTATCCCCAACTGGTCGTCGGGCTCGGCGCGGACGGCATTTTCGGGACGGGTGACGATGTCCTTGTCGAGGGCGATCCGGACAATCCCGTCGATCCGACCGCCCTCGGCGCCTTCCGCACCGGCCATGCGTTCCTCGACGACATCGCCCACAACGCCGTGCCGGTCTTCACGGCTGGCGGCGAGCTTGCCGAGGATGCCGACGGCGTGGCGGGCAATGCCGTCGCGAGCAGCATGGGGCATAATCTCGAATATGACGACGAGCTCCTGGATGCGCATTTCATCACCGGCGACGGGCGCGGAAACGAGAATATCGGCCTGACGACCATCCACCATATCTTCCACGGCGAACACAACCGCATGGTCGAGGAGACAAAGCAGGTCGCGCTCGAGGCCGCGGCAAATGGCGATATGGCCTTCCTCAACGAATGGCTGCTGGTGGACGTCGCCGCCGTTCCCGCCAATCTCGAAGATCTCGTCTGGGATGGCGAGCGCCTCTTCCAGGCGGCGCGCTTCGTCACCGAAATGGAATACCAGCACCTCGTCTTCGAGGAATTCGCCCGCAAGATGCAGCCGGATGTCGATGCCTTCCTGTTCGAGCCGGATGCCGACATCAATCCCGCGATCTTCTCCGAGTTCGCCAACGTGGTCTATCGCTTCGGCCACTCGATGCTCAACGAGACCGTCGACCGTATCGCCGCCGACGGGTCGACGAACCCCATGTCGCTGTTCGATGCGTTCCTCAATCCCGTCGCTTATGACGAGGGCGGGAGCCTGACCCATGCACAGGCGGCCGGTGCGGTCATTCGCGGCATGAGCGCCCAGGTCGGCAATGAGATTGACGAGTTCGTCACGAATACCCTGCGCAACCAGTTGCTCGGCATCCCGCTCGACCTGGCGACGATCAACATCGCGCGCGGCCGCGATACCGGCATGCCGACTCTCAACGAGGCGCGGGCCCAGTTCCAGGCCATGGCCCAGGGCGACAGCCAGCTGGCCCCCTATGCGAACTGGACCGACTTCGCGCTCAACCTCAAGAACCCGGCTTCCATCGTCAATTTCATCGCAGCCTACGGCACGCATGCGACGATTGCGGGCGAGACGACGATGGACGGCAAGCGCGCGGCGGCGATGGCGATCGTGTTCGGCACGGCTGAGACGTTCTGGGACGAAAGCCTCGGCGCGAACCGGACCATCCTGCCGCCGGCTGACCGCGCGGCCTTTCTTTCCGGTACGGGCGGCTATGCCGACGGGCTCGGCGGTCTTGCCAATGTCGACCTGTGGGTGGGCGGGCTTGCCGAAAAGAAGATGGATTTCGGCGGCATGCTCGGCTCCACCTTCTCCTTCATCTTCGAACTGCAGATGGAGAACCTGCAGGACGGCGACCGCTTCTACTACCTGTCGCGCGTCCAGGGCCTCAACCTGCTCTCCGAACTGGAAGGCAATTCGCTCTCCAAGATGGCCCTGCGCACGACCGATCTCGCCGAAACGGGCACCGCGATCCCCGGCGACTTCTTCTCGCGCCCGGACCGCGTTCTCTATCTCGACGCGGCAAGGCAACTGGCCATGACGGGCCAGGGCGACCCCGTCCAGGACAATCCCTATCTGGAGGCCCTGTCTCCTCTGGTCGAGCGTCGTGATGCGGATGGCGACGGCATTGCCGAATATCTGCGTTACAATGGCGGCGAGCACGTCGTTGTCCAGGGCACCGACAATGACGATCACATCATCACCGGCGAGGGTGACGACACGATCTGGGGCGGGGCCGGCAACGACCGTCTCGAAGGCGGCTACGGCGTGGATCATATCCACGGCGGCTCGGGCGACGACATCATCACCAATGCGGGAACCGACATCGGCGCGATGGACTTCCTGCATGGCGAGGAAGGCAATGACGTCATCCATGGTGGTAGCGGGCTTTCGCTGATCTTCGGCAACGAGGGCAACGACTTCCTGATCGCCGGCCCCGACGGCAAGACCGTCATGGGCGGCGTCGGCGACGACTTCATCCTCGGCGGCGACGGAATGGATTTCCTGCTCGGCGAGGCCGGCGACGACTGGCTGGAGGGCGGCGGCCGCTTCGATACGCTGGCCGGTGAAAATTCCGAGTTGATGTTCAACTCTACCATCGTCGGCAACGACGTGCTGAACGGCCAGAGCGGGGATACGGACTATGACGCCGAGGCCGGCGACGACATCATGTTCCAGGGCGTCGGCATCCAGCGCAGCAACGGCATGTCGGGCTTCGACTGGGCGATCCACAAGGACGATCCGATGGCGGCGAATTCCGATCTCGGTATTCCCGTCTTCGCGAACCAGGAAGCCTTCATCCTGCGGGACCGCTTCGATCTGGTGGAGGGGCTTTCCGGCTGGAAATTCGACGACGTGCTGACGGGCCGCGTGGTGCCGGTCAATACAAGGGTGGAGGCGACCGGCACGGCGGCGATTCCCGGTCCGGATGCGCCCCTCTACTCCTATTCGAATGCCCTTTTGGAGCGGAACGTCGCTCTTGTCGACGGGCTGGATATGCTGGTCGCCCATCGCAAGCGCCATGTCGAGATCGGAAACGACGGCGTTGCGGAGACGATCGTCCTCGAAACGGCAGATGCCTCCGATATCCTGCTCGGCGGTGGCGGTAGCGACCGCATCAAGGGTCTTGCCGGCGACGACGTCATCGACGGCGACAAATGGCTCAACGTGCGCATCCGCATCGTCGCGGACGGTCAGGTCTACACGGCCGACGGGATGACGAAGAAGGTCTATCTCCAGACCGACATGGTGAACGGGGTGCTGCGGGCGGGCGCAACCGCGCAGTTCGGCGCGCGCTCTCTGGACATGCTGATGCTGGCCGGCGTCTTGAATCCGGGCCAATTGTCGATCGTGCGCGAGATCGTCGACGGCAATGCCGCAGGCGATATCGACACGGCCGTCTATACGGGCATTCGCGAGCATTACGCCTTCGGCGTGAACACGGACGGCAGCCTCTATGTCGACCACGCGCCGCCGGCCACGGACGAAACCGATCCGCTTGCCGAAAACATCGAGGGCGTGACCGAGCGGCCCGTTCTCGACGGCCGTGACACGGTGCGCAATATCGAGCGGCTTGAATTCACCGACCTGACGATGAACGTGATTTCCGGCACCGCCGCCGGCGAAACGCTGAACGGTAACGTTGCGGGCACGGGCCTGATCCACGATGTCCTCATGGGTTTCGAGGGCAACGATACGCTCAACGGCCTTTCCGGCAATGACGTGCTGATCGGCGGCGCCGGCAACGACACCTTGCGCGGCGGTGCCGGCGACGACATCTATGTCATGGGCCTTGCCGACGGCACGGACCGCATCGAGGAGACTTCCGGCAACGACCGGATCAGCGTGGCGACGAATGGCGAGGCGCTTTCCGCTTTCAACTTCAGCCGGGCTGCCAATGGCGATCTCGTCATCGTGCTCAACGGCCAGACGATCCGCGTGGCGGGCCAGTTCAACGATCCCGGCAATGCCGTCGAGACGATCACTTTCGACGGCGGCAGCTATCAGGGCTATGAGCTTTACGTCGCCGATGACGAGGGCGATGAGGTCATGCGCGGCAGCTACACGCTGCACACCGGGACGGGCACCACGCTGGAGGCCGCGCCGGATGTCGATACCATCCTGGTCGATCTCGGCGGTTCCCAGTCGACGACGCTGCTGGGCAATACCGGCGACGACATGCTGTTCGGCAACAACGGTGCCGATACGCTCAACGGCGGCGCCGGCGCTGATCTTCTGGTCGGCGGCTCGGGGGGCGATACCTACATCGTCGATGACATCGGTGATACGGTGGTCGAGCTGGAGAACGGCGGAACGGACACCGTCCAGACGACGGTCGCAAGCTACATGCTGGACGCGAATGTCGAGAACCTGACCTATACGGGCGGCGGTGCCTTCACGGGGGCCGGCAACAAACTCGACAACGTCATCACCGGCGGCGCCGGCAATGACAGCCTGTACGGCGAGGCCGGCAACGACCGGCTGTTCGGCGGCGACGGGGACGACTTCCTCCATGGCGGCGCCGGCGACGACGTCATCAATGCCGGCAGCGGCAACGATGCGGTCAATGGCGGTGCCGGTAACGATACGATCAATCTCGGCGCCGGCTTCAGCAGGCTGGTCTACGACGGGCTGGATTTCGGCGACGACGTCGTCACGAGCTTCGATGCCAATCCCACCGGCGGCGGCCAGGACAAGGTCGACCTGAGCGGCCTCGGCATCACCGACGCGGACTTCGACGCGCGCGTCTCCATCACGTCCGACGGCAGCAGGACCCGCATCGATATCGCCGGCGGCGGCTCGATCACGCTCAACGGCGTTCCGGGAATCGGCAATAATATGGTGAACCGCGCGGACTTCATCCTTGCCGGCGAAACGACCATTGCCGGAACCGCCAGCGGCGATGCCCTTGAGGGCACCGCAGGCGCCGACATCATTCTCGGGGGCGGTGGCGGCGACACGATCAACGGCGGCGCGGGCGACGATGTCATCGATGGCGGGACGGGGGACGACTTCCTCTTCGGCGACAGCGGCGACGACATCATCCACTGGCAGGCGCCGGATGGCGGCTGGGACGTGGTCGACGGCGGTTCGGAAGGCATTGCCGGTGATACCTTCGTCATCACCGGCGACGACGCCTACGAAATCTTCCGCTTCTATCCCGCCGAGGACGCCGAGACGGTCATTCCGGGTCTCGTGCTGCGCGGCGGCGGCACCGAGATCGTGGTGACCCGCACGGTCGTCGTGAATGGCGTCGAAGGCGTCCCGCAGGTCATCGCGGAACTGTCCGAGATCGAGGAGATCGTCATCAACGGCCACCCGGCCGGCGGCTCGGGCACCGCTGGCGGCGACCGCTTCGAACTGATCGGCGATTTCGCCGAGCAGGGCGAGGAGACCAGCCTGCGGCTGAATACGATCACCATCGTCGGCTCGGACGGTGACGATACGGTCGACATATCGCGGCTCGCGTCGGCTCATCGTGTCGTCTTCAAGACCAAGGGCGGCAACGACACGATCATCGGCACGCTGCGGCCGCAGGACGTCGTGCAACTGCCCGACGACACGACCCTGGACGATTACGACATGGTCCGGAACGTCAACGGCTCCACCACGCTCGTGGGCGATGGATATTCGCTGACCTTCTTCAGCGGCGGCGGCCTGCCGCAGTTCACCTCCGGCGGCGAAGAGGTCGGGCCGGGCAACGTCGTTCCGCCGGTGGGCGGCAATGAAAATGATGACGACGAGGACGATGGCGCCGACGACACCGTTTCCGGCGGCGGCGATGACGACCCGGCCGGCGAGACGGGGGGTGGGGACAATGGGTCTGCAGTCCTGTTCGGCACGGCGAACGGCGAGGCCATCGTCGGTGGTAACGGCCGGGAGATGATCTTTGCCGGCGACGGCGCCGACGACGTACTCGGTGGCGGCGGCAGCGACATGATCTACGGGGATGCCGGCAACGACCGTCTCTTCGGCGAAAGCGGCGACGACCTGCTCGACGGGGGCCTCGGTAACGACACGGTCTTCGGCGGCGACGGCAACGATATCTTCGTGGCGTCGGTCGGCGATGGCGACGACGTCTACTACGGCGACCATATGAATGGCGGCGACGGCAACGATACGCTCGACATGTCCGCCATCAATGCGAACATCACGGCCGATCTCGGCACCGGCTTCAATGGCCGTGGCAGCGTGGTCAGCGCCCAGTCCGGCTCCGACACGATCCGAGGCATCGAGAACATCATCACCGGATCGGGCAACGATGTCATAACGGCAAGCGCTGCCGTGAACGTGATCGACGGCGGGGCTGGCAACGACATCTTCCGCTTCCTGTCGGCGGCCGATGCGGATGGCGACACGATCATGGGCTTCCAGCCCGGCGACAGGCTGGACCTCAGCGCAATGGACGCCAATTGGACGGCATCCGGCAACCAGTCCTTCACGCTGGTCTCCGGCGCATTCTCCGGCGCGAGCGGCGAACTGCTCGTCACCCACGAGAACCGGGACGGCATCGACTACACCGTGATCGAGGGCAATACGTCCGGCGGCAACGCGGCGGACTTCAAGTTCTCGGTCAAGGGCTCGCACAACCTGACGGCCGGCGATTTCGATCTCTAGCATGCTTGGGGCCGGAGGCGCCCGGGGCGCCTCCGGCAAGCGAAATCCAGTTCAGCGGGTGATAGTCATGCGTTCCAAAGAGCCGATGTCCGCAACCAGGCGGAAGAATGCCGAGAAACTGACCGGCGGCTTTCGCGCCGTGGGCCTCTTCCTCTTCGCCATGTCCGGTGTCATCAACATCCTGGCGCTGACGGGCGCCTTCTACATGCTCCAGATCTACGACCGCGCGCTGACGAGCGCGAGCATCCCGACGCTGCTCGCCATCTCGATCCTGGCGGTCGGTCTCTATTTCTTTCAGGGCCTGTTCGACATCCTGCGTTCGCAGATCCTCGTGCGGATGGGTGCCCGTCTCGACCGGAAGATCGCGCCGCTGGCGCATCGGGTCGCCGTCGACATGCCGCGCTTCGGCTTCTCGACGGCGGAATCGCTCGAGCGCGGGCGCGACGTCGATACGGTTCGCGGCTTTCTCGGAAGCCAGGGGCCGGTCGCCCTGTTCGATCTGCCGTGGATGCCGCTTTTCCTGGCCTTCGTCTATATCCTTCACCCGCTTCTCGGCGCGCTTGCCCTCGGCGGGGCGGTGCTGCTGACGCTCCTGACCATCGTCACGGAACTGATGACGCGGAGACTGGCGAGCGCCACCCACACTGCCGTCGTGACACGCAACGCCATCGCCGATTCCAATGCCCGCAACGCCGATATTCTGAAGGCGATGGGCTTTGCCCGCCGGGCCGTCGAACGGTTCAACCGGGCCAATGAAGATCATCTTCATCTTCAGACGCGCGCCAATGACATCACCGGCACGTTCGGCGCCATTTCGCGCGTCGTGCGGATGATCCTGCAATCGGCGGTGCTGGGGCTGGGCGCTTACCTGACCATCCAGGGCCAGCTGTCCGCCGGAGCCATCATCGCCGCCTCCGTCGCCTCGGCAAGGGCGCTGGCGCCGATCGATCTTGCGATCGGCAACTGGAAGAGCGTCGTCGCCGCGAGGGCGGCTTTCCAGCGGCTGAGGGAAACGGTCGTGGCGCTGCAGTCCGCGAGCGAGCCGATGGACCTGCCGGCGCCGGAGCGCTCGCTGAAAGTCGAAGGTCTCACGGTCGCCGCGCCCGGATCGGGCCGGGTGCTGCTGAGCGACGTCAGTTTCGAGCTCCGGGCCGGGCAGGCCCTCGGCGTCATCGGCTCCAGCGGCGGCGGCAAGACCACCCTGGCGCGCGCCTTGAGCGGGATATGGCCCACGCTGCGCGGCAGCGTGCGGCTGGACGACGCGGAACTGACCCAATGGGAAGACACCCGGCTGGGTTCCTATATCGGCTACCTGCCGCAGGAGGTCTCGCTGCTCGACGCCACCATCGAGGAGAACATATCGCGCCTCGACGGCGATGCGGAGGCCCGGGCCATCGTCAAGGCGGCCGCGGCGGCGGGCGTCCATCCCATGATCGTGCGCCTGCCCGAAGGCTACAAGACGGAACTGGGTCCGCTCGGCGTGTCGCTCTCCGGCGGCCAGCGCCAGCGCATCGGCCTCGCGCGCGCCCTTTACGGCGATCCGTTCCTCGTCGTGCTCGACGAGCCCAATTCCAACCTCGACAGCGAGGGCGAGGCGGCCCTGACCGCCGCCATCGAAGGCGTGAAGGGGCGTGGCGGCATCGTCGTCGTCATCGCGCATCGCCCGAGCGCGCTAGCCGCGGTCGATATGGTGGCGGTGGTGCAGAACGGCAAGATGACGGCCTTCGGGCCGAAGGAGGACGTGCTCGGCGCCGTCATCCAGGCGACCCCGCCCGCACCGGCCGCCGCATCCGCCAGCCACACGAGAATGGAGCGCGCCGGCCTTGCTGCGCGGGTTTCGACATGATCATCGATGTAAAGGCAACGAAACAGACCTCCGTCGAACCCGATCCTTCCGAGCGCTATGTCTTGAAGGGAGCGGATAGGAAATCCAGGACACCCTTCACGCTCGGCCTGATAGTGGCGGGCCTGGTCCTCTATCTCCGCTCCTTCTTCGAGAGCAGCGCCCGGCCGGCAGAGGAGGGAAGAGAGGATCGCGAACGGGCGGAAAAGGAAGGCGAAGCGCCGTCTTCGGATACACTGCAGGATCTGGTCCTGCCGGTCGATCACGAGCTTTCGTCCCCGGACCACTATCCGCAGGAAAGCGACCTGCCGAACGACGAGCGCTTCCTGCAGGGGCTCGCCCGGCCGGAGGGCGTCACGTTCGACATGGAATTTAGGGGATGGGTCGGCGCAAAGACATTTGGCTTCGGTTCTCTTGCGGCCAATGACAACGCATTCCCCGGCTCGCTTTTCCAGGGGCCCGCCACGGGGGGCGAGCCTGCGGGAGGAGGAGGCCAGCCGGGCATTCCCGAACCGAACCCGGAAGGAGCCGGCCAGGAAGAGCCCGGAACTGACGATCCCGGCGAGAACGGGGAGACGGAGCGGGTCAACCGGGCGCCGCGTGTCACGGGGCCCGTCTATCTGCTGGATGTCACGGGATGCGCCTTGCTGGCCATCGCCCTTTCCGACTTGCTGCGCAACGCCCACGATCCGGATGGCGATCCGCTTTCCATACGGAACCTGACAGTGTCGCAGGGGACGTTGGTGGCGGCAAACGGGCATTGGCTGTTTCAGGCCGGGCCGAAACTCGAAGGGCGCGTGACGCTCACCTATGAAATCACGGATGGCGATTTCTTCGTCGAGCAGGTCGCCTATTTCAACGTCGGGCGAAACCGCATCGAAGGATCGGGGGGTGATGACATCATCCTCGGCAGTTCCTGCGGCGACGACATCGCCGGCGGCGATGGGCACGACAATATCGATGCCCGGGGCGGCGACGATGTCATCGCGGGCGGGGCGGGCGACGATCATATCGTGGCGGGCGACGGCGATGATATCGTCTTCGCCGGGCATGGCAACGACATCGTCTTCGGCGGTGCCGGCAACGACACCATTTCCGGCGGGGACGGCGACGACCGGCTTTACGGCGATGCAGGTGACGACACCCTCTTCGGGGATGGGGGAGACGACATGCTGTTCGGCGGCGCCGGCGCCGACATCCTGGACGGCGGGGACGGCGACGATCGTCTCGACGGCGGCGATGGCGACGATCTCCTGATCGACGGTCGCGGCCGTGACGGCAATTTCGGCGGTGCCGGCGACGATCGCATCGTGGCGGCCCTCGACGGGGACGACGATATCCATGACGGCGGCGAAGGGCACGATACGATCGACTATTCCCGCACGGTTTCCGGAGTGACCATCGATCTCGACGGCGGCCGGGCATCCGGCGGCGAAATCGGGGACGATACGATCGCTTCCTTTGAGGCCGCCGTCGGCGGACGCGGGGACGACCACATCACCGCGAGCACGCAGCACGCGAATATCCTGGCGGGCGGTGAGGGAGACGACGTCTTCCGCTTCCTGCCTCCGGCCGCGTCGGCGGCGGGCGGCGAACCCCCTGTCGCGACAAATCACATCATTCTCGATTTCTCCGTCGGTGACAGGATCCACATGTCGAAATATGACATCTTCGAACGCGTCCTCGACAGGCATGAGGACCAGTTCGAGGCGATCTACGGCAATGACTTCGAAGAAGATGATGTCGCCATCCGCTATCGCCACGACCGGATCGACGAACTGAGCCGGACGATCATCGAGGCGGACTTCAATCGGGACGGCATTTGGGAAACGACCGTGACGATCGACGGGGCTCGCATGCTCGTCGTCATCGAGCATGTTTGACGGGAGGCTTCAATGAGCAAGGAAACCAGCAATCCCTTTCGCATCGGTCCCCGGATTCTGGCCGGCACCACCCTCGGCTTCCTGCTGGTTGCCGGTGCGGGAGGCTGGGCTGCGACGATGCAACTGTCCGGCGCGGTCATCGCGCAGGGCCAGATCGCCGTGGACCAGCAGATCAAGGCCATCCAGCATCGCGACGGCGGCATCGTCAGCGAGATCGCCGTGCGCGAGGGCGATCTCGTGAAGGAGGGGCAGGTCCTGCTTCGCCTCGATGACGCACAGACCCGGGCCGAACTGTCCATCGTCAGGGCGCAATTGCTCGAGCTGACCGTCCGCAGGACCCGCCTTCTGGCAGAGCGCGATCTCCTGGCGGAAATCGAGTTTCCCGGCGGTCTCGATCTCGGCCATGCGGAAAGACGCCTGCTTGTCTCCGGCGAGAGGCGGCTGTTCGAGGGCAATCGCCTCAACCGGGAAAGCCGCAAGCAGCAGCTCGAGTTGGGCACTGTCCAAGTCGCGAAGGAGATCGTCGGGCTGGAAGCCCAGCGCAGCTCCAAGTCCGATGAGATCGCCCTGGTGGAGGAGCAGCGAGCAAAGCTCGAAAAGCTTGCCCGCCAGCAACTGATCGAGCGCGCGCCGCTTTATTCGGCGAACCGGGATTTCGCTCGGCTCCAGGGCGAGCAGGGTGAGATCGACGCTGCCATTGCCCGTGCGCGCAGCAAGGTGAACGAGATACGTCTGCAGATCATCGCCATCGACGAGACCGCCCGGACGGAAGCGCAGCGCGAGCTGACGGCTGTCGAGACCAAGCTGTCCGAGCTCCAGGACAGGCAAATGGCGATCTCCGACCGCCTTTCGCGCACCGAAATACGCGCGCCGCTTTCCGGCACGGTCAACGAGCTCAACATCCACACGATCGGCGGCGTCATCACGCCCGCCGAAGTTCTGGTGACCATCGTTCCCACGAATGCGCGGCTGAAGGTCGAGGTCATGTTGCAACCAACGGCCATCGATCAGGTCGAGCCCGGCAGTTCGGCACGGCTGCGCCTTACTGCGCTGAACCAGCGCACGACCCCAGAGCTTTTCGGCTTGGTATCCCACGTCTCGCCCGCTACCACGCGCGATGCCGCCAGCGGACAACTCTACTACAAGGGTGATGTTGAGATCAAAGAAGGAGAACTGGCCAAGATTGGCCAGAGCCGGCTCATTCCCGGCATGCCGGTGGAAGTCTATGTCACGACCAGCGAACGAACCGCTCTGTCCTATCTCGTCAAGCCGATTGTCGATCAGTTCAGCAAGGCGTTCCGGGAGCGCTGACCCATCCGATCGCTGGTGGTAAGGCTATTGGCGTTTGCCGCTTCGCGTGTATCCTGCCGAGGGGAAACGGGAACGGATGCCATCTGTCATGGAGGAGCACGAGAGAGGGAACGGCTGGTTTTCGGGCTTGAGCCTGTCGGGCCAGTTTCTGGCGGCGGCGGCCGTGGTTTTGTGCCTGTCGATGGCCGTGCTCGGGACCTGGATCAACCGGCAGGTCACGCGAAGCATCCTCGCGGTATCCGGTTCGGCCGGGGCCGCCTTTCTCGATGCCTTTGTCGAACCACTGATTCAGGATATCGGCCCGGACGGCCGGTTGCCGGCCGGGAGCCACAAGGCGCTTGATGCCCTGCTTTTCGATGATCAGCCCATCCGAAGAAGCATCATTTCCGTCAAAATCTGGCAGCTCGACGGTACGGTGATCTACGTCAACAAGCCGAAGGACCTAATCGGTCAGAAATACACCTCGACGGACGTCACCAAGGCAGCAAGCGGTGAAATCATCGCCGAGTTCGATGACATGACGAGTGGCGAAAGCGCTCACGAGCGACAGCTCGGTCTGCCCACGATCGAAGTCTATGCACCCTTGCATCGCAATACGACCGGAGAGGTAATCGCCGTCGGCGAGATCTACGAGAATGCCGAGATTCTCGCCGCGCAGCTCGAGCTCAGTGTGATGCGGACGTGGATTGTCGTGTGCTTCACCACCCTGGTCATGCTCGCGGTGCTCTATCTCATCGTGCGCCGTGGGAGTCGGCTGATATCGTCCCAGCGGGCAGAGCTCCAGGCACGCTTCCGGGATTCGCAACAGCTGGCGGCAACGAACGAGGATCTTCGCTTGCAGGCCGAGCGTGCCAGACTGGACGCCAATGCGGCCAATGAAGAGCTGATCGGGCGCATAGGCCTCGACCTCCACGATGGTCCGATACAGATTCTGAGCCTGTTGATGCTTCGGCTCGGTAGGCTCCGCAAAGACGGATCGGCAAGGGAAAATGCCGCCAATGCCGCAGTCATCGAGGAACTGACGGCCGGTGTCATCCATGAACTGCGCGTTCTGTCGGCGGGGCTGGTGTTGCCGGAGATCGGTGATCTTGGGGTAGGAGAGGCCATCAGGCTCGCCGCCGAGCGCCATGAGAATTTGACTGGCACCCGGGTCGACGTCGTGTTCGGCGATCTCCCGGAGCATGTCACAGGCGCCTTGAAGATCTGCATCTATCGCATCGTCCAGGAATCGTTGAGTAACGCGTTCAAGCATGCTGGCGGCGCCGGGCAGCGCGTTCGCGCTGAACTGAGAGGCGCAAATATCGGATTGCAGATATCGGATAGCGGTGGTCTTGCATCGGAGTGCAGGCCACCTGCCGGCGACGGGTCCAGGCTTGGCCTCCGCGGCATCCAGAGCCGCGTCGAAACCTTCAGCGGCACGCTCGTCATTCGATCGGACGCCGGCGGTACGGTGGTCGATGTCGAATTGCCCATCAGCAAGCTGGCTCTGATCAAAGCTGGCTTTAGGAACGTTCCCGTGCTGTGAACGGCCTCGGAATACCTTCAATTGAGGAAACCGTTGCCCTTCTGACTGCTCGCCTTTTCGGCGGCGAAACCGCCAAGTTCTTGCGCTGCGAGCACGACCTCTACCCGGTTGCGGGCATGCAACTTCTGCATCAGGAGCGTCATGTAATGTTTCACCGTTTTTTCGCTTATTTGGAGACGGTGGGCAATCTCCTTGTTTGTTCTGCCGAGCAGGAGGAGCCGGACGATCTGATCTTCGCGCACGCTCAACCTGACTGCCTGCGACGGCGGCCGGGGCATCGCCGACGCGCGAAGCGCCGAAATCACCTTACTGGCAAAGCTCGGCGTGATGAACGTCTCGCCAGCGAGCACTGTTTCGATCGCCTGCATCAATTCTTCGTCCGTGCTGCCCTTCAGCACATAGCCGATGGCCCCGGCCTCGAAGGCCTTCACCGCATGATCGATGCCGGCGGAGGCGGTGAAGACGATGACCTTGGTTTGAGGCGCGACTTCGCGGCTGTGATGGATCGCCGCAAAGACGTCCCCCGGCATGTTCAGGTCGAGCAGCAGTATATCGGGATGCATTGTTGCCGAGACTTCGACGACATCGGATGCACAACGCCCCGTGCCAATCACCTTGAAGCCCGGCATATCGGAAAAGATATGTGCCAAGCCGCCTAGCAGCACCGGGTGATCATCGACAAATGCTATGGAGACGACTGCCATACATGAAGCTCCCCTTTTTACAGGTATAAATTGTACCTTCAGTGCAGATTGACGTAAACCGATAAGTTAACACATGGTAAATTAAAGTCATGGTAGTGGCTCCTACATCCCTGCCTCGTCCGTTCTTCAGGCCGTCCGGAGCACTGACCCTTCGAGTGATGCCGCTCGTCTCGACAATGTTGCGCTCCAATTTGCTCGGGCGCGGGTTTCGCGCTTCAAAAAACGCGGTACCCGAGGCTCCATCGAGCGTTGCATCGGCCGCCGGCCCGGTTTCATGAATCTCGCGAGAAATATCGCTCCGCGTAGCTCTCGAACTCTGATCGGTGCTTGTCGACCTCGCCGGCGATGTGAGTCTCCAGCATATATCTTGCGAATGCGTCCGTGCAGATGGATCGCGACTGAACCAACGGCGGAGGTGATCTCGTCATGCATGTTTCTCACTGCCGATAGCTCGTGAGCTTGGAACACGTCATCGCTAGAAGACATTCCCAAATGACTAGCCCGCGTCGGGGACCGGAACCATTGGAAAACCGATCGGCTTCATGCCGCTAACCTCTACAGTTCGGGTTAACGACGCTTTCGACCGGATCGCCACTTGGTGGGGGTAGCCGGTTGGAAGAGGTGACTGCGATGAAATATGAGAACGCCATGTACATTATCTACGATGTTCTAAAGAAAAGCGTTCTTGTGGAATTCAGGGAGGGCGTCGCCCTATCTGGAGGGCCTGTTTTTGACTCAGCGCGACGCCATAGGGGCCGGCGAGAATCTGTGTCGGACGTTGGGCTGGGTGCCAGAGCAACGCAGGACGGGGTCGTCTTCCATGAGCAATATGCGAAATTTGAATCCCTTATAGAATGTGTAAGCCAATCTGGGTAACGCGGGGAAATCGCTCACCAAAATCTACTCGCGACTGTCCACTGGCGTAGCCTGCGCATGACCGATAGGCCGGCCGCCAGCCTGGCGCCCGACACCGGCTTTGGCATGCAGCGAGAGCGCGCCAATCTCGCCGGGGAGATACGATCCGCCGGAATGCGATAGCCCAACCGATAATAAGCCATGGCCAGGAACAGCGACGTACTCGACCCGGCGCGGAAGCTCCACCAGAGTGCGTCCTGGCCCAGCATGCCCTGAAAGGCATAGGCGAAGGTGGTGCGCACGTAATGTCCTGAACATCGTGCATGGGTGTCAGGAGCGAGGCGCATTCGTGACGGCGCTCGATCCTCATGTGTCCACCCGAGGGGAGGTGGGGCACATCTTCTGACGGTCCTTGGCATGGTCGCCCAAATGGAGCGCCGCTTCATAAAGGAGGGCAGAGGGAGGGAATCGAGCGAACCAAATCCGCTGGCGCCTACAAAGGCAGTCGCCAGCGTATCGATCGGGCATTGGTTGAAGAACTCAATCGTGAAAATCTGGGCGCCTCGGTGAATGCTGAGAGAGCATCGTGCTCCCGCATGCAGGTCTACCGCGTATCCTGCCCGCTCAACCGAGCAAGTTCGATGATCCAGTCTTTCGTCTGCTCAACGGAGAAGCGTCGCCGCGGGGCGGATTTTGCCACGAGAAACTCACGGTAGCTGCTCGTCCTCTCGTCGATCGGGAGTTTTACCAGGTCGCCCTTCTCCACAGCCTGGTGGACATAGGGGTGCCAGCCCAGTGCGACGCCGTGCCCGAAACGTGCGGCTTCCAGCACCATGGCATAGGTAGTTAGCCTCCGGATGATCGGGCTCCCTCCCGCTTCCAGCCACGTATTCCAGTCCATCAGGGGGCTGGTATAGTTTTCGAGCTGCAGTAAGGGCACACGGCTGAGGCAATTGGGTCCCTGAATAGCGTGGGCGGCGACGAAGTCTCTCGACGCGACGGGATAAACCCGTTCTTCCAAAAGTGGATAGCTCTCGACATTCGGCCACGAGCCGGTTCCAAAGCGAATTTCGAGATCGAAATCGTTGTTGCTGAATTCTGGCAGTTCATCAATGCAAACGAGATGCAGGCGAATATCGGGAAAACGTGCATAGAAGGCGCCTAACGCCGGCATCAGCCAAAGCGAGGCGGCCGCGACGTTGACGCGGAGCGAGACGACGCCGTCGTCCTCCCGCGGCAGCGCCTTTGCCGCATGTTCGATACTGCGAAACGCGGTCGCGACTGCGTTCTGGAATTGCTGCCCGGCGGCGGTGAGCCGGATTCGCGTTCCCTGCCGTTCGAACAAGTCGGTTCCCAGCGCCTGTTCGAGTTGCTGGATGCGCCGGCTGACCGCAGGCTGGGCGACGAGCAATTCGCGCGCCGCGCGGCTGAAATTGCCGTGCCGGGCAGCCGCTTCGAATGCCACAAGGTTATCAAGTGTCCCGACGGTCTTCCTCAGATCGCTCATGCAAATCCCAAATGGCGCGGAAATCTCGTGTCTTTCGACGCTGCCTCTTATAACCTCATCGTATAAGGACTATCAGATTTTTCGTCGTTCTCCCAATCGGCATTTGACCGCAAGCTCTTGTTCGGCGCGCTGAATACGCCGCACGAGAAAAAAGGGGACGGACATGAACAGACTGAAGATCATGGTGGCTTCCACGCTGCTGACGCTCACCACGCTGTTGGCGCCCGCTGCGAAGGCGCAGGAGGCGGTCGATACGGTCGCGCAGATCAAGGAGGCAGGTGTGCTGAAGGTCGGCATGGCGGACTCCGTGCCTGCACAGCAGAAGAACCCGGTCACCGGTGAGTGGGAAGGATTCAACGTCGATATGGCGAAAAACCTCGCCGAGGTTCTCGAGGTGAAGCTCGAGATTGTCGATACGACCTGGTCGACGATCATCCCCTCGCTGGTCCAGAAGCAGTTCGACATCGCCATGGTGGATATGTTCCGGACTCCGGCGCGTGCCGTCACGGTCGATTTCACCGACAGCTACATGACCACCGGCAATACCTGGCTGGTCGGCGCCGATGTGGACGTGACCGACTGGAAGCAGTTGAACGATCCGAAATACTCAGCTGTCAGTATCGCAGGCATGGCCGCGGTTGCGCAGAGCGATCGTCTTCTGCCCGAAGCGCAAAAAAAGGTGATCGTCTCGGACAACGCTGTCGCTGGGCAGCTTGAAGTCGCCGCCGGTCGTGCCAGCGCCCATCTCAGTGACCTCTTGCAGAATGCCTTGTTCATGAAGGCCAACCCGAACGCCAAGGTCAAGGTGCTGGGAGCGGATGCGCCCATCGAGGCGACGGGCTATTCCTATGCGGTACGGCCGGGCGACTATCACTTCCACGCTTTCCTCAACACCTGGATCGCATACACCAACACGACCGGTTTCATCTCACAGACGAAACTGAAGTGGTACGGCATCGAGTAAGTGGTCTCGCACGCGATGTTCGATTTGCTCGCTCCGTACATTCCCGCGCTGACGCAGGGATTTGTCCTGACGTTGTTCTACTTTGTACTCGGAGCCATCGGATCGATGGTTTTGGGGATGCCTGTGGCCTTGGCCCTGGGCAGTTCCTCCGCCATCATCCGCCTTCCGAGCGTCGCCTTTGTGGAGTTCTTCCGCAATACACCGCTGCTGGTGCAGTTGTTCTGGCTCCATTTTGCCCTGCCCGCACTAACGGGGTTCAACACCACGGCACAGCAGACCGGAGCAATTGCGCTGGTGATCGTGATGACTGCCTATATGGCAGAAGTCTACCGCGCCGGTTTCAATTCCGTGGCGAGGGGGCAGCATGAGGCGGCGCTGGCGCTCGGCCTCAATCCACGCCAGCGGTGGCGGCTGGTCATCATCCCGCAGGCGCTCGCCATGACTATGCCGGCGATCGGCAACACGCTGGTCAGCCTCCTCAAGGCGACGGCGATCCTCTCGATCCTGGCCGTGCCAGAATTGATGCGCACAACGTCGCGCATCAGCGACTACACGGCCGATCCTATTCTTTTCTACTCCCTCGCCGCCCTGATCTACATCGGCTCCGGGCTCGCGTTAGCGGGTGGTCTCCACAGGCTGGAAGTGCGGCTCAATCGTTGGAGGCACCGGTAATGTTCGACTATCAAATCGTCGTTTCGGCTTTCCCGGCCCTTCTCCAGGGCCTTGTCACGACGGTGCTCGTCACCATCGCTGCCTTTTTGCTTGCGACGGGCCTGGGTACGCTGCTGGGAGCCGCGACCCTGTCCCCGCGGCGCTCAATGTCGAAGGGCGCGTTGGGGTTTCTGCACGTCGCCCGGGCCACGCCGGAGATGATCGCGATCTTCTGGGCCTACTACTGCCTGCCCATCCTGCTGGGCGCCAACCTTTCCGGTCTGACCTGCGGGGTGCTGGCGCTTGGCCTGATCGGTGGCGGCTATATGGCGGAGATCGTGCGCGGCGGCATCCTCGCCGTCGACCGGGGGCAATGGGAGGCCGCCCGGTCGCTCGCCATCCCGCGACCGGTGATCTGGTTCCGCGTCATCGCGCCCCAGGCCATGCGCAAGATGCTGCCGGCCGTGGTCAACTACTTCACCGATCTTCTCAAGGCGACGACGCTGCTCGCCGGCATCGGGGTGGGGGAGGTTGCCTATGTCGCCTATCTCAGCGGCTCGGCGTCGTTCCGCTATCTCGAGCCGCTGACGGGCGTCGCGATCCTCTTCTTTCTTCTCATCTTCCCGCTCAGCGTGATGGCGCGCCGCCTCAACGCCCGCGGCTCCAGCCATTGAAAAGTTGCCATCATGAACTCAACCGCTACAGCTTACCTGCCGTTCGACGCCGTCTGGAAAATGCGGATTGACCACCCGTACTCCTTGTTCGTCAGGGAGGGAGCGACTCTCTGGTCATGCGGTCAATGCCCGCTAGACAGCCTGGGGAACGTCCTGCATCCCGGCGATCTCCTGCGTCAGGCGGATGCTGTGACAGGCTTTATCCGCCGCTTCCTGGGTGAGATGCATGGCCAAACCTCCGGCATCGGCCGCCTCGTCGTCTACTATGTAAAGACCGCGCCGGGCGATGCTGCGCGCCTGAAGGACTTGTTCCGCCGTGAATTCGGCCAATCTGTTCAGGTCGTGCCGGTGGCCATCCCGCATTTCTACTACGATGGGATGCTGATCGAGGTCGACGTGTTTGCCTCGGATGAGAAGGCGGAAGGCACCTCCTTTGTCGATGGAGAAACTGGGTTGACGCTGGAGGTATCGGATGCAGGTCCGTTCGTCTGGGCGACTGTTTCGTCTCCGCGATCTGCTTTCAAGGACATCGGTTCCCGGTTGAAACGGCTACTCGTCCGCGCAGATCTTTCATGTGAAAACCTGCTTGCGGAGCAGTGGTTTCTTCCGGTCGGCTGCGAACTCCCCGACAGGGTCTTATCTGGGGATGACGATCGCGTGGCACAAAATGCTGTGCGGGTCTCCGATGCCGAGGCAGAGATCGTGGCGGAACTAACATTTGCCAAGGCTGCGGTCGCAGGCGGTTGGCCACAGGTGAATGTCCCCGACACGGATCATTTGTCGATGTCGTTGCGTGCGGCGGGTGGGCATTTCCATCTGACGGCGCTCGACGCCTCGCCCAATCGCGGCCTTGTCGAGCAGACAGCAACCATCATGAAAGCGGTCGAGGCGTTGTTTGCCGCGGCTGGGGTGAGTTTCCGGGACGTACGGAAGGCGACCACCTATTACGTTGCCGGCAGCTCGGCCGACGAACTTCATGACAACATGTCGGTCCGCAACGGCTACTACGCGAAACCAGGTCCGGCGTCGACCGGCCTGCCTGTCGAAGGTTTGGCGGTTTCGGGCGCGCGGATCTCGATCAGCATGCTTGGCGTGATGTCGCATGACCGCTGAACGGTTTCACGTGGCGGGAGAGGAGATCGTCGTTCATCGTTTCGGCACCCCCGGCGCCCGGCCGAAAGTCTATCTGCAGGGTGCCCTTCATGCCGGTGAAGTCTCGGCGACAATGGCACTCGTCGACCTGGTCGGCCTGCTCGAGACGGCAGACGCTGCCGGTGAGGTTTGCGGCGAGATCATTGTCGTGCCGCATTGCAATCCTCTTGGGGCAAAGCAGTGCGGGCAGTCTCGCGCGTGTCGGCACGCCCGTCGAACGCCTGCAAGCGGGCTTGATGACATTGGCCTGGGGATCCGACATGATTGTCGATGTCCACGCCGACATGGAAGCCCTGCTTCATCTCTATACGTCCGAGATTTCCTGGCCGCTATTCCGGCCACTCGCGCAGAGATTAGATGTTCCCGTCGTCATTCTCGCGAACAAGTCGGCGGACCGTCCGTTCGACGAAGTGCATGGTGAGGCGTGGGACACCATCAACGCACATCTCGGCGAAGGCGCTGGCCGGTCCGGATTCCGAACGGCCGCCTGCACGCTAGAGCTACGCGGACTTTCCGATGTCACACCGGAACTTGCGGCTACGGACAGTCGGGCGTTGTGCGATTTCCTCCTTCAGTCGGGCGCATCAATGGGCGCCACCCAAGCTTCCGCGGATGCAACCGCCTTCGTCACTACGTTGGATGCGGTCGAGGCGGCAATAAGCGCGATCACGGGTGTGGCCATTCCCCTGAAGCCACTCGGAGCAAAAGTCGACGTCGGCGACGTGGTTGCAAGGCTCTACGATCCGTTCGAACCTGACCCGGGCCAATGTTGGCAGGATGTTGTCACAGAAATGGAAGGCATCATATTCGCGCGATGGCATCAGCGAGTGATTCAAGCCGGAATGACCGTCGTAAAGATAGCGGGCTCGGAGAGGAAACGTTCTGCGGAAAGAGTGCTCTTGCGTGATTGAGGATATGCCATTGAACGAAGTGGCCGCTGGTTCGGATCTCCTCAAGAGCTTTCCTGGTCTTCAGGCACAACACCGTAAGCTGTTCGTTGCCGGACCACAGCAAGAGCTGGTGGCATCACTTTTCTCTTCCAACCACCGATCGCGAGGCTTGCAGCTTGATGGCCGCGCCGTCAGCGTGACCTCGAATGTGCCGTCGGCTAGCCGCGGTAACGATGCGCAATATTGCGCCATCGGCCGGTTTCCATCGCTGACCTCGAAGGTGAGCTTGGCCGCCGGATCGAGGCGGACGTGATCAGAAACCTTGCGGATGATGGCGGAGAACTTGCCCGCCGGCATATGGCTCCGGCCGTCCTCATCGATATCCTAGAGCTGGATGAACATCTCCGACCAAGCTTCCGGGTTGGCGCCACAGTCGAGTGCCGAGAACGCGCCCGCCTTGACCTCGGTGACTTGGTAGCCTGCCTTCACTGGCTGCCCTTCGTACAGAAACACCAGCGGCGCTTCCGGCACGGCCGCCAGCCCATCGAGAAGCTGGCCCAGCGTGATATCGGAGGAAAAGGCCTTGTCGATTGTGGTCATGTGCGCTACTCCTATTGTTCAATAATTCAAGGATTGTTGAAATATGGACGAGCGTCAAGCCCTCACGTCGTTTGCGGCTCTATCGCAGGAAACACGTCTCGCCATCGTTCGCACGCTGGTCGTCGCCGGACCGGATGGGCTGGCTGCCGGCTTCATTGCCGAGCGCATGGGCGTCTCGCCCTCGAATGTGTCTTTCCATCTTAAAGAGCTTGAGCGATCGGGCCTTATCACGCAGCGACGGGAATCCCGTTCGATCGTCTATAGTGCCAGCTACGATGCGCTGGCCGACCTCGTGAAATTCCTGATGGAGGACTGCTGCGCCGGCCATCCCATGATCCGCGAGGGTGTGCAGCGGCCCGATGGTTGCTGCAAGACGGATGTTGCCCGGAGCGAGGGCGACATCGTTGCGTAATGCAAACGTTCCCGTTGGCATCGTCGCCGCGCTCGGCCTGACCCAGATCATCGGCTACGGCACCCTCTACTATAGCTTCAGCATTCTGGCGCCCGGCATGGCGGCGGATCTCGGCATCACCGTCGCACAGGTGTTTGCTATCTTCTCCGCGTCACTCTTCGTCGGCGGTCTCTCGGCACCCTACATAGGTCGGCAGATGGATGGCGTCGGCGCATCGACCGTCATGGCGATTGGCTCGGTGCTGTCCGCCTTGACCTTGATCCTCTGCGCTTGGTCGCCATCGGTGGCGATCTTTGCACTGGCCATCGTCCTGTTGGAGATATCGTCCGGCATGGTCCAGTACCAAGCCGCTTTCGCGGCACTGGTCGAGGCCGATCCCCGGTCCGCATCGCGGAGCATTACCTATCTCACTCTGATCGCCGGTTTCGCCTCGACGATCTTCTGGCCGATTGCCACGGCGCTGCTCGGCTATCTCTCGTGGCGGGAAATCTATCTCGTCTATGCCGGGCTCAATCTTGTTGTTTGCATGCCGTTCCACGTCTGGATCATGCGGAAGGGAAAGGTGGCTGCGGCCGGCGGACTAAGGCCGATGCGCGAGCCTGTCGTCGGGGCTGTTCCGCGCGAGCGTCGGCGCAGTGCGGTGATCGTCGTATCGGCTGCATTCGCGCTGCTCAGCTTCACCCTTGGCGCGATGCTGGCGCATATGGTGCCGATGCTCGGAACGCTCGGCTTCGGAAGCGCCGCCGTCGTCATCGGCTCGCTGTTCGGCCCGGCACAGGTTCTCAGTCGCCTTGTCAACATGATCTTCGGCACGCGGCTTTCCCCGCCGGGCCTTGCGGTTCTCTCCGCGGTCTTCATGGTGCTGAGCGTCGTCATTCTGGCGCTGTCCGGCAACTGGCTTCCCGGCGCGGTCGCCTTCTCGATCTGCCTCGGCCTCGGATCGGGCATCAACAGCATCGCACAGGGCAGCTTGCCGCTCTACCTGTTCGGCTCGGATGGATATGGCGCGCTCACTGGCAAGATGGCGGCGGCAAGGCTGGCTGCCGGCGCTGCGGCCCCCTTCGCCTTCGCCGCGACGATGGAGCAATTCGGTATAGTCGCATCGCTTATCCTGAGCGCAGCCCTCGGCTCTGTCGGCATAGTAGCCTTTGTTGCGGTCGCGACGGCGACCAAGCGGACGCTCGTCGCTGCCTCGACCCCCTTAAATTGAATGTAGCGATACGCGCCTATCAAGCTCGGCCGCCTGCTCTTTCCGCTCGCTGTAGCGGTCAGTGAGATAGGCGGAAGCATCGCGCGTAAGAAGGGTGAACTTCACCAGCTCCTCGCACACATCCACCACCCGGTCGTAATAGGACGAGGGCTTCATCCTGCCATCGGCGTCGAACTCCTGATAGGCTTTGGCGACCGAGGATTGGTTCGGGATGGTGATCATCCGCATCCAGCGGCCGAGAATGCGCATCTGGTTCACGGCATTGAAGGACTGGCTGCCGCCCGAGACCTCCATAACGGCAAGCGTTTTGCCCTGCGTCGGTCGGACCGATCCGACAGAAAGCGGAATCCAGTCGATCTGAGATTTCATGATGCCGGTCATCGCGCCGTGGCGTTCGGGGCTCACCCAGACCTGCCCCTCCGACCATTGCGAAAGATCGCGCAATTCTTGCACCTTCGGATGGCTCACCGGCGCTTCGTCAGGCAGCGGCAGACCCCTTGGATCAAACATGCGAACCTCACATCCGAGCCTTTCTAGCAGCCGGTGGGCCTCGAATGCGAGCAGGCGACTATAGGATACCTCGCGCAGTGAACCATAGAGGATCAGGATGCGCGGCCTGTGCATCGAGACTGTGGGACGCAGGGCGCCGAGATCGGTCGGGCGCAGGTGATCGCCTTGCAATGCTGGGAATGTATCAGGCAATGCGCTTTCCTTCCTGATCGAGAACCGGTTCACCGTCCTCCTTGAAGAACGGCCCCTTGAAGGTATCTGGCAGGATGTCGAGGGCGACCTCGGACGGACGCGCGAGCCGGGTGCCGAGCGGTGTCACGACGAAGGGGCGATTGATCAGGATCGGTGTCGCGACCATCGCGTCGAGCAACTGGTTATCGGTTAGGTTCGGGTTGTCGAGGCCGAGCTCGGCATAGGGCGTGCCTTTCTCGCGAATGGCTTCTCGGACAGTCAGGCCGGCATCTGCGATCATCGTCTCAAGCTGCTCACGGGTCGGCGGATGCTGTAGATACTCGATGACGACGGGATCCATCCTGGCAGCACGGATCAGTCCCAGCGTGTTGCGGGACGTTCCGCAGGCGGGGTTATGGTAGATGGTAACGTCCATGGTCAGTGCCTTTCGGTGACGGCAGTTCGGGAAACGGCAGGGGCGGCCTCGTACCAATTCTTCGAGCGGTTCACGATCCAGACGACCGACAGCATGACCGGCACTTCGATGAGAACCCCCACCACGGTGGCGAGCGCCGCGCCGGACTGGAAGCCGAACAGGCTGATGGCGGCGGCGACCGCAAGTTCGAAGAAATTGCTAGCGCCGATCAGGGCTGACGGGCCGGCAACGCAGTGCCGCTCGCCGGCCATCCGATTGAGCAGATAAGCGAGCCCGGAGTTCAGATAGACTTGGATCAGGATCGGCACGGCGAGCAGACCGATGACGGCGGGCTGCGCGATGATCTGTTCTCCCTGAAAAGCGAAGAGCAGAACCAGCGTCGCGAGCAGCGCCACTAGTGAAATAGGCTGCAACCTTGCCAGCACGCCATCCAGTGCCCGCGTCGTTCCTTCAGCGGTCAGCCGGCGGCGGATGACCTGTGCGATAATGACGGGCACGACGATATAGAGAGCGACGGAGAGAACGAGCGTATCCCATGGCACGGTGATGGCGGATAGGCCGAGCAGCAGGCCAATGATCGGAGCAAAGGCGACGACCATAATGGCATCATTCAACGCGACCTGTGACAGCGTGAACAATGGCTCCCCGCGTGTCAGGTTGCTCCAGACGAACACCATAGCCGTGCAGGGAGCCGCGGCGAGAATGATCAGGCCGGCGATGTAGGAGTCGATCTGGTCTGCAGGCAGGTAGGGGCGGAACAACCAGCCGATGAACAGCCAACCGAGGACGGCCATAGAGAACGGCTTGACAGCCCAGTTGATGAACAAGGTCACGCCGATGCCGCGCCAATAGGTGCCGACCTGCGCCAGAGACCGGAAATCGATCTTGAGCAGCATCGGAATGATCATCAGCCAGATCAGGATCGCCACGGGGATGTTCACCTTGGCGACCTCGGCCGCGCCGATGATCTGAAAGAGACCGGGCATGACATGGCCGAGGGCAACACCGGCGATAATGCACAGGAACACCCAGATAGTCAGATAGCGCTCGAACGTGGACATCAGGCGGACTTTCCCTGCGGCGATGTCGAACCTTCCATCGCACCGATCTGGCGAAGCTTCGTTTCGAGCGCCATGTGATCGATGGACGTTAGCGGCAGACTGACGAACGCCGCGATCCGATTCTTGAGGAAACGGGCTGCCTGAGCGAAGGCACGCTGGATCTCGACTTCCGAGCCTACAGCGGCAGCAGGGTCCTCGACGCCCCAATGGGCGGTCATCGGATGGCCGATCCAGACTGGGCAAGCTTCGCCGGCGGCGCTGTCGCAGACGGTGAAGATGAAATCCATCTGCGGCGCGCCGGGTTCTGCGAATACGTCCCAGCTCTTCGACGAGAAACCCGTCGATAAATAGCCCAACGCTTCCAGCTCCTTCAGGGCATGCGGATTGACTTCGCCCTTCGGCTGGCTGCCGGCGGAGAAGGCTTTAAATCGTCCGCCGCCCTCCTTGTTGAGAATGGATTCGGCGAGAATAGAACGAGCGGAATTGCCCGTGCAGAGGAACAGCACGTTGTAGGTCTTATCGGTCATGGTCGTGGTCCGTGGTTAGGTCAGCGGCCGGGTAAGCCTCATGATGGTCGCTGACGATGGGCAAATGGAGGAAAGCTGGCGGGTCGCCAGCACGGCTGCGGGAACGCTGTCCCGCTGGATTTCAGAAAATCCGATGCGCGTGAAGAACGGTGCTGCACTCGTCGTGGCAAGGAAGACGTCGCCGGCATGGTCGAGACCCGCCATCGCCCGCTCGACCAAAACGCTGCCCAGTCCTTGCCCCCGATAATCGGGAAGCACGACAACCGAACGGAGGAAAAAGTCATCACCGCAGCGCTCGACACCGAGGAAACCGATAGCCCGGCCATCCGATGACTGCGCCCTGTAGAAGGTACGCCCCTGATCCTCGATGTCATCCGTTGGCAGATGCGCTTCCGTCAAGGCTGCCTTGAGGCCAGCGTCGTTGCCCTCAATTCGCTCCAACGTGATCGCGCTCATGACAGCTTCGCCTCTGTGGTGCAGCAGGGTGTCAACTCGGCGATGAGCGGAGCGCAAAGCTCCGTCGATCCACCGCAGCAGTCTTTGAGCAGGAACAGCGTCAACTCGCGCAAGCCATTGAGGTCTGCCCGGTAGATGATCGACCGGCTCTGCCGCTCGCTCGTAACCAAGCCTGCCCGCGAAAGCGTCGCGAGATGCGCCGACATGGTGTTTTGCGGCACGTCGATGAGGCGGGCCAACTCGCCGGCCGGTATGCCATCAGGCTCGCGCCGAACGAGGAGGCGGAAGGTCTCCAGTCGTGTGGTCTGTGCCAAGGCGCCGAGCGCCGCTATTGCTGCAATATTATCCATACATCCAGAATAACGGATGCGTTAAAATTGTCAACCAAGTGTGGTTCCTGCGCTTCCAGTAAATGCTGGAAGCTTTTCCGATATTAAAATGGGGTGAGCGGATAGGGACGACAATGTGGCCCAGGTCCCCTGAGTGTCTTCAGGCCGGGTGTCGTGTGCTCTGTCCATTGTCGACCATAGCCCGCGGACCTTGATTCAAGTGCGTGTCGTCGACGGATTTTGTCCTGCGCCATTGCCTGTCAAAACTCTTCTGGTCGCACGTGCGGAAAAGCGGCGCCGGTCAGATGGCCAGTTGCTCGAAGGCTTTCGAGAGCATGTATCCTGCGACGACGAAGATGAGCAGGGCGAAGACGGTGTTGAGTGCGCCCTTTCTAGCGGCGAGTTTTCGCGCGGCGAAGGCGCCCAGCAAGCCGCCGACAACGCCGCCACCGATAAAGACGATGGCGAGTCCCCAGTCAACCAGGCCTGAATAGGCATAGTTGAGGGAAGTCGTCAGGCCGAAGGCGGTGACAGCGAGGAGCGAGGAGCCGACGGCGGAGAGGATGGGCATGCCGGTCGCGGTGATAAGGCCAGGCACGATGAGGAAGCCGCCGCCGATACCGAAGAAGCCGGAAAAGGCGCCGGTCAGTCCGCCGAAAGCGATCACCTTCGGGGCGTTCTCGCGGGAGCACTGCGCATTTGGGTCACCCTCCGCGCCGCGCCTTTTGAACATCAGCGCACCGACGACGAGCATCAGTAGGGCGAAAAGGATCAGCAGGTGCTGCCCATCGATCATCTTGCCGATGGAGGAGCCGACAAGCGCGCCCGCGATCCCAGCGAGGCTGTAGAGACCCGCGCAGCGCCATTTGACGTTGCCGAAGCGGGCATGCCCGAGAAGGTTGGCAAACGCGTTGACCGCGACTGCGAAGGCGCTGGTGCCGATGGCGAGATGCGGGTTGGGAACGCCGACCATATAGACCATAAGGGGCACGGCGAGAATGGAGCCGCCGCCGCCGAACAGGCCGAGGGTAAAGCCGACAAGTCCGCCAGACAGCCCGCCGAGGCCGTATTGAATGGGTTCCAGAAGCATGCCGCACCTTTCGCCGCGCGTTCAGGCGGCCTTGGTTCGGTGTGGTCGAAAAGTGTGCAAGGCGATGACCTTCTTTGCGGATTATCGGATCACCGCTGCGGGGCGGCCGAGCGTCAAGCGATAGAGGATCATGCCGGCAAGCATGGCTGCGACGAACAGGGCAGCCTCCCAGCGCCCCGTCGTCAGGGCCGCAATGGCGGGGCCGGGGCAAAGGCCGACCAGTCCCCAGCCAAGTCCGAACATCACCGCGCCGCCGATCAGCGCCCGATCCACGCGGCCATGTTCTGGAACGTAGAACCGATCGTCGAATGCCGGCGCATTTCGCCGCTTCCGGATCAGGTAGGCGAAGGAGGAAGGGATCAGTGCGCCGCCCATGACAAAGGCGAGCGAAGGGTCCCAATCGCCGGTGACATCAAGGAAAGCGAGGACGCGGGCGGGATTGATCATGTCCGACATGACGAGCCCCGCGCCGAAGAGGAGGCCGCTCAGGATCGCAGCAAGGGTTCTGGCGAACATCAGACGATGCCTCCCAAGACATGGCGGACGGCGAAAACCGTGAGGGCGGCGACGGTCATGAAGACCGATGTGGCGACCAGCGAGCGCTTCGACAGGCGTGCGAGGCCGCAGACGCCGTGACCGCTCGTACAGCCGGAGCCGAGGCGCGTACCGAAGCCGACGAGAAGACCGGCGACAATGAGCAGCGGCGCCGACGCGGGGAGGGCGATCTCGGCTTGCCGGAGGAAGGTCGAGGCAAGTGCCGTGCCAGCCAGAATGCCGCCGAGGAAGCCAAGGCCCAGTGTGCTGATGCCGGTGCCCGTGAGGCCGGCGGCCGATGCCGCAAGGCCCGAAATCCCAGCGATGCGGCCGGTCGTCAGCAGATAGAGGCCGGCCGAAAGGCCGATCAGCAGGCCGCCGGAAAGCGGCCAGAGGATGTTGAGGTCGGTCATGAGGTCACAGGACGTTGAGAGGGATCTTGAGATACTGCACGCCATTGTCTTCGGCGGGCGGAAGCTGGCCGCCGCGCATATTGACCTGCACGGACGGTAGGATCAGCTTCGGCATGGCGAGCGTCGCGTCGCGCTCGGTACGCATCGTGTAGAAGTCGTCCTCGCTCACGCCCTCGTGGACATGGACATTGCCGGTCCGTTCTGCGCCGACGGTGGTCTCCCAGGCGTAGTGATCGCGGCCGGGCGCCTTGTAGTCGTGGCACAGGAACATGCGTGCTTCATCTGGAAGCTTCATGAGGCGCCGGATCGAACGGTAGAGCTGGCGTGCGTCGCCGCCGGGGAAATCGCAGCGCGCTGTACCGTAGTCCGGCATGAACAGCGTGTCGCCGGGGAAGACGGCATCACCGATGACATAGGCCAGACAGGCGGGGGTGTGGCCAGGGACGTGAAGCACGGTCGCCTCCAGACTGCCGATCGAAAAGCGGTCGCCGTCGTTGAAAAGCTGGTCGAACTGGCTGCCGTCCCGCTGGAATTCGGTGCCGGCGTTGAAGATCTTTCCGAAGACCTGCTGCACGCGAACGATTTCGCGCCCGATGGCAAGTTGGCCGCCGAGTTCGGCCTGCAGCAGCGGCGCGGCGGAAAGGTGATCTGCATGGGCGTGGGTCTCGAGCAGCCAGTGCACTTCGAGACTTTCGGATTTTATGTAATCGATGAGCGCCTGGGCGGAAGCGCTCGTGGTGCGGCCCGAGGCCGGATCGTAGTCGAGCACGCTGTCGATGATGGCGCAGGCATTGGACTGCGGGTCGCGCACGACATGGCTGATCGTGAAGGTCTGCTTATCGAAGAACGATTTTACAACAGGGTGTTTTGTCGGATTTGCAAGGCCCGCTGCGGCCATGGCGCGGGCGTGATCGAGGGGGAAATCTGAAACGGTGCTTGGCATGGCTCGGGTTCTCCGTAGAGGGTGATTAATAGATATATATTTACAGTAATTATGCAAGTATGTATTTTGTGGAAATCGAAACCGACAGCCGTTATCACGGACGCCCGGCCTGCACCCAGGAATGCGATCATGACGGAAACGAACACCCACTCAGCCCGCCCACCGCGTATCGACGAGGCTGCGCCCGGATTCGCCGCGCGGTCCACCGCAGGTCCTGTTACGCTGTCGGCCTTCCGTGGGCGCTGGCTGGTGTTCTTCTCGCACCCGGCGGATTTCACGCCGGTTTGCACCAGCGAATTCATCGCACTCGCGCGCGCGACACCGGAATTCGAGAAGCTCGACTGCGCTCTGCTCGGCCTTTCCGTGGATAGCCTTTATTCCCACATCGCCTGGCTACGCGACATCGAGGGACGCTTCGGCGTGAAGGTCACGTTCCCACTCGTCGAGGATAGCGCCATGGTGATCGCGCAGGCCTACGGCATGATCGACGGGACCGCACAAAGCAGCGCGACCGTCAGGGCGACCTATGTCATCGACCCGGACGGCATCGTGCGCGCGATCGTCTGGTATCCGATGAATGTCGGGCGCTCGGTCGATGAGCTTCTGCGCCTCGTTGCGGCCCTGCAAACGGCCGAGCGCGAGGAGGCCTCGACGCCCGAAGGGTGGCGACCAGGCGAGACTCTTCTCGAGCAGGTACCCCTTGCCAACGAGGACGATGGCGCTCTGCGTGCGGGCGAGGCCTGGTATTATCGGGAGAAGCGGGCATGAGTGGGGCAGCGAGCGTTTCGCTGGAAACGATGATCGCCAAGGCGCCGGAAGCGGCAGATTTCATGCGCCAGTTCAGCAACGCCAATCGTCTCATGCTGCTATGTCAGATCGCACGCGAGGAAAGCTCGGTCAGTGACATTCAAGAGGCGCTCGGCATCAAGCAGCCGGCGCTGTCCCAGCAATTGGCGGAGCTTCGGCAGGCCGGCCTTGTCAAGACACGCCGGGAATCGCGTCAGATCTACTATTCCATCGCCGATGGCCGTGCCGAGGCGGTTATGGGATTGCTGTTTGAGCTGTTCTGCGGCAGTGAGGCGCCCTCATCCGCCGGGCTCGCGGAACGGCGAGACGGCGCGCCGGCCCCGGATGTGCTCGGAGATGCGGCTCATTTCGCCCGCATCGTTACTTCGGAATAGCCTGTCGGGTTGTCGAGGGCGACCAGTCTATTTGACCCAGACCGGGTCGCATGGCGGCGGGTTGAGGCGTGGAGCCCGGCGGTCTTCTTCATGTGGCCGGGAGCGGTACGGCAACAGGCTGGTTCCGTCCATACCTTCTAGCACGACATGAACCGGCTTCGGCTGCTTTCATCGAGAAGAAAGCGGGTGATCCCGCCAAATACCAACTCTCTGAGGCGACTATGTCCATATGCGCCCGACACTATGAGATCCGCACCGCTCTGATCGACAAATTGCAGCAGGCCGATCGTCTCATCCGCGCTTTTAGAGATATGGGATCTGGCTCTCACGTTGTGGCGGGCGAGGTACGAGACGACGTCCGCATTGCTCTTTCGCAGCGAAGCGTCGGGCTCGGAGCTGACCGAAACGACGATCACGTCCTGGGCCAAGGAAAGCAAAGGAATGGCATCGGCCACGGCACGCCGCGCCTCGCGTGTGTCCTTCCAGCAGACCACGATCTTGCCTGACGCTATCGGTTCTGCGGCGCGGCGCGCTACCAGCACAGGACGGCCGGCGCGCAGTGTGACGCCGGCTGGATCAGCGGTACTATATGAATCCCCTGAATGCGCACCTTCTGCTGCAGTCATGAAAATCAGGTCGGCGGCGCGGGCAGCTTCAACAATTGCCTCGGTGGGCGCGCTAATCTCCGCACGCCATTCGAGTTCGACCCTACCGGCCGCCGCGGCACGAAACTCTTGATGAACCTGCTCCATGCGATCTTCAAGGTCCCTGTACATTTGCTGCATGGCGCTCGTTGCTGCGAAGCTGGTCGCTTGCATGGCGAACGGAGAGAGGAGGGGCTGGGCAGCGCACAGACCAATCACCCGTGCGCCTACTTGCGATGCCAGCTCGACCGCAGCATGTGCAATCGGCTTGACTGGTCGATCGATGTCCAAGTTCAGGAGAATGGTACGATAGCTCACGGCTCTTGGCCTGCCCCCATTGGGTGATCCGTTTGGAAAGTTAGTGCATGCTCGGTCTTCTGGCCACCGCTGGCGTTGACGCTGGACCGCTTTGGCGAGGCCAGACGGCGGCTTCAGGTGCCGGCGGCTTGTAGCCTAGCGATGAGTGGGGTCGCACGGTGTTGTAATGCTGTCTCCAGTTTTCGATGATGATCTTCGCCTCCTTGAGCGTGTAGAAGATTTCGCCGTTGAGCAGTTCGTCACGGAGTTTCGAGTTGAAGCTCTCGCAGTATCCATTTTCCCACGGGCTGCCAGGCATGATGTAGGCGGTCTTGGTGCCCACCGCCGCGATCCACTCCCGTAGCGCCTTGGCGATGAACTCCGGGCCGTTGTCGGAACGTATGTGCGTCGGGATACCCCGCAGGATGAAGAGGTCGGAAAGCACGTCAATGACATCGACGGCTTTCAGCTTTCTCTCGACCCTGATGGCGATACATTCTCTCGTGAACTCGTCGATCACGTTGAGCATGCGGATTTTCCTGCCGTTGTGCGTGCGATCCTCAACGAAGTCGTAAGACCAGACATGGTTAGGATATTCCGGTCGCAGCCGGACGCACGAACTGTCGTTCAGCCATAGCCGCCCGCGCTTGGGCTGCTTGTGAGGCACTTTTAGCCCCTCCCGTCGCCAGATGCGCTCGACCCGCTTGACGTTCACGATCCAGCCAGCCTGGTGCAGCATCGCCGTGATGCGACGATAGCCGTAGCGGCCATACTGGAGAGCGAGCGCCGTGATGTCGGCGGTCAACGCCGCTTCATCATCTGGGGTCTTGGCGATCTTGCGCTGCGTGGAACGATGCTGACCCAAGACTTGGCACGCCCGTCTCTCGGACACACCCAGTTCCTCGGTGACATGATCCACGCAAGCGCGGCGACGGGCGGGGCTCAGAAGTTTCCCTTGGCGGCCTCGGCAAGGATCATCTTGTCCAGGGTGAGATCGGAAACCGCACGCCGCAGCCGTGCGTTCTCTGCCTCCAGTTCCTTCAGGCGTTTCACCTGGTCGCCCTTCAGGCCGCCGTATTCAGACCGCCACCGGTAATATGTAACTTCCGTTACGCCTATCGACCGGATCGCTTCCGCCATCGACTTTCCCTGTGCATTCAGCACGTCAACCTGACGAAGCTTCGTGACGATCTCATCTGCCTTGTGTCTTTTCGCTGCCATTTCAATGTCCTTCTGAGGCTTATAAGCCATACGTCATGAAGGATCACTTTTCAGGGGGCAGGCCAATCCAGTTCATCATGTTGGCGGCGCCCAACACGCATTTCGTGATCCTGGCGCAGGCCGTTCTGTTCCGCGGCGCGGGACTGGACATGGTCTGGCCTCAGCTTGTCGCAATGTTCTTGATCGGCGGGACTCTTTTCGCCTTCTCCCTGAGCCGCTTTCGGCATTTCCTGCAATAGAATCCAATCTCACGATTGTGCATGAGATTTTTCGGTTCAAGATCGGGCCGATAGTTCGATTCCTTTTAAGAGCCCACTACACGGCAACCGAGACGCCTGGAAAATTTATCGCTGAGCAGTCCTCAGCGGACTGGTGCCGATAGCGCCTCGCCCAGGGTTGCGCCTAAGACAAAGTTGCCTGCTCTGCCCCGAGTAGTTGGCCCGGGGACTATACCATCTCTGCAGAAGCACTTCGCGCTTGCGTAGTTCGAGTGGCGTTGCACTTTCAGGATCGTGTAAGAGATCCGCTTGCAAGGTTCCGGCTCAAGGCTGGGACAAGGGGTAGTTGGGGGGTTACCCAACTTTACCCAGAACGCCTCCCGCTTTTCCCCTAGCTTCGCCGACCCTCGCGTATTCCTTCATCGAAGGTTCACCAGGGAATGGAGTGGTGGACCTCGAATGATCGATTTTTTCCATTGGGAGGAAAACATGCGTTCCACGATAAGCACATTCTGCTCACATGCGCGCCGTGCTGCCAGACACAACATGGTCGGCGTCTTGCTACTGGCGACAACCGTTACAATGTCGACCTCCGCGATCGCCGCAGACATGAACTGGCGGCAGTTCGAAGGCACTACGATCACCTGGGCATACGACATTCACCCTTACGCCGATGCACTGAGTGCCGAACTTCCGGAATTTGAAAAGCTCACCGGAATCAAGGTTACGCCCGAACTCTATCCGGACGACTCCTACTGGAATAAGCTAACCATCCAGCTCACCACGAAGTCTCCCGCATGGGACGTTGTGGGGACCGGCATTCAGCCTGCTTGGGATCTCGCGCCAAGCGGTGCCCTCGAGCCCTTGGGTAAGTATCTCAACGATCCGGCGCTCACCGACGCGTCTTACGACTACAACGACTTCTTCCCGGCGCTGCGTTCGGCCCTGACCTGGGAGATGGAGGACGGCCAGATCGCGGCGGGCGGCGACGGTGAGGTATGGGCGATCCCGCACGCCTTCGAGAACATTCAGTTATTCTACCGCAAGGACATCCTGGAAAAGCATGGCATTCAGGTGCCGACGACACCTACGGAAATGGGTGCGGCATGCGAGAAACTGAAGGCCGCCGACCCGCAGATCACTCCGCTTGGGGTCCGTGGCGTTCGCTTCTGGGCCAGCATTCACACCGCCGTGGCTTCCATCGCGAAATCATACGGTGTCCAGGACTGGGTGATGAAGGACGGGAAGTTGGATACCGGTCTCGACTCCCCTGAATCGATCGCGTTCCACAAAGACTACGTGGACATGATCAAGAAGTGCGCTGCGCCATCCTTCGCCAACGATAACTGGTACCAGGTCGTCGACGGGATCTCCTCGGGTCGCACGGCAATGGCCATCGACTCCAATATGTTCGGCTTCTGGAACGACGTGAAGGGCCAACCGGCATCTGGTAAGATCGCGTTTGCACCGCCGCTCCGCGCACCAGATGCAAAGGGGCCCAGCTCGAACATCTGGATCTGGTCGCTGGCGATGAACTCGGCATCGGAGAAGAAGGGGGCGGCATGGCTCTTCATCCAGTGGGCGACTTCGAAGAAGGTTGCACTGGCGGGCGCTGTCGCAGGCAAGCTCGTCAATCCCCCTCGTGCCTCGACATGGGGCGACGAGACCTGGCTGAACTACGCATCGCAGCCTGAATTCAACAACTTCGTCGAAAGCTTCAAGGCCACCCAGGAACATGCGGCACTTGCTTTCACACCCCGCGTTGGATTTGGCGAAGCGATGAATGCCTGGGCCGTCGCGATGCAGAAAATGGTCAACGGCGACGACGTCGAAGCCACTCTCCACGCGCTGGCCGAAGAAATTCGAGCAGGCCTCTGAGAATGGCCGGGGTGATGGCTGAGCCGTCACCCCGTCTCCAGGACGATTGGAGTTTATCATGACGACCCAAGTTTCAAAGGTGGTGGCGTTGCGCGCCGCGCCTTCGCTACAGGCTTCTGAGGCGACCAAGGGCGAGCACACAGAACGTCAGGTTGACTGGGTGAGCCTGCTCGTAATCGCTCCCGCTATTCTTATCCTGCTAGGCTTCCTCGCTCTGTTCTTCTACGGAGTCTATCAGTCGCTCACCGATCTTCGCCTTGGACGACCAGTCGTTCGCTTCGTCGGGTTCGCGAATTACGTTGCGCTGATGAAGACGAGCGAATTCTGGAACAGCGTCAGAGTAACCGTTGTCTACGCAGTTTCAGCTGTATTCATAGAGGCTCTTCTAGGGCTGATGATAGCGAAGCTCTTCGCATCCGGAGTGACGTTGGCCCGCTGGCTGCGCCCTCTGATACTCCTTCCGCTGGTTCTGCCGCCAATGAGCGTCGCGCTCATGTGGACGACGATGATGAATCCGCAGAGCGGGATCCTCAACTACCTGTTCTCCCTGGTCGGGATCGGGCCATTCTCCTGGATTTCCAGCCCTGCAACCTCGCTAATATCCGTCATCCTCATAGATGTGTGGACCTACACACCCTTCTTCGCGCTCATTATCTTCGCCGGGCTTCAGGGGATCACGGACGATCTGCGAGAGGCCGCACGTATCAATGGCGCGAAGGCGTGGGCGACTTTCGTGAACATCGAGCTTCCACTCGTCGCGCCGTACATCCTGATCGCAGCCCTGTTCCGCCTGATTGAGTCGTTCAACCAGTTCGACATCATCTTCGGGACCACGCAGGGAGGTCCGGGCAACTCAACCTCTGCACTTTCTGTTCAGGCATACATCACCGCCTTCCAAAATCTCACGTTCGGACGAGGCGCGGCGATGATGGTCGTCAACTGGCTGATCGTGCTGATCGGAGCGATGCTGACCGTCAAGCTGTGGCAGGCTGTCCGCCGCCGCGTGAACTGAGGGAGGAACTCATGGATTTCACACGCACCCCGCTTACATCTTTCGTGCTGAATCTCCTGGTCGCAATCTGCGCCTTGGTCCTCGCCTTCCCGTTGGTCTGGATCGTGATGATGGCTTTGAAAGATCAGAACGAGGTCATGGCCTGGCCTCCGACCTTCATTTTCACACCCACGCTGGAGAACTTTCGCGTTCTTTTCGACGTAGCGCAGGCTGGGGCCACAAGCTACGGGACGATCAAGGTCGACTTTCTCACCCCGATCATCAACAGCATCATAGTGGCGCTGGGTTCGGTGATTGTCTCGCTCGTCGTCGGCGTTCCTGCTGGATATGTACTCGCCCGACGGGACGTGCCGTTCAAGGAGGATGTCGCGTTCTTCATCCTTGGTTTCCGGTTTGCGCCCGTTCTCCTTGTCGTCATTCCGCTCTTCAATCTGTTCCAGTCGATCGGCCTGTATGACACCTACATCGGGATGATCTGGGTCTATCAAGTCGTAACGCTTCCGATGATCGTCTGGCTGAGTCGTTCCTATGTCGAAGACATCCCTAAGGACATCGAGGAGGCCGCAGCAATCGATGGTGCGAAGCCCTTCCGCATCGTGCTGCACATCGTCCTTCCCCTCCTGAAGACCGGGCTGATCGGCGCGTCGCTCCTGGTGTTCCTACTCGCGTGGCACAACTTCGCACTCGGTCTGATGCTCAGCTCCACGAAGGCTCCGGTGACGGTGGCGCTGCTCAAGCTCCTCAATCCCGGCGTGCAGTTCTATCCGGTCATGGCGGCGGGTCTTGTCGTGACCATGATCGTGCCTGTCATCCTGATCGTCGTCGGACAGCGCCACCTCGAACGTGGTCTCACCTTCGGAGCCGTCAAATGAGCACGAGACCTCTCATATTCTTCGGCACCACCAACCTGGACCTCTGCTTCAACGTTGAGCGGCTTCCGACACCGGGGGAGAGCCTGATCGGGTCTCTCTCCAGGAACCCCGGCGGGAAGGGTGCGAACCAGGCGGTTGCGGCGGCTCGGTTGGGTGTTACCCCGCGGTTGTTCAGCAGGCTCGGTGACGATGACGCAGGAGTGGAGCTTCTACGGTCACTCGTTTCTGCGGGTGTCGATACCCAAGCCGTGCAGATCGCGGTCGGTGAGGTCTCTGGCTCCGCCCTGGTGATGGTTGGCGACGACGGCGGGAACATGATCGTCATCGATCCGGGCGCCAACGCCCGGGTGACACCGGAGATCATCGAAGCAGGTTGCGATCATATCGAAGAAGACGCGATCGTCGTCGCCGAGATGGGGTTGCCGACTGATGCGCTCGAGCGACTGTTCGATCTCAAGGGCGAGCGGAACTTCACGCTGATATTCAATCCTGCGCCTGTACGTCACGGGCTGACGAGGGACGCTTGGTCGAAGGTGGACTTCGTCACTCCGAACGAGTCAGAGGCATTCGAACTGACGGGCATCGAGATCGTGTCGATGGAGGCGGCGCGGCAAGCTGCGGATGCCTTGCTGTCGCTTGGCCCGAAGGCGGCTCTCATCACCCTCGGTGAACGAGGAGCATTCTTCTCCGACGGAAACCAGACGTTCGTCGTTCCCGCCTTTCCCGTAGTCGTGGTCGATACGACTGCAGCAGGAGATGCCTTCAACGGTGGGTTTGCTGCAGCGCTCGCTACAGGCTCCTCGATCCGCGATGCCGTACGACAGGCGATGGCGGTAGCCGCGCTTTGCGTGACCCGACGAGGGGCTCAGCAGGCCATGCCCTCGGCTGTCGAGGTGGATCAGTTTCTCAATCACAAAACACTTCTGGAGATATGATGACAAACTCTCTTTTTGAAATGTCCGGCAAGACGGTCTTGGTGACTGGTGCGGGTGGCGGGATCGGTGCCGCAATCACCGGAGCATTTCTCGAAAGCGGCGCTACCGTCGTTGCTACGGATGCCAACAAGGATGCCTTGGAACGGACGCTCGCCACGATCGAGGGTGGAGATCGCGTACTGGCATTGTCGATGGATGTGACCAGCGAAGCAGACATCGGCCGGGTGATGGACACCGTGGCTGAGCGCTTCGGCCGGATCGATGTTCTCGTGAACAACGCAGGCATCAAGTCCGGAGAAAAGCTCCTGTCCGGTGACACTAGCAAGATTGAAAAGACCATGGAGATCAACTCCGGTGCGGTGCTGCTTTGCTCCAAGCTCGTGGTCAATCGGTTCATGAAGGATGGCGGCGGCCGCATCGTAAACATCGGGTCATCGCTTTCCTCGCAGGGTGCCGTGTTCAACTATCAGGCAGGCGGTGCCGACTATTGCTATTCCAAGGCTGTGGTTCACGACCTGACAAAGCTACTCGCATACGAGTGCGCACCTCTTGGCATCAATGTGAATGGTGTGGCGCCTGGAATCATCGATACGCCAATGCACGGACGCCCCCGCGAGGAAACGGAAGCACGCCACGCCGGGCGGATCCCTCTCGCCCGTGTTGGAACGCCCGAGGACGTGGCAGGCTTGGCCGTGTTTCTAGCCACGCCCGCGGCAACCTACATCACTGGACAGATCGTACACGTTAACGGCGGGATGTTGATGAATGGGTAAGCTGGACAATCCATGGCCCGTGATCCGGGGCGTAGTGTCGGACCTCGATGGCGTTGTCTATCGAGGCAAGACCCCTATTGATGATGCTGTAAAGGCATTTCAGGCGTGGCAAGCGGAAGGGATCCCATTCTGCTTCGTGACCAACAACTCGACGCATACGGCTGAGGACGTTGTTTCCAAGCTGGTCTCATTCGGAATCGATGTGACTCTCGACAATGTCGTCACCTCTGCGGTCACGGCTGCCCAGCTCATCAGGCAGCGCTTTCCCGAAGGGACGCGCGTGTTTGTCATCGGGGCTCCGTCCTTGAAGCAGGCGATCGCCGCGGCCAATCTGGAAATCACGGAACATGAACCTTCCGTCGTGGTGATGGGTCTGGACCGGGAGATCACACACGAGAAGATGAGGATCGCTGTTGATGCAATCCTGAAGGGGGCGCTGCTTATCGGAACGAACCCCGATCTGCTTCTTCCGACCCCTACTGGCTTCGAGCCGGGTGCCGGCGCAATCCTGACTGCAGTGGCGACTGCCGCGCGCGTCAAGCCGATCATCGTCGGAAAACCGGAAGTCCACATGATCGAAGCTGCGCTGAAGCGGATAGGTACCGATCGTTCGTCCACCTTGATGATCGGGGATCAGATCCCAACCGACATCCAGGCTGGAAAGAAGGCTGGCCTCTGCTCGGTCCTCGTCACGACGGGTGTCCCGCCCGTCGAGGATGCGACGCTTCTGCCGCCCGACTTCACTATCGCAACGCTCAGGGAAATACCGGGAGTGCGCTGAGGAGGCGCATCACTGGATCTGTAGGAGGAACACATGGCCGACGTTCAACTTGATGGTATTCGAAAGGCATACGGAAGTCTCGAAATCCTTCGTGACATAGATCTTGAGATCGAGCACGGAGAGTTCGTCGTTTTCGTCGGGCCATCGGGCTCTGGAAAATCGACACTGCTCAGGATGATAGGCGGTCTTGAGCAGATTTCCGGCGGTACGCTGAAAATTGACAGCAAGGTTGTCAACCGCGTTGATGCGGCCGACAGGAACCTCGGGATGGTTTTCCAGAGCTACGCGCTCTATCCGCATTTGAGCGTGCGTGACAATCTGGCGTTCCCTCTGCGCATGGCAAAGGCGCGAAAGGAAGAAATCGCGGTCAAGGTCGGCAACGCCGCAAAGTTGCTTCAGATCGAGCACCTGCTTGACCGGAAGCCGAAGGAGCTTTCAGGTGGACAAAGGCAGCGCGTGGCCATTGGACGGGCAATTGTTCGGGAGCCGAAAGTGTTCCTGTTCGACGAACCGTTGTCGAACCTGGATACCGAGTTGCGTGTACAGATGCGGGTGCAGATTGCAAAGCTGCACCGTCAGCTCGGAAACACGATGATCTACGTCACCCACGACCAGGTGGAAGCGATGACGATGGCGGACAAGATCGTGGTGCTGAAGGACGGTCGCATCGAACAGGTTGGAAGCCCCCATGATCTGTACCACAAGCCAGCGACTCAGTTCGTTGCTGGCTTCATCGGGTCGCCCCGGATGAATTTCCTTCTTTGCAAGGTCAAGTCAAGGAACGAAAGCCAGGTGGAGATCGGAGTGGGTTCAAACGGTCGCTGGCTTCCGGTCGACGGGAAAGAGGTAGGGCCGGGAGCGACCGTAACGCTCGGGATCCGACCTGACGACTTCATTGCACCATCGGGCAATCCTGGCGAACTGCTTGTCGACATCGAAGTCGATTTTGTCGAGCATCTGGGCAGCGCCACCTATCTCTATGGGACGGCTCTCGGAGAGAACGTCGTGGCGCGTTCCCCTGACGATCATTTCCATGTGGGCAGGCAAGGGCCGATCTCGCTGGCCGTCGCCGCCTCGGATTGTCACGTGTTCGGACGTGATGGCAAGGCACTGCCGCGTTTCCAGGCACCGAAAAGCTGGAGTTGAATGTTCGGGCTGAATGGTCGATCCTGCTGCCGCTGAAAATGAGGATCGATCACCATTTCCGAGCTTAGACAGTTTCTGAGCGATTCGAGATCATTCATGCTTGGGGCCGCCATTGGCTCCGGCATGACGGCGCGCGCTGCCGAAAGGGCGGGAGCGGATTTCGTTCTGGCATTGAACGCCGGCCGTTTTCGAGCAATGGGTGGATCCTCTCCGGCATCGATCCTTCCGATACGCGACAGCAACGCCTTTGTCGAAGGGTTTAGTCGTTCGGAGATCCTACGCAGTACGCGGCTCCCGGTGTTCTTCGGCGCGTGCACATTCAATCCGACGTTGGACATCAATCTCTTCCTCGACCGATTGAAGCGGTGGGGTTTCGCTGGTGTGACGAATTTCCCATCTGTCATCCACCTCGATGACCCACGCCGGGCGATTCTCGAGGAAAGCAAGCTTGGATATCAGAGAGAGGTCGATCTCCTTGTCAAAGCCAGACAGCGTGGAATGATGACCATAGCCTACACGCGTACGCAGAGCGAAGCGCGTCGTATGGTCGAAGCAGGCGTTGAGGCCATTGCCATGAACTTCAACCTAAACGCTGCAGAGACGGCACAGTCTGCATCCTCGATAGGCCTGCCAGAGCTAGCGGCAAGGACGAGAGACATTGCCCGAACCGTTCATGGAGTAGACAGAAATGTCGTCTGTCTGCTCGCGGGCGGTCCGATCACCAAGCCTGAGGAACTCATGGATGTCTGCAGGGAAACTGGGACGCAGGGCTTCATAGGGGGCTCATCTCTCGATCGTGTGCCTTTGGAGACCTCGGTCCTGGAAATGACCTCGGGGTTCAAGACAATCCACGTCTTGCGCGAGAAGGTCGATCTTCTCGAACGCCGGCTCCAGCTCAATGGTTACAGGCACGGAGTGATTGCCCAGTCTGCGACGATGAACAAGTCGCTCGACGCTGCAAAACGCCTGGCAACGGGAGCAAATCCCGTACTGGTGTCGGGAGAAGCGGGGGCCGGGAAGCGGCGTGTCGCATCGCTTGTCCATTCCCTGTCTGGCCGGAAACATCGAAAGCCCGTGGTATTTCCTTGCCGTCCGTCTCCGGGAAGCCAGAATGCGATCGCGCTGTTTGGTCTGGATGCCGACAAGGATACCCGCCGCCGAATTTCCGTGCTCGAAACTGCTTCAGAGACCTCGCTCGTCATCCTTCACGTGAACGAACTCTCAGTCGAGGAACAGGAAAAACTCGCCGATTTCATCGAGTCGGGTTCGTACACCGCACACAACGGCGCGACGACGAACCGTTCCGATGCGAAGATAATCGCCACGTGCACGATACCAGCCGGGAGGCGTTCGTCGGAAGGTCTTCTGACCTCTCGCCTGCGCGACGCTTTTGCTGGCCTCGAAGTGGTACTGCCTCCGCTTCGGGATCGTCTGGAGGACCTGCCGGCCTTGATCCATCATTTCACAGTGGAAACGAGGGGTGATGCGTCTGCAGGCGTTCTTGCCATCGAGAACTCTGCATTTCTTGCACTCGCAAGTCATTCCTGGCCCGGAAACATCAGGGAGCTGCGGCATGTTGTCGAACAGTTGGCCATCCTGCCTCCGGATGTCGCGATCGCTGCAGATCGGATCAGTGCAGTGCTTGGAGTGAGCCCGCCGCCCGCAGAACCCACAAATCTATCCGAGCGGGAGTGGATCATTGATGCACTCCGGCGGAACAAGCTGCACCGCGGGAAAACAGCCCGAGCGCTGGGTCTGTCACGCAAGACACTTTACAACAAAATCAGAAAGCTTCGCATTCTCGACTAATGGCTTCGATGGCTATCTGAGCGAAAGGATCGGCGGTGCTCCTCGACGATCGGCATTGATCTCGGGGTCACATTCTAAGAGCAGGCTTTCACTGATGGGCAGATGCAGCGACGAGACTGGCACGCTGACTATTGCATCCAGGAGTCCTGATAGACGCAACTCGATGGTGCTGATCTCCTCCGTCCGCGATGCTGCGTACACGAGCCCTAAACCGATCTCATGAAACCACTTCATCCTGTCGATCTCGATCGTGTTGCCCTCCTGGGGTGACGACTGTCCTTGCTTAACCTCGACAAGAGAGGCGGGAGGGAAGTTCACAACCCCGGCAAAGCCCTGATCTATCAGCAGATCACCGAGGTCCTCCCACAGCGGAAATGGATCGATCATCATCACAGCGGCATAGCAGTTGGGCCTTGCTGGGCTAACTGTGGTCCTCAGTGCATTCATCAGCTCTGCGTTCCAGTCGAGCACAGGTAGCGTTGCCAACACTAGCGGTGAGCCTTCTGGGAGGACTCGAATCCCCGGGGCGAAGATAACGCCTTGGCTCGCAGGGCAGTCGTGCGCGGCCCCTATGGAAAGCTCTGTGTTATCGACAATCGCCCACATACCCAATTTTACCCATCTCTCATGTCGCGCTTGGTTCTGCCAATAGCAGCGAGGGACTATTCGTACTCAAAATTGCCCAGGAATCGAGCAGACTCAAGGGAGGGTCACATGTCAATCTCACCAAATCGGACAGCGCGATCTTTGATTGGCGCACGGGCGCTGGCCTTATGAGCGTATCTGTGTCGAAGGCGGACGCGATCGCCATCGTAGCGACCATGGATACGAAAAGCGCAGAAGTCGATTTCGTTTCCAATATCATCCGGCAATGCGGAAGGGATGTTGTCCGGATCGATGTCGGTACTTCCTCCTCATTTCCTGACCGATCGAACGATCCGGCAAGCCTGCTCAAGTCGATTGCGCAGCGCGCACGCGTATCGATAGGGGAGATGCAGGCTGATGGCAGCATAACTGCTGTGATCGGTATTGCCGGCGGTAAAGGGAGCGGCCTCTTCGGCGAGGTGGTTGCAGATCTGCCTTACGGCTTCCCCAAGCTGCTTGTATCGAGTGCGAGGCCAGCGCTTCTCGCGGAACTCGCCAAAACAAGCGACATTCTCCTTTACCCGACCTTGGTGGATCTGTTCGGCGTGAACGGCTTCACTTCACGGATACTCACAAATGCTGCTCACGCTATCGCATCGCTGCGGTACGCGCCGCAAAAGGACGCGCGGCGCTCGATAGTCGCAATTTCCGCCTTCGGCGTAACCACTCCAGCCGTGGACCGATGCGTTCGCTTGCTCGCAGATCGCAATATCGAAGCCGTCGTGTTTCCAGCGAATGGATCAGGGGGCCGCAAGATGGAGGTTCTTATCGAAGACGGAGAATTCGACGCCGTGCTCGATCTGACGACCACAGAACTGGCGGACGAACTGCTCGGCGGAACAGCCAGTGCAGGCGATAGAAGACTGACTGCGGCGGGCTTGATGGGAATTCCTCAGCTCATTGCTCCAGGCGCCGTAGACATGGTCAACTTCGGGGTGCCGACGAGTGTTCCGGAGCGGTATGCGCATCGGTCATTCTATTCCCACACCCCCTACACGACCCTGATGCGCACGACCCCTGAGGAAACGCGCGAGATTGGGCGGCGCACAGGATTGAAGCTCCGGAGTGCCTCAGGGCCAGTGTGCGTGATGTGGCCCGAGAAAGGTGTCTCCGACTACGATCGCGAGAACGGGGTGTTTCACGATCCTGCTGCAAACGAGGCCTGGCTTTCGGGTGTCGAGGACACTCTTCCAGAGACGGCCAAGTGCATCAAAATCCCATTCCACATCAACGATCCTGAATTCGCCGATGCTGCCGTCGCGTGGATCCTTGAGAAAATCAAAAGCGAGGTTGTAGCCGATGAAAATGTTTGAACGTTCGGAAATCCTTTCGGCTGTGGCTGAGCAGACCGCAAGCGGAAATGCCATTCTGGCCGCAGGAAGTAGTTGCGGCCTGGTCGCCAAGTGCGCGGTGCTGGGTGGAGCGGACATGCTGGTCGTCTACAGCACCGGCCTTTCGCGTCTTATGGGCCTGCCAACGAGCCGGATTGGAGATTCGAACGCACGGACCATCGAAATGGCGGACGAGATCCGGAACGTCGTCTCGACCGTCCCAGTGATCGGCGGCGTCGAGGCATGGGATCCTGTCAGACTTGACCTTGATCGCCTGCTCGACAGGTTCTGGGCCGCTGGATACTCCGGTGTGATCAACTACCCCACCATCTCGACGATGGGTGATAAATGGCGCGATCGAAGAGGCCGCGTTGGTCTGGGTTTCGACCGGGAGGTCGAGATGATCAGGTTGGCGCGACAGAAGAATATTTTCTCGATGGCCTACGTAGCCTCGGCTGAAGATGCGGCCGCGATGGCAGAAGCGGGAGCGGACTGCATTGTTCCTCACGTAGGGGCAACCCGCGGGGGCTTGGTCGGTCACGAGGAAGGCCAGGCGGTCCAGGAAGCAGTCGTGAAGATCAACAAGATCAACGATGCCGCCAGAGCCGTACGATCCGACATCATTCTTCTTGCCCATGGCGGCGCTGTCGCGGAACCCGAAGACACGGTAGAAGTGTATCGGCAGACGAAGTGTGTTGGCTTCGTAGGAGCTTCCTCGATCGAAAGGATACCGATCGAGCGGGCAGTGCAGGCAGTTGCCAAGGCGTTCAAAGCCGTCCCGGTCCCCCGTTCCTGATCCTCGATCCATTATCTATTCAGCGAGACTGATATGACCCTAGCATCCGCTTCTATCGGCACCAGGCCTGCCGATTCCAGCCAATGGGACGAAATCTATGATGTCGTCGCCGTTGGCAGCGGAGCAGCAGGCCTATCTGCTGCTCTGTTCGCCTCGCAATCCGGACTTAAAGTCCTCATATGCGAGAAGTCTCCCAAGCTGGGCGGAACGACGGCCCTCTCTAACGGAATGATCTGGGTGCCTTGCTCTCCGCAGGCCATCGCAGCAAAAGTTGCCGACAGCATCGAGAATGCGAGGACCTATCTTAGGAACGAACTGGGTAACTACTACCGGGAGGATTTTGTTGAGGCGTACCTGACTGACGGACCGGCGGCCTTGAGCCAGATAGCTGACGGGACTGACGTCAAGTTCACGCTGGCCTCTGCACCGGACTATCATTCCAGCCAGATCGGCGGTGTGGAGTCCGGTCGAGCCCTTAGCCCTGCACCATACGACGGCCGTCTTCTCGGGAAGGATTTCGATCTCGTCGGTGATCCCATTCGTGTTGTCTTGGGGGGTATGATGATCTCCTCCGGCGAAGTGACGAAGTTCTTGAATCCATTGAAGTCGGTCGATTCGATGCGGCATGTCCTGAAGCGCGTGGGACGTTACGCTCGCGACAGAATGTCGTATCGTCGCGGAACCGAGTTCAGTGGCGGAAACGCCCTGATTGCGCGTTTCATAGCCAGCCTTAGGAAGCGTCAGGTCGCGATCTGGACCGAAGCCCCGCTTGTCCGCCTTGTTATCGAGGATCAAAAGGTGGTGGGCGCAATTATCCGCCGCAACGGTCGAGATTTGCGTGTCAGGGCTGATAGAGGCGTGGTTCTCGCGACAGGGGGCTTTCCCCGCGACGCAGGCCTCCGGGCATCACTAAGTGGACCGCACCAGCATGATGATACGCTTGCTCACCCGGACTCTACGGGGGATGGCATCAAGCTCGCCCAGCAAGCAGGTGGCGCCATAGACAATGATGTGGCGAGTGCAGGGTTCTGGACCCCGGTTTCACTCCTGCGTGACAAGAAAGGTGGCCAGCAGACAGTACCGTATGGGTGGCTGGATCGCGGCCGCCCGGGAGTGATCGCCGTCGGGCCCGATGCGCGGCGCTTCGTTAACGAGTCCAATTCTTATCACGATATCTGCCTTGCGATGTTCAAGAACGGATACCCGAAGGACAAGCGCTTTTTTTTCATCTGCGACTCCGAGTTTCTTAAAAAGCGCGGAATGGGACACATGTTGCCGTGGCCGTGGACCATGGGAACAAGGGCATATGAGCGGGTCGACTACATCAAGGTGGGTGCGACAATCGCCGACCTTGCTAGGAAGATAGGGATCGATGCCAAGGATCTTGAGAAGACCGTCGAAGAGCACAATACGCATGCGCGGTCTGGCAAGGATCCTTACTTCCAGCGCGGAGAGTCTGCTTTCAACCGCATGCTGGGCGACCCTTCAGTTGGAACGGTGAACCCAAACCTCGGATCGATCACTGCCGGTCCGTTCATCGCTCTGCCGATCGTGCCGGCTACCCTGGGGACCGCGACGGGACTATCAACTGACACGTGGGGGCACGTGCTCGATCAAGACGGAAAGCAGATTCAAGGACTGTACGCTTGCGGCAATGACGCAACTTCGCTCATGCGTGGCCTTTATCCAGGTGCCGGGATCACGATCGGACCAGGTATCGTTTTCGCATACCGAGCCGCAAAAGCTCTTGCTGGTCGCAATTCGTGAGGAATTCAGATGCTGACAATAAACAGATTAAGTCTCGCCGACGCTCACATCCTGATCGGCGGTGCTCGTGCAAAGGCTGAAGAAATCGGCGTTCCCATGTGTATTGCGATCACCGACGAGTCCGGGCAACTGATAGCATTCGAGCGAATGGACGGTGGCAAGATAACAAGTACAATCATCGCCCAAGACAAAGCCTACACCGCTGCCGGGGCGAAGAGATCAACGGAAAGCTATGGTACAGCCAGTCAACCGGGACAGCCTGCCTATGGTATCAACTCGACAATTGGCGGTCGATTGACGGTAGTTGCTGGTGGCATTCCGGTGATTGTCGAGGGCGAGGTTGTGGGCGGCATTGGCGTCAGTTCCGGTACACCAGCGCAGGATCACGCCTGTGCTCTCGCAGGAATCGACCGTTTTCTAGTCGAAGTTTGATTCCTCAAAGCTTGATCGCAAGAGTCACATCAATCTCCCAAGCAGGTGTGACATGCCCTGCAACGTCGTTGCAGGGCATCCAATTTATCTACAGTGTAGCGTGAAAATCGGTGACCTCTTCGTAGAGGTACCGAATATTGCGTAAGTCAACGTCTTGATTGTTTGGGTCGCGCCCGTAGAGTTGAGGCGGCTGTTGCTCAGGCCCTCGAGCGATCGGCCAATCCCGATGGCAAGCAACTGGTCCAAAGGGATATTCGGGGTGAATCAAACCACTGAACGACAGGAATGACCGTTCGTATCCATTCAAGAGCTTAAGAAACGAGATTTCTTGAATGACGATATGGGTGAAAAATCTAATGAGCGGCGGTCTCCAACTGGCCAGCTTCATGTCGATGTGTAGTGGTCGGTCGACACCGATCCTATCGCGACAGGCGACCTTCGTCGTCGATTAGCGTCAGCCGGCAAGGCGCGGCATCGCTCCACGTCCAAAGGACTAGATTGGCATCGTCTCGGGCCGCGCCGGGTGCAAAGCTCCTCACGATCAATCCATGATAGCCGGCAGCGGCAAGCCGACCTGCGAAGGCTTGCGTCTTCGCCTCTCCGGTAGTTTTCATCTGATCGCGCCAAGTGGGATCCGCCAAATCCGCATTGTCCATGCCTTCAGCGCGCAGAGCGATATCGTCGCGCGTATCGAATATGCGTTCGAAGACCGCATCATAGGAGACGAGCGTCGTCGGTTGCAGGGAGCCGGCCTGATTGGCTTCGCGCAAAGCCGTGACGATTGACAACGACGTATAGAGTGCCGGCGTCCCCTTTCGGTTGAACCGACCTCCATAGAGTTCGGCGCCGCGTCCCGACATCGGCTCGCGTGCATAGATCGGGTTGAGCGCCCGGTAGAGTGTTCCTCGAAACTTCATCGGCGCGGTCAGGCGTGAACGCCGGCATCGACGGCGTCGATATAGTCGAGAACCTCGTCAGCTCGGCCATCGCGTACGAGCTGCATCGCCGTGAAGCCTGAGAAGCCGGGCAACGGTTCGGAGCGATACCAGGCATAGGCCATCAGGGCGGAGCCAAACCGAGGCTCGACCTTGTTGACGATCTCGGTCATCTCCCGAAGGCGCCGCTGCGTCTTGTCCGAGCGAATGCGGTCCTGCCGCTGGATCGCGTCCTTCCCGAGCCCTGCGGTCCGAGCGATCTCTTCGCTCGTGGTGCGCAGGGCACTGGCGATCTTGCGTGGCGAGAAAAGTCCGCCATCGGCATATTGGGCGAGACCCATCTCAAAACCTCCGTTCGACCTGCCAACCATTATGACGCAATATAGCGTCAGGATTCGCGGAATTCAATGAGGAGCGGAGGGGAAGAGGAGATAAGAATCGGAGAAAGATGCCGCTCGCAGATCGGGCGAACTGCTGACACAAGCTCTCAACCGCGCCTCGTACTCCCGGCTGTCGTCCTGCGCAGCGCTGTGAGCCCTGCTGGGCGGGCCAGGCAGGAGAGGCTCGGCCGCACTTGCACCAACCCGCTCGCTCGGCGTCGACGGTCTCAATAAGAGTAGGAGTTTGCATTGACGTTAAGCTTCAGACCGCGAACCGTCGGTTCGGTTCCTTTCAAGAGCTTATCAGTCACGTATGTTCATGACCTCTCGGACGCAGTCGTGCCTATTCCGCGGCGGCAAGGGGACCGAAGGAAACGTGGGTCGTATAGTTCTCGCGCAGGAAGGCGATGAAATTGTCCTGGAACTGCCGCGTATGGGCATGGGCCAGTTCGTCGGCCAGGTCGACGTTCTTGGCCCTGATTGCTTCCAGCATCAGTTCGTGTTCGTCGGTGAGCAGATAGCCGTCACCGCCGCGCTCCAGATATTCGAAATGCAGGTGCAGCATGCGCTGGCCCTGGTTGAGCAGCCGCTCATAGAACGAGGCTAGATAAGTGTTCTTGCCGGCATAGGCGATGGCCATGTGGAACTGCTTGTTGGCCTCCGACATCTTCAGATGCACGCCAGTTTTCACCGCCGCTTCAAACTCCTTCTGGCGCTTGGCGATGATCTTCAGGTCTGCTTCCGTCCGCAGTGTCGCGGCGAGGCGCGTGTTCATGCGCTGGGCGACGTCGAGCGCCTCGACATATTTCGGAAAGCTCGCCACCTCGATGGGAGCAACGATGGTGCTGCGGTTGGACAGCGTCACCACCAGCTCTTCACCTGCCAGCCGGATCAGGGCCTCACGGATCGGCGAGCGCGACATGGCGAAGCGTTCGGCCAGCGTCGTCTCGTCGAGGAGCTGCCCAGGCGGCAGGGTCAGTGCCAGAATTTCGTTGCGCAGCGTGTCGTACACGCTTTTCGAGCCCATGCCGCGCACGCGTTTCGATTCAATTTCCTCAGACACTTACGTCCCTTTCCGCATGTCGCGGCCATTGGGCCAGAAAATCAGGCGCACAGCAATCGTAAAATTTCCGCTTGACTTTGTCGACACTGAGACGACATAATTTCTCCAGTCGACACGGAGCCGACAGAAAAAGACGACAAGAACGGCCGAAGCCGACGGGTGGAACCGCGCGTTGAACGCGCTCAAAATGGGGAATGCACATGCTTTCGAATGTGATGACGTCCGCTCTGCGGGCGACGGCCGCGCTCGCCCTGGTGGCAGGGCTTTCGACCCCTGCCATGGCCCAGGCGGCCGAAGGCTACTGGCAGGGTGTTCAGAAGAGCGGCACGCTGCGTTGCGGCGCAGCCGTCGCCCCGCCCTATGTGATGCGCGATCCGGCGAGCGGCGAATATTCTGGCTTCTACGCCGATCTTTGCCGGGAGTTCGCCGAGGCGCTTCAGGTGAAGCCCGAATTCGTCGATACGACTTGGGACAACATCGTGGCGGGCCTTCAGGCCGGCAAATGGGACGTCTCGCTGGCGCTGAACCGCACGCCGGCCCGCGCCATGGCGGTGCAGTTCTCCATCCCGGCGATGGAGTACCAAATCTCGCTCGCCTATAACAAGGACAACCCGAAGATCCCGGCCGGCGCCACATCGGTGGCCGATATCGACAAAGCTGACGTCACGCTTGCCGTCATGTCGGGCACGGCGCAGGACAAGGCGATCTCGGCGGCCGTCAAAACCGCAACGATCCTGCGTCTTCCGACCAATGACGAGACGCGCCTTGCCGTCGTCTCGCGCCGGGCGGATATCTTGGTCGATGCTTCCGACACGAACCAGCTCTTCACCCAGTCGAACCCCGATTGGGCCGTGGCGCTGAACCCAAAGCCGGCCCTTGCCAAGCAGGGCGTTTCCTTCGGCCTGCCGCACCAGCTTTCCGCCGCCGATGTCGAGGTGGTCAATATCTTCCTTGAGGAGCGGGTCGCGACCGGCCATGTCGAGGAGCTCATCCACAAGGCGGTTGACGAGGTTCTCACGGCCGGCCAGTGAACCATCCGGGGCCGCCTTGCCGCGGCCCCGCCTGCCTGTTCCAAGGAGGAGAGTTTTGACGATGTCGGACAGCACCGCGCCACTGGTTAAGATCGAAGGACTGCACAAGAGCTATGGCGGTGTCGTTAAGGTGCTGCAGGGCCTCGATATCGAGATGAAGGCGGGTGACCGCGTCGTCGTCATCGGCCCTTCCGGCGGCGGCAAGTCCACGCTCCTGCGCGTGCTGATGGGACTGGAGCAGATCGACGGCGGCTCCGTCGCCTTCGGTGGCAAGCCCTATATTTCCGCCAATGGCAATGGCAGGACAGTGATCGACACGAAGGTCAGGCGCTCGATCGGCATGGTCTTCCAGCATTATACGCTGTTCCCGCATCTGACCGTGATCGGAAACCTGATCCTTGCGCCGATGAAGGTGAGGAGCGAGAAGAAGGCGGAAGCCGAGGCGAGGGCCATGGCGCTTCTCACGCGTTTCGGTCTGGCGCAGAAGGCGAATTCCTATCCGGCCCAGCTCTCCGGCGGGCAGAAGCAGCGCGTCGCCATCGCTCGTGCTCTCATGCTCGATCCCAAGCTGATGCTTTTCGACGAGGTCACCTCGGCGCTCGATCCGGAACTGGTAGCCGAAGTCGAGCAGGTGATCATGCAGCTCGCCCAGCAGCAGATGCCGATGGTCATCGTGACCCATGACATGTGGTTCGCCAGAAATATCGCCTCCCGCGTGATCTTCTGCGCCGGCGGCGTCGTCGTCGAGGACGGCCCGCCCGAACAGGTGCTCGGCACGCCGAAGGAGGAACGCACGCGCGAATTCATCGAGCGGGTGTTCCATATCAGGCATTGAGGGGCGGGCCATGAACTACAGTTTCGACTTCGCATCCGTTTTCCGCAATCTGGGACCTCTCTGGGACGGTCTCCTCGTCACGATCCAGCTGACCATCGCGGCCAATGCCATCGGCCTGACGCTCGGTTTCGCACTGGCGCTGCTGGTCATGAGCCGCTGGTCGGTGGTGCGGTTGCCGGTCATGCTGTTCGTCGAATTCTTCCGCTGCACGCCGGCAATCATCCAGATCGTCTGGTTCTTCTATTGCGTGCCCATGCTGTTCAATGTGTTTCTCGGCTCGGTTACGATGGGTATCCTGGCGCTTGGCCTCAATCTCGCGGCCTTCAACGCCGAGGCCTATCGCGCCTCGATCCAGGCGGTGCCGCGCGAGCAGCTCGATGCGGGCGTGGCACTCGGCCTGACGCCGCTCCAGCGCATTCTCTACATCGTGCTGCCGGCCGCCGTGCGCAATTCCATTCCCGTTCTGCTGACCAACGGCATCGGCACCTTCCAGCAGAGCGCGCTGGTCGCCATCGTCGCCGTGCAGGATCTCATGTACCAGGGCAAAACCCTCGCTACACAGACCTATCGTCCCATCGAGACCTTCACCATCGTGGCGCTCGTCTACTTCGCCGTGTCGTTCCCGGTCTCCCAGATCGTCGGCTATCTCGAACGTCGCCGCGAAGCGCTGGCAAGCTGAGGAGAAGGCTATGAACCTGAACTTCGCCATCGTGCTCAAATATCAGGACGCGCTTCTGCTCGGCCTCTGGATGACGTTGAAGCTGACCCTGATCTGCATTGTGTTCGGCTGTGTCCTCGGTTTCCTGTTGGCGCTTGCCCGCACCTCGAAAAGCAAGGTGCTCAGGAGCCTGGCGAGCGTCTATGTGGAGTTCTTCCGCGGCACGCCCGTACTCGTGCAGCTCTTCTGGATCTTCTTCTGCCTGCCGCTGGTGCTCGGCGCCGAGCTTTCCAACATGGCCTCGGGCGTGATCGCGCTGACGCTCTATATGGGGGCGATCAGCAGCGAGACATTCCGCGCGTCACTGAAATCGGTCGGCCGCGAGCAGATGGATGCCTGCGTGGCTTTGGGGCTTTCTGCCTGGACGCGCACGACGAGTGTCGTTCTGCCGCAAGCCGTGCTGCGCGCCGCCCCGACGCTTCTGTCCAACTGCGTTAGCCTGTTCAAGGAGAGCGCGCTGGTCTCTGCGGTCGGCATGGCGGACCTGATGTTCGTCGGCCAGAACATTTCCAACAACACGGCCCGCCCCATCGAGGTGCTGACCGTCGTCGCTCTCATCTACTTCGTCATCGCCTTCCCGCTGACGCGCGCCGTCACGGTCGTCGAACAACGCATCCTCAAGCGGCTGGCTGCCTGAAGCGCCGGCATCCGAACCCTCGAAATGGAGACTCCCATGAAACTGTCAGGCGTCATGCCCGCCCTCGTCACCCCCTTCGACACGCAAGGCCGGGTCGATTTCAAGGCTTTCGAAAAGCTGCTCGCTCATCTGCGTGAAGCCGGGGTGACCGGCTGGGTGCCGAACGGCTCGACGGGCGAATATTTCAGCCAGTCGACCGAGGAGCGCCGCGACGTGCTCAAGTTCGTCAAGGATTTCGCCAGGCCGGGTGAAACCCTGATCGCCGGCACGAACGCACCCGCTACGCGGGAGGTCATCGAACAGACCGCGATGGCAAAGGAAATCGGCTACGACACGGTGCTGCTCGCACCGCCCTTTTACACCCGCCCCACTCAGGCCGAACTCATCAAGCACTACGAAACCGTGCTCGCCGCGGTCGACGTCGATCTCGTGCTGTACAGCTATCCCGCCAAGGATGGGTCGGACATCAGCTTCGAACTGATGGATCACTTCGCCGACAATCCGCGTGTCATCGGCATCAAGGAAAGCTCGGGCGTGCTGCAGCGCGCGATCGACATCGCCAGCCGTTACGAGGGCCGGATCCAACTGGTTTCGGGTTCGGACGACATTGCGCTCGATTTCATGTTCTGGGGCGCGGAAAGCTGGATCTGTGGCCCGTCGAACTGCATGGCCAAGGCATGCTGCGATCTCGACCGCGCCTACAAGTCCGGCGATCTTGGCAAGGCCCGCGAGATGATGAAGATCCTCTACCGGGCGATGAATATCCTCGAATCCGGAAAATTCGTCCAGAAGATCAAATATGGCTGCGAATTGCAGGGCCTGCCGATGGGCGAATGCCGCGCGCCGCTCGGTCCCTTGACGGACGAGGAAAAGGCCGAATTCCGCGCCGCCATGCAGCCGATCCTCAACTGGTAAGCTGACAGGGGCCGGGCGCAATGGTCGCCCGGCTGTTTCCTGACACCTAATGGGAGAGACGAGCATGACCACCGTCGTTGTCGGCGCGGGCATCATCGGCACGGCCATCGCATACGAACTGCAGAAGCGCGGCCGGCAGGTCATCCTCCTCGACAAGGGCGAGGTCGGGCGCGGTGCATCCTATGGCAACATGGCCTCTATTGCCGTGACCGAGTTCATGCCCGCCTCACGGCCGTCGATCTGGAAACAGATTCCCGGCTGGATGCTGGATCCTGAGGGACCGGTGTGCGTGCGGCCGACCTATATGCCGAAACTCCTGCCGTGGTTCGCCCGCTTTGTCGCGGCGTCGCGGCCCGGAAAGCTGCGCCAACTCGAGGCGCAGGGTGCCGCTCTCTGCAAGCGCGTCTATGACGACCTGCTGCCGTTGTTGCGGGAAACGGGTCTGGAAGGCGAGCTGACGGAGGAGGGCTGCCTTTCGCTCTACAGCAACGAGGCGGAGTTCCGCGCCGACCGCGAGCATATCGAAATCCTCGAGCGCTTCGGCTTTCCGTATCAACGACTGACGGGCGTGCAGGCGCAAGAGCTGGAGCCGGAACTGTCTGAAAGCATCGGCATTGCCGTGCTGTTTCCGCAGAACCGGAGCCTGCGTGACCCGTTCCGGCTAGTGAGCAGCCTTGCGCAACGCTTCACCGCGCTCGGCGGTGAAATCCGGCGCGGGACGGTCGCGGGCTTCGACCGGTCCGGCCGCATCACCGCCGTCCGGCTTGCGGAAGGCGACCGCGTCGCAGCCGAGGAGGTGGTGATCTGCGCCGGCGCTTATAGCTGCTTGCTGTCGAAAATGCTGGGAGAACCGATGCCGCTCGAGACCGAGCGCGGCTATCATACGCAGATCATGTCCCCGGGCATTTCCATGCGTCATTCGATCATCTGGCCGGCGCGGGCTTTCATGGTCACGCCGACGGCCGGCGGCATCCGCGTCGGCGGAACTGTGGAGATGGCGGGCCTTGACGCCGCGCCGGATTATCGCCGTTCGAAGATTACCGTGCGGCGGACGCAGACGGCGCTGCCCAACCTGCGCTGCGAGGATTTCTCCGAGTGGATGGGCCACCGCCCGGCCTTGCCGGATACGGTGCCGGTCATGTCGGCCTCAGCGAGGGTACCGGGCGTCTTCTACGCCACCGGCCATGGCCATCTCGGCGTCACCTATGCCGCGACGACTGCACGCCTGATGGGAGACCTGATGACCGGCGTGGTGCCGCCCATCGACATGCGCCCTTATCGTATAGACCGCTTCTGAAGCACAGCGAGGATACCATGCAGAACAAGCTCTTCATCGATGGCCAGTGGGTCGCTCCATCCGACGGAACCATGCTTCCCGTGATCGATCCGGCAACCGAGGAGGTCTTCCACCACATCGCCGCCGCCGGTCTCGTGGAGGCGGAACTGGCTGTGAGGGCCGCCCGCGAGGCCTTCGATTACGGCCCATGGCCGCGCCTTACCGGTAAGGAGCGGGCAAAATATCTCCGCGCCATGGCTGAGGGTATCCGCGACCGACTGCCGGACCTCGCGCGCATGGAAACCCGCGACAATGGCAAGCCGCTGCCCGAATCCGAATGGGACCTTTCGGATGCTGCCGGCTGCTTCGATTTCTATGCTGACCTCGCCGAGGAGCTGGACGGCGAGGTGGAGGAGGTGAAACTGGCGGATGCGCGCTTCGTCTCGAAGGCCGTGCGCGAGCCGCTCGGCGTGACCGTCGCCATCGTGCCCTGGAACTATCCGCTGCTCATGGCCTCGTGGAAGATCGCTCCGGCGCTTGCCGCCGGTTGCACGATGATCCTCAAGCCGGCGGAAACCACCTCGCTGACCGCATTGGAACTCGGCGTGATCGCTGAGGCTGCCGGCCTTCCGAGGGGCGTGCTGAATATCCTTTCCGGCAAGGGTTCCGTTGTTGGTCAGGCACTGGTCGAACATCCGCAGGTCGACAAGGTCGCCTTCACCGGCTCCGGCCCGGTCGGTTCGCGCATCATGGCCACGGGCGCGAAGGACATCAAGCGCATCAGTTTGGAACTCGGCGGCAAGTCGCCCTTCGTCGTCTTCGCCGACAGCGATATCGAAAAGGCGGTCGAATGGATCATGTTCGGCACCTTCTGGAACCAGGGCCAGGTTTGCTCGGCCACCTCGCGGGTTCTGGTCGAGGCTCCGCTCTATCCGCGATTGCTTGAACGGTTGGTCGAAGAAGCGAAGAAGATCAGGGTCGGCAATGGACTCGACGCGGGTACTTTGCTTGGTCCGCTCGTCAACAAGGGTCAGTACGAGGATGTGCTTCGCCATATCGATCGGGCGGTCGAGCAGGGCGCAACCATTGCCTGCGGCGGCCGACACGACGGTTTCGACAGGGGCTTCTGGGTCGCCCCCACCATCCTCACCGACATGGCGCTAGACAGTGACGCCTGGGTGGAGGAAATCTTCGGCCCGGTCGTCTGCATCCGCCCCTTCGAAACGGAGGAAGAAGCGATCCGTCTCGCCAACGACAGCCGCTTCGGTCTCGCCGCCGCCGTCATGTCGGCGGACGACGAACGCTGCGAACGCGTCGCCGCCGCCTTCCGCGCCGGCATCGTCTGGATCAACTGCTCGCAACCGACCTTCACCGAGGCGCCGTGGGGCGGCTACAAGCAGTCCGGCATCGGCCGCGAACTCGGCCGATGGGGCCTCGACAATTACCTGGAGACCAAACAGATCACCCGCCTCGTCAGCGAGGAGCCGTGGGGGTGGTATCTGAAATGATCTTCGACAAGGCGCTCGATATCCTCCTCGTCCATTGCCAGGGCGAGAGCGGCAATGTCCTCATCGGTGGCGCGCCTGAAATCCCGGGCGCGACCATCCTCGACAAGATGAACCATCTGAACGACGTGGACCCGTCGCTCCGCCTGTTCCTGACGCGCGAGCCGCGTGCGCAGGTCGTCCACACGACGAACCTCCTCCTGCCGCCGACGCGGCCGGATGCCGATGCGGCCTTCGTCGTACTCCAGCCGGACCGCGCCCATCCGATGTCGGGCTCTAACTGCATCTGTGTCGTGACGACGCTTCTGGAAAGCGGCCGTGTTGCCAAGGTCGAGCCGGAAACGGTGGTGCGGCTGGATACGGCGGCCGGGCTGATCGTCGCCCGCGCACGCTGTGAGGGCGGACGCTGCCTCTCGGTCAGCCTCGACAACGTTCCGGCCTTCGTCCATGCGCTCGACGTCATGATCGACACACCGAAATGGGGCAAGATTACCGGCGACATCGCCTTCGGCGGCGTCTTCTACGCCCAGATCGACGTGGACCGCGTGGGGCTGCGCATCGTGCCGGAGCACGCCCGCGCACTCGCCGAGGCCGGAACCGAGATCAAGGCTTTGCTGGCGGGGCAGGTCGCGGTGGAACACCCGGAAATCCCTGGCCTCGACGAGATTGCCTATGTGATGTTCCGCGACTACCAGCCCGATGGCTCGGTCGTTACCTGCACCACGCTGAAGCCGGGGCGGGTGGATCGCTCGCCCTGCGGCACGGGCTCCTCGGCCAATCTCGCTATCCTCCATGCGCGAGGGCAGGCGAGGACCGGTGATCTCCGCGTCTCCCGAAGCATCATCGGCGGAGAATTCACGGCGGAAATCCTCGGCGAGACGACGGTTGGAGGCCGTCCCGCCGTGCTGCCACGCATCACCGGCCGGGGCTATGTCTTTGGCCGCCAGCAATTGCGGCTCGATCCGCTTGATCCGTTCACGCAGGGCTTCGCCATGTCGGACACCTGGGGGCCGCAGGTGGGGGAATTATGAAACTGTCGGGACAATCTATTCTTGTGACGGGCGCTACAGGTGCCATCGGGCAAGCGATCTGCCGGGCGTTGGTGGCGGATGGCGCCAATGTCGTCGTCCACTACGGCCGCAATCGCGATGCCGCCGAGGCGCTTGTGAAAACGCTCGATGGGCGGGGCTGGTGCGTACCGTCCGATCTTTCGGACCCGGCCGGGCCGCAAACCCTGTGGGACGGTGCGCTTGCCGCCGCCGGCCGGCTGACGGGCCTCGTCAACAATGCCGGCATCCGCTCTGAGGTCTCGGTCGATGCGCCGATGGAAGAATGGCAGCAGGTCTGGGCGCGGGAGATGCGGGTCAACTTCCTGTCGGCCGTCGACCTGTCGAAGCTTGCCATCCAGCATTTTCGCGCCCATGGCGGAGGGCGGATGGTCAATATGGCAAGCCGCGCCGGTCAGCGCGGTTACACCTCCAGTGCCATGGCCTATGGTGCCTCGAAAGCCGCCCTGATCAACCTCACCAAATCCATCGCGCGAAGCCATGGGCACGAGGGTGTGACCGCCGTCGCGCTCGCGCCCGGCTGGGTGCGCACTGAAATGGCCGAGGCCTATATTGGCGAGCATGGCGAGGCGGCGGCTCTGGCTGGCATCCCCATCGCCCGGATGGCCGACCCGCAGGAAATCGGCGAGATCACCGCCTTTGCCTTCCGTCCCTCGCAAGCGTCGCTGAACGGCGCGGTGCTGGATGTGAACGGCGGTAGCTACATGAGGTAATCCCATGCGTTTCAAGGATAAGGTTGTCATCGTCACCGGGGCTGCCGGTGGCATTGGAGGAGCGATCAGCGCCCGCTTTGCAGCCGAAGGCGCGCGTGTTGTCGTCACGGACATGAACGGCGAAGGGGCCGAGGCTACGGCCGCGCAGATAACGGCCGCGGGCGGCAGAGCGCGTGCCTTCGCCAGTGATATATCCACTGCCGAAGGCTGCCGGGCGATCATCGACGATGTCGTCGCCACGGAGGGAAGCATTGACGTGCTCTGCAACAATGCTGGGATCAACCGGCGCGGCAACCTGCTCTCGTTGATGCCGGATGACTGGCGGTTGAGCTTCGCTGTCAATGTCGATGCGATGTTCCATCTCTGCCAGGCGGCGCTGCCGCCCATGATCGCGGCCGGCGGCGGGGCCATCGTCAACACCGCCTCGCAATGGGGCCTTCACCCGGCACCGAACCACATCGCCTGCAATGTCACCAAGGCGGCGGTGGCGAGCTTCACGCAGAACCTTGCCCGCGACTACGCGCCGGACAAGATCCGCGTCAACGCCGTCTGCCCCGGCGAGATCCACACGCCGATGCTGGAAGCCGGGGTGAAGCGCTCGGGGCGTACCATCGCCGACCTCAACAGGCTGGTGCCCTTCGGCCGCATCGGCAGGCCGGAGGAGGTCGCCGCGCTGGTCGCCTTCCTCGCCTCCGACGAGGCGGCCTTCATGTGCGGTTCGCTGGTCGAGATTACAGGGGCGCAGGCGGCTTCCTGATAAGGAACTCTCACACCTTTCTGAATCAGAAAAGTCGAAAACCACCTTCAAGAAGCAGGTCTGCGGTTCACTTCCGCTCAAAAGCCTTTGTGAACGATCGTCGATATCAAGCGCTTCCACGTCGAATGAGTTCGCCCGAGAGCATTCGCGTTATGCCATCGTCGGTGGGCTTGATGCTTGGGTCATCGATCAAGCTCAACGCTTCTTGAACCATACGTTCCACGGGTTGCCGAATTGTGGTGAGCCTGTAAGCGTTCCACGATGCCATGGGAATATCGTCGAAGCCGACGACTGCAAGATCTTCCGGAACACGAATTCCGCGTTCGCGCGCAGCGTCGATAACGGCGAGTGCCATGATGTCGTTGCAGCAAAAGACCGCTTCCGGAGGCTTGGTAGCCGCTAAAAGAGCCTGTCCGGCGAGATAGGCACGACGATACTCGTATTCCCCCGAGGCTTGAGCATGTATGCCGATACCGGCTTCACTTAGAACGTCGCGGAAGCCGCGCGCCCGCTCGGCATGGGTCGACGTGTTGGCGATACCGCCGAGGAAAGCGATCTTTCGATGTCCTTGTACCATCAGGAACCTGCCAACGTCCCGCCCACCCTGGTAGTTGTCGCAGGCGACCGCGTTGGTGCGAATATCGCGTTGCACCCGATTGAGGAGGATGACCTTGATCTGATGCTGCCGGCACGCGCGCGCCATCTTCGACGTAAGTTGCGCGGACGTTATGATGATCCCGGACGGCCTTGAGGCCAGGATCTGCTCAGTCGCGGCGTCGACATCGGTATGAGCGGGAAGGGTGTACACCAGCAACTGCCGTTCGCTTTCCTGCAGTCGCTGCGCCAATGCGTCCAGTACCGTAGGATAAAAAGGGTTTAGGAGATCACCGGCCACAAGAGTGATCGTTCGAGATGCGATGACCTTGGCCGTCCGCCGTGCCGGGCTGATATAACCGATTTCTTCTGCGCACGCGAATATTCGCGTGCGCTTTTCCGCCTGGATCGACGCGCCCGGCGTGAATGCGCGCGAAACCGCGGCGACGGAAACGCCTGCGGCATGGGCAACCTGTTTTGCTGTCGGCTTCATGGCGAATGATTGAAACTTTTTCACACTATCGATGAAAACTTGCGCCCGGGAATTAGCATCATATCCTCCGCCGCGAAAGGGAGATCACCGATGGCTATTACCTACCTCAAGAGTGGCAAATCCGAATCCGAACGTTCGGAGGACGATACGAAGGTCAGGACTATTGTCGCCGACATCCTGAGAGATATTGAAACGCGCGGCGATGCCGCCGTGCGCGAGTTGTCAGTGAAATTCGACAATTACGCTCCCCCGTCCTTCCGGCTCTCGGCTAGCGAAATCGAAGCGCTGATGAACAAGGTGTCGGCGCGCGATATGGAGGATATCAAGTTCGCGCAGGCGCAGGTGCGCAACTTCGCGCAGGCTCAACGGGACTCGATGCTCGACATCGAGGTCGAGACGTTGCCCGGCGTTATCCTTGGCCACCGCAATATCCCGGTCCAGTCCGTCGGCTGCTACATTCCGGGAGGGAAATTCCCCATGGTGGCGTCCGCCCATATGTCGGTCGCCACGGCGTCGGTCGCGGGTGTGCCCCGCATTGCGGCGGCGACGCCCGCCTTCAAGGGCGAACCCAATCCTGCGGTCATCGCCGCGATGCATCTCGGCGGCGCTCATGAAATCTATGTTCTCGGCGGCGTCCAGGCGATCGGCGCCTTGGCGTTGGGCACGGAAACGATCAAGCCCGTTCATATGCTCGTGGGGCCTGGCAATGCGTTCGTCGCCGAAGCCAAGAGGCAGCTCTACGGCCGGGTGGGGATCGATCTCTTCGCCGGACCGACGGAGACGATGGTGATCGCCGACGAAACCGTCGATGCGGAGCTTTGCGCGACCGACCTTCTCGGCCAGGCAGAGCACGGCTACAATTCCCCCGCCGTTCTCGTCACGAACTCGCGCAAGCTCGCGGATGCGACGCTTTCCGAAATCGACCGGCTTCTCGCAATCCTGCCGACAGCCGACACGGCATCGCGTAGCTGGAGCGACTATGGCGAGATTATCGTCTGCGACAGTTACGAGGAGATGCTCGATGTCGCCAACGATATCGCGTCCGAGCATGTGCAGGTCATGACCGACCGGGACGACTGGTTCCTTGCCAATATGCATTCCTACGGCGCGCTGTTCCTCGGTCCCAAGACCAATGTGGCGAATGGCGACAAGGTCATCGGCACCAACCATACGCTCCCCACCAAGAAGGCGGGCCGTTATACGGGTGGATTATGGGTCGGCAAGTATCTCAAGACGCATTCCTACCAGAAGGTCCTAACCGATGAGGCGGCCGCCCGGATCGGGGAATATTGCTCACGTCTCTGCATCCTGGAAGGTTTCGTCGGGCATGCCGAGCAGGCCAATGTTCGTGTCCGGCGCTACGGTGGAAGGAATGTGGCCTATGGGGCGGCGGCCGAATAGCCGTCGGCTCCGGGAAACCAGGTGATGTGATGACCCTGAAATTGCCCCGCACGCCGTCCTTCAGACTGGATGGCCGTAACGCGCTTGTTGTCGGAGCATCTTCCGGCATCGGCCAGGCCGCCGCCGTAGCACTCGCGGAGGTCGGTGCACGGGTGACGCTGGCAGCACGTGCGATAGACAAGCTCGAACTCACGGTTGCGTCGATGAATGACCTGGGCCTTGAGGGGATGGCGGTCGCGCTCGATGTCGGTGACGTCGAAGCGATGGAGGCGACGCTAGTGTCGCTTCCTGTCTTCGACATTCTCGTCAACAGCGCCGGTCTTGCACGGCATGGGCCGGCACTGGAGACGACCCCCGCCGATTTCGACGCCGTCGCGTCGATCAATCTTCGGGGGGCCTATTTTCTGACGCGCGCCATTGCCAGACGTTTGATCGAGGCGGAGCGACCGGGATCGTTGATCAACATTTCTTCCCAGATGGCCCATGTCGGCGGCATCGACCGGGCCGTTTACAGCGCCACGAAACACGCTATCGAGGGCTTTACGAAGTCCATGGCGATAGAGTGGGGCTGTTGCGGCATCCGGGTGAATACCATCTGCCCGACATTCATCAAGACGCCGTTGGCCGAGCAGACATTTTCCAATCCCGAGCGGGTCCGATGGATCGAGGAGAAGATCAAGCTTGGCCGTATCGGCGAGCTGGAGGACATCATGGGACCGGTAACCTTTCTCGCCTCGGACGCCTCGGCGATGATCACCGGAACCGCCTTGATGGTCGATGGCGGCTGGACGGCCGGCTGATGCAGTCTTCGCCGGTCGTGTGAACGTCACGGGACCTGGGCTAAAGGATTGCCCAATTCCGCTCCTGATAGTCCCGCAGGATGCCTTCGACCTTCCGCGCGCAGTCGCGCAAGGAAGGAAGGATTTTGGTTTCCAGCTCTTCCGGCGACATGCGGTCGCGGTGCGAGGCAACGCTCATGGCGGCTACGACGCGGCCCGCCCGTTCTCGCAGGGGGACCGCGATCGAGATCGTACCATTTTCCATTTCGTCGATGGCGGTGGCGAAATCGGACCGTCGCGCCTCACTCAAGTGCGCTTTCAGGATCTCGACCTCGGTTATCGAGGCTGGTCCCTGCTTCCGCAGGACAACAGTGGCCAGCCGGTTGTCCAGTTCGCTCACCGGCAGAGAGGCCAGCAGCATTTTGCCGCTCGCCGAGCAATGCGCCGGAAGGCGGTCGCCGACCCCAAGCCGTGACGTATAGATGCGCCGCGTCGCATCGCGACTGACGAACAGAATGTCGAGGCCTTCGAGGACGGAGATCGAGCAGGGCTCGTTGAGCTGGTCAGCCAGTGCAATGACGACGGTCGAAGCAGCGCTCCAGATATTGGTACGTCGCAGGACCCCGCGACCGAGTGACAGCACTTTCGGCGTCGACGCATAAAGGCCGCGCTCCTCCTTGACGTAGCCGAGGCTTTCCAACGTCAGGAGAATCCGTCGTGCCGCCGCGCGGCTCACATCCATGGCCCGGGCGACCTCCGTGCAGGTCGCGGGAGCATCGGCCTCCGCCAGCTTTTCAAGACAGGAAAGACCCCGGGCGAGGGTCTGGGCGAAGTCGCGTTTCTGAATGTCTGTGTCCATGGCGACTAGTCATCTCACGGCATTGAAAACCTGTCAATGTGCGATTATCGCGCAAGTGCGCGATATGTTGACAATGGGTTTTGAATGTGAAATACCCCTGATGCTCACCTCTGAGGAAGAAATGACGGGGTGGGCAAATGTGAGGAAACTGTTCAGGTGGCCAAAATGCGCAGCAGGCTGAGAAGCCCGCGCCGATCGTACGCCGAATGGTCTGAATGCCCGAAGGAGGAATAGATGGGTTCGGTTCGGCTAACGCTTGCTCAGGCAATCGTCCGGTTTTTGGTCGCACAGAAGATCGAGGACGAAGGCGAAATCCTCCCGCTGTTCACGGGCGTCCACGCGATTTTCGGCCATGGCAACGTGACCTGCCTCGGCTCCGCGCTCGAGCAGGTTCAGGACGTGTTGCCGACCTATCGCGGCCAGAATGAGCAGTCGATGGCTCTGGCAGCGGTCGCCTATGCCCGCGCTCGTCGGCGCAAGCAGATCCATGTCTGCTCCGCCTCGGTCGGGCCGGGCTCCTCCAACATGGTCACGGCCGCCGGCGTTGCGATGTCCGACCGTCTTCCGGTCCTGTTCCTGTGCGGTGACAACTTCGCTTCGCGGCTGCCCGATCCGGTCCTGCAGCAGGTGGAACACTTCCACGATATGTCGCTGACGACGAACGATGCCTTCAAAGCCGTCTCGTCCTATTTCGATCGCATCACCCGGCCCGAGCAGATTCTTACCTCCTTGCCGCAGGCCGTCGCCTTGATGCTCGACCCCGCTGCCTGCGGTCCGGCGACGATCTCGCTTGCCCAGGATGTGCAGGGCGAAGCCTTCGACTATCCAGAATCCTTCTTTGCCGAGCGTGTTCATCGCATTCCGCGCTATCCGGCGGCCGACTACCAGATCGAGGCGGCTGTGGAACTGATCCGCGCCGCGAGGCGTCCGTTGATCATCGCGGGTGGTGGTGTGCACTATTCCGGCGCGACATCCGAGCTTGCCGATTTCAGCGATCGCTTCGGCATTCCGGTCGCGGAAACCATCATGGGGCGGTCGGCACTGCTCCATGAGCATCGTCTCAATCTCGCTTCGATCGGCGTCATGGGCGGCAATGCCGGCAACAATATCGGCGAGAAGGCCGACCTGGTGATCGCGATCGGCACTCGCATGGCCGACATGATCACGGGCTCGTGGAGCGTCTTCCGCGATCCGGATGTCAAATTCCTTTCGCTCAACGCAAACCGCTTCGACGCGAACAAGCACATGGCGCAGCCGGTCGTCGGGGATGCAAAGCTGTCGCTGGCTGCAATCGCTGGCAAGCTCGGCGATTGGCGTGCTCCGGCGGCTTGGGGCGAAGAAACCGTGAAGGAAAAGGCGGCTTGGGATGCGGTCATCGAAAGCCGAAGCGGCCCGACGAACCAGGAACTCCCGAACTATCCGCAGGTGATCGGTGCGGTCCAGCGCAGCGCCAAGGCGGATGACGTGATCGTGTCCGCCGCCGGCGGCTTGCCGGGCGAACTCTATTGCACATGGAAGTCGATCGGCATTGGGACATTCGAATCCGAATACGGCTTCTCGTGCATGGGCTACGAAATCGCCGGGGCCTACGGCCAGAAGATCGCTAATCCCACGCGTGAGATCATCGCGATGCTGGGCGACGGCTCCTACATGATGCTCAACTCCGACATTTACTCGTCGGTCCTGACCGACAACAAGATCATCTGCATCGTCTGCGACAATGGCGGCTTTGCGGTCATCAACCGGTTGCAGACCGGCAAGGGCGGCGCCGAGTTCAACAATCTGCTCGCCTCGTCGAAGCATGTCGGAGACGTGCCGCGGATCGATTTCGCGATGCATGCGCGGTCGATGGGGGCGGAATCCGAGAATGTCACGTCGATAGCCGAGCTCGAGGCCGCGCTTACCCGCGCCCGGGCGAGCGACCGAACCTATGTCATCGCCCTTCGCACGCATCCCTATGAATGGATGGATGGCGGTTCGTGGTGGGATGTCGGGATGCCCGAAGTGACGGATCGTGCCTCGATTGCCGCGGCCCGCGACGCTCAAGAAGGACAGCGCAAGCATCAGCGCAAAGGGGTCTGAACATGCCGGGTCCCGCGACACGGCGCATCCTGTTGACGGGCTCGACGGGAAATCTTGGGCACAAGGCGACCGTCGCGCTCAACGCGACCGAGGGCATCGAACTCACTCGTATCGGGCGCAACGGCGGGAACGATCCGGGAGTCATTACCGCGAACCTTGAGGTCTTTGACAATAGCTGGGCGACGCATTTCGGTGGGATCGACACCGTGCTTCACCTCGCGGCCGATCCGCGTGCGGCCGGCGATTGGGATAGCGTCATGCAGCTCAATGTCGATCTCGCGCTGAATGTCATCCGGGCGGCGCGCAGCGGAGGCGTGAAACGGTTTGTCTTTGCCAGCTCGAATTGGGTTCTCAGCGGGTATCGCTTCCGCAGTGAAGAATTGACGGCTGGCTTGCAGCCTCGGCCGGTCAATCCCTACGGCGCGTCAAAGCTCTTCATCGAGCGCTATGGCCGGATGGTCAGCGAGGAAACAGGCATGGCGTTTCTGTCGCTGCGGATCGGCTACTGCCAGCCCGGAGAAAACAAACCCGGTCCGCACATGGCCTTCGGGCTCTGGGGCCAGCAGATGTGGCTCGGCAACGATGATTGGGCTCAGGCCGTCGTCAAATCCGCGACCGTCGATTTTACCGGCTTCCACGCGATCAATGTGGTCTCCCGCAATGATGGCATGCGCTGGAACCTGGAAGAGGCTCACCGGGCGATCGGCTATGCGCCCTTCGAGCGTCATCGACCACACATGACTCTAACGGGCCGTCTGAAAGATCGGGCCGCCCGGATTCGCGAGAAGCTGATGCCATTGGGTGTCGCAGTGCCAGTCGTTGGAAAGCGCTGGTGAGGGAGGGAACATTGAAGAAAATCGTCGTGATACAGCCGCTTCGAGCCGAAGCGCTCGCCCTTTTCGACCAGCGCAGTGACGTGTCGTATGAAGTCGTGACGGATTTCTCGAAAGACAACTTGCTGAGGCATGTTGTCGACGCCGATGCGATCACGGTGCGCGATGCACCGCTACCGGAGGAGGTCCTTGCCGCGGCATCGAAGGTCAAGGTCGTGTCCCGGCACGGCGTCGGCTACGACAACATCCCCATCGATTACTGCACGTCGCGTGGCATTCCGGTGACGGTCGTCGGCGATGTGAACGCGATCTCCGTTGCCGAGCAGACCATGTTCCTCATGCTGGCAGCCGCGAGGGCAGGGGTTCAGTTGGATGCCGCGGTTCGTAATGGCGACTTCGCAGCTCGTTCCCGGCTGCTCGGTGTCGAGCTTCGCGGCCGCACGCTTCTTCTGGTCGGTTTCGGCCGGATCGGACGCGAGGTCGCGAAACGGGCAGCGAGCTTCGGAATGGACATCCTGGTCCGCGACCCCTTCGCGTCGCGCACGGCGTTTGCCGGCGCATCCTTCGTCGATACGCTCGAGGAGGGGCTTGCCGCGGCGGATGTCGTCAGCCTCCACATTCCGCTCTCGGAGGCCACGCGAAACCTCATCGACGCGGAGGCGCTGAGAACGCTCAAGCGAGGCGCCATTGTCATCAACACGGCCCGGGGCGGCATCGTCGACGAAGCGGCACTCGTGGACGCGCTGAAGAGCGGTCACGTCCGCTCCGCAGGACTCGATACCTTCGCCGTCGAGCCTCTTCCGTCCGGCGATCCGCTGATTTCGGAGGGACGTGTTGTCCTGAGCCCGCATTCGGCGGCGCTCACGGAGGAATCCCTTGTCGCCATGGGCGTCATGACCGCGCGCAACGCGCTGGCCGGTCTCGATGGCAACCTCGATCCGGCGCTGGTCGTCAATCGCGCAGTCCTGAAGGTGGCCGCCGATGCGCAATAACAATATCCGCGATGTCTGGGCAAAAGGCGAGGCTGTCGTATCTGCATGGCTGTCGATCGGAAACGCCTACACGGCGGAGATTGCCGGCTGGTCGGGCTATGACTGCGTGCTGGTCGATCTGCAACACGGGATGACCGACGTACAGACGATGATCGCAATGCTGCAGGCGATTTCGGCAACGCCCGCGACGCCGATCGTCCGTGTTCCGTCGTGCGATCCGGCAGCCATCATGAAAGCACTGGATGCAGGCGCTTTCGGGATCATCTGCCCAATGATCAACAACGCCCGGGAAGCCGAAGCCTTCGTTGCCGCAACGCGATATCCGCCGCTTGGGAACCGCAGCTTCGGCCCCGCGCGCGGCCTACTCTACGGCGGCGCCGACTATTTCGCCCATGCCGATGCCTCGATCGTCCGCCTGGGCATGATCGAGACGCGCGAGGGGCTGGAGGCGCTCGACGAGATCCTCGCGATCGACGGGCTTGATGGAATCTTCGTCGGTCCGAACGATCTCGGCCTGGCGATGGGGAAGGGTACGCTTGGCGACCCGACCGATGAGGCCGTGCGCGAAGCGATCCTTCGCTGCCTGTCCGCTGCCAGGGCGCACGGAAAGCATGCCGGCATCTTCTGCCCGTCGAGCGCGGTCGCGGCGCGGCGCAGCGGCGAGGGCTTCGATTTCGTCGTGCCGAACAGCGACGCAAATCTTCTGAAATCGGCTCTGATTGCGGAAGCGACCGGAGCCCGTGTGAGTGACCGCAAATAGGTGCGGAGCAACCGATGATGCGGGAGCGTCATCTTTAGAGGAGGAGAATGGAATGAAGAATTTCCTGAAAATTGCAGTTCTCGCGGGCGCAACACTCGTCGGCGCCGTCACGAGCGGCTTTGCGGAAGAGCGCCTCATCATGATCAGCCACGGGCTCGCCAACGATCCCTACTGGAACATCGTGAAGAACGGCGGCGATACGGCGGCCAAGCAGATGGGCGTGAAGTTCGACTATATCGCGCCGGAGACGTTCGATATGGTCCGCATGTCCGAACTCATCACCTCCGCCGTCAACCAGAAGCCGGACGGCATCATCGTCACGATCCCGGATGCGGATGCCCTCAAGGACGCGATCAAGAGCGCGGTCGCCTCGGGCATCCCGGTCATCTCCGTCAATTCCGGTGCGACGGTTGCCAAGGAATTCGGCACGCTCATCCATATCGGTCAGGACGAATATCCGGCCGGCAAGCGCGTGGGCGAGCGGCTGAAGGAACTCGGCGCCAAGAAGGCGATCTGCATCAATCACGAGGTCGGCAACACCGCTCTTGATGACCGTTGCCGCGGCGTGACCGACGGCTTCGGCGGCGCGGTCACGATCCTGCCGACGTCCAACGACTTCCAGGAAGTGAAGTCCAAGGTGACCGCGGCGCTGTCGAGCGACGCGGAGATCGATACCGTCGTCGGCCTCAGCGCCGGCCAGGCCGGTGAGCCTGCGGTCGCCGCTGTTCAGGACCTCGGACGGACCGACGTGAAGGTAGTCTCCTTCGATCTGTCGCCGGGCTTCCTCCAGGCCATCATCGACGGCAAGGCGGAGTTCGCCGTGGAGCATCAGCCCTATTTCCACGGCTATCTCAGCACCGTCCTGCTGACGAACTACATCCGCAACGGTCTGATGCCGACCAACGACTTGATCGAGAGCGGACCGAAGTTCATCACCGCGAAGGAAGCGCCGCAGGTCCTGGAGCTTTCCGAGAAGGCCATCCGATAGCAGAAATCGAGGCATGGATAGCGTGCAGCTATCCATGCCCGATCGGGAGATAGTGACATGGTAGACGTATCCAAGGCGCCCGAAGGCGGGGCTAAAGACGAGCGATTGATCCGCGTTTCGCTGATGGCATCCCTGATCCGGAAGCCGGAACTTGGTGCCTTGGCCGGCCTGGCCTTCGTGCTTGTGTTCTTCCTCACGACCGCAAGCCCGCAGATGTTCACGCTGGCTGGCGTGATGAACTTCATGGCGCCGGCCGCCCAGCTCGGTATTCTCGCAGTGGCGGCTGCCCTGTTGATGATCGGCGGCGAGTTCGACTTGTCGATCGGCTCGATGATCGCCTTCAGCGGCATGGTTTTCGGCGCGGCCGTCGTGGCCTGGGGCTTGCCGCTCAGCGTTGCGATTCTGCTGACGCTGGCTGTTGCCGCGTTGCTTGGTATAACCAACGCTCAGATCGTGATGCGGACCGGCCTGCCGTCGTTCATCGTGACGCTAGCGTTCCTGTTCATCCTTCGCGGTCTCTCCCTCGTCGGCCTAAAATGGGTGACGGGCGGCGCGACGCAGATGCGAGGAATCAAGGAAGCCGCCGCGGATAGCCCGCTCGTTCCCTTCTTCTCGGGCGATGCGTTCAAGGGCTTTTTCCAGTATCTGGCCGACAACGATCTCATCACGAAGTTCCCCAACGGTAGCCCCGCTGTCCCCGGCGTACCGGTGGAACTCCTGTGGTTCCTGGCCATTGCGCTTGGAGCGACATACCTGCTCGTGCGCACAGGCTTCGGCAACTGGATTTTCGCTGCGGGTGGTGATGCCAATGCCGCTCGCAATTCCGGCGTGCCGGTTGCCCGCGTGAAGACGATCCTGTTCATTCTGACCGCCTGTGCCGCGGCCCTGGTCGCCATCCTGACCGTGCTCGACGCCGGATCGACGGATGCCCGACGCGGCTTCCAGAAGGAATTCGAGGCCATCATCGCCGCGGTTATCGGCGGCTGCCTCCTCACCGGCGGCTACGGTTCGGCAATCGGCGCATTCTTCGGTTCGATCATCTTCGGCATGGTCCTCATCGGTCTCACCTACACGCAGATCGACCAAGACTGGTATCAGGTGTTCCTCGGCGGCATGCTTCTCCTTGCCGTCCTCTTCAACAACATCATCCGCAAGCGCGTAACCGGCGAGCGTTGAGGAGAACGTCCATGCTGAACAGTCAAAACTCTGACAACACGACCCCGTTCATCGAGATCAAGAATCTCGTGAAGCATTTCGGGCCGGTGATCGCACTGAACGGCGTTTCGCTCAGCGTGCACCCGGGAGAGGTCCTCTGCTTGCTGGGCGATAATGGTGCGGGCAAGTCGACCCTGATCAAGACCCTGTCCGGCGTGCACAAGCCGACGTCGGGCGAATTTCTTGTCGACGGCAAGCCTGTGGAATTCGGCAGCCCGCGAGACGCGCTGGATGCCGGCATCGCGACGGTCTATCAGGATCTCGCCATGATCCCGCTGATGTCGGTCAGCCGGAATTTCTTCATGGGCCGGGAGCCCATGAAGCGCATAGGGTCGTTCTCCTGGTTCGACGCAAGGTTCGCCGAGAAGGTCACCCATGACGAAATGATGAAGATCGGCATTGATGTGCGTGATCCCAATCAGGCCGTCGGCACCTTGTCCGGCGGGGAGCGCCAGTGCGTCGCGATCGCCCGGGCGGTCTATTTCGGCGCGAAGGTGCTCATCCTCGATGAGCCGACCTCGGCGCTTGGCGTCGCCCAGACCTCCATGGTCCTTAAATATATCGATGCCGTCCGATCCAAGGGCCTCGGCGTGATCTTCATCACGCACAACGTTCGTCATGCCTATGCGGTCGGGAACCGCTTCACGGTCCTCAATCGCGGCAAAACGCTCGGCATCTTCAAGAAGGACGAAATCGCGATCGACGAGCTGCAAAACCTGATGGCCGGCGGGAAGGAATTGCAGACCCTTTCCGACGAGCTTGGTGGAACAATCTGATACGTCATACGGAGACAAGAAGTGACCGTCATTAAAGTAGGTCTTATCGGCGCGGGCTGGATGGGCCGCGCCCATGCCGCCGCGTTCGAAAATGCCACGCGGATATTTGGAACCGACCCGGCTATCCTGAAGATCGCCGCGGTCGCCGACGTCAACGAAGCGGCGGCGAAGGAATTCGCTGGGCGCTTCGGAGTTGAGCGCCATACAGGGGACTGGCGTAGCATCGTGAATGATCCCGACATCGACGTCATCGACATCACGACGCCCAACGATGTTCATCCTGAGATCGCTCTTGCTGCCATCGCCGCCGGCAAGCATGTCTATTGCGAAAAGCCGATGGCGAATACGGCAGCCGAAGCCTGCCGGATGCATGAGGCCGCCCAAAAGGCCGGCGTCGTGACCGTCGTTGGCTTCAACTACCTGTGCAGTCCCATCCAAGCCTATGCTCGCCAGTTGATCGAGAATGGTGAGCTCGGTGAGATATTCCATTTCCGCGGCACGTTCGACAACGACTATATGGTCGATGAAAGCTTCCCGTTCACCTGGCGGACCGATGCGAAAGCGGCGGGCAAGGCCGGGGCGCTGGGCGACATGGCAAGCCACGTCCTCAGCCTCGCGCACTATCTCGTCGGGGAGGTCACCGAGGTCAGCGGCGCGCGTCAGGTGCTGCACGCCAAACGGCGTGATGCGAAGAGTGTCGAGCGCGCCGTCGAGAATGACGACCTCGCGCACTTCATCTGCCGTTTCAAGAACGGCGCCTCCGGCTATCTCGAGGCAAGCCGTATCGGGACCGGCCGCAAGCTCTACCTCTCCTACGAGATCCAGGGCACCAAGGGCGCCCTCTTCTTCGACCAGGAGCGGATGAACGAACTCAACCTCTATCGCGTGACCGACGATCCCGCGGAGCGCGGATACAAGCGCGTGCTGGTCGCGCCGCAGCATCCCGACTATGCCGCCTTTTTCGGCCTTCAGGGCAATCCGCTTGGCTATAACGACCTGAAGATCATCGAGGCTCGCCGGCTCATCGAATCCGTCGCGGCGGGCAAGAGATGGGTCGCGGATTTCGAATTCGGCTACATCGTCGATCGCGTTGTCGAGGCGGTGCTGGTTTCGGCCGATGAAGGCCGGTGGGTCAAGACCGAGGAGATCGCCTGATGCCCGTTGCCTATCGGCTTGCAAACGCTCCCTGCTCCTGGGGCGTCGATTTCGCCGACCGCCCCGAAAACCCCGCCTGGACGAAGGTTCTCGACGAAGCGGCCGCGGCAGGGTTTTCCGCGATCGACCTCGGGCCGGTCGGCTATTTCCCGACCGATCCGTCCCAGCTCAAGGACGAGCTTGCAAAGCGCAATCTCGTGCTTTCCGCAGGCGGCCTTTTTGATCCGCTGACAGATCCCCGCGCCTTTGAACGTGTCGTCGATAAGACGCGCCGAACCTGCGCCATCCTGAAGGATCTCGGTGCTCCCCGTCTCGTGATCATCGATCGCGTTTCGGACGAGCGTGGAAAATATGCCGGCAGATCGGGCGATGCTCCCCGCCTTTCTGCAGATGAATGGAAGGCGATGATGGGCCGCATTGTCGAGCTCGCGAAGATCGCCGGGAACGACTACGGCGTGAAGTCCTATCTGCATGCTCATGCAGGTTGCTATGTCGAGTATGAGGACGAGCTCGATCGTGCGATGAGCGATCTTCCCGACGATCTTGTCGGCCTTTGCGTCGATACTGGTCACTCCGCCTATGCCGGTATCGACCTGATTGGCCTCATCCGCCGATATGGCAGCCGTATCGGTCACATGCACCTCAAGAACATCGACAAGCAGGTCCACGCGGCCTGCATCGCCGATGGAACTGGTTTCTTCGACGCGATTGCCCGCGGCATCTTCTGCCCACTGGGCAAGGGGGTCGTCGATTTTGTCGCCGTTCGTGATGCTCTGACAGCGATCGATTATCGCGGAATGGCGGTCGTCGAGCAGGACGTCGATCCGACGGGGGATGCATCGCCGTTGAGCAATGCGCGGGAAAGCTTTGACTATCTCGCTTCGATCGGGATGTCCTCCTCGGTAAGGGGATGACGATGGAGGCATCCTGCATTGTCGATTGCAAGAATACCCTTGGCGAAGGCTGCGTCTGGGATCATCGCGACGGGTGCGTCTATTGGACCGATATTGCTGAAAGCAGAATCTATCGGCTAAGCGGGGATGGGACTGTAACCGTTTTCCCGCTTCCGGAGCGTGCCGGTTTCATCCTGCCGCGCAAGCAGCCGGGTTTCGTGGTTGGGCTGGCAACGCGGGTGGCCATCAGCGATGCCGGTTTCAAGTCCTTCGAGACGATCTCCGTCATCGAAGAGGATCTACCCCAGACCCGCGTCAACGATGCCGCCGTTGATCCGTTCGGCGGCGTAGTGTTCGGGACGTTCGACGAGCGAGACCGCAAGCCCGTCGCGGCTCTCTATCGCTGCTCTCAAGAAGGCAAGGTCAGTAAGTTACTGTCCGATGTCACGATCAGCAACGGAATCGCGTTCTCGCCGTCAGGCGACCTCATGTATTTCGCCGATACCGCGGAAGGGACGATCCGGCGGTTCCAGATCGGTACTTCCGGCTGGGGAGACCTCAGCGAAATCAGTCCGCTGGCGGGACTCGACATTGCCGATGGTCGACCTGATGGTGCGGTGGTCGACTCTGAGGGCGCTTACTGGAATGCCCGCGTCTGGGGCGGATGCCTTGTTCGCATCAGTCAGGAAGGTGTCGTGCAGGAAAGGGTTCAGCTTCCGACAAAGGGGCCGACATGCGTGACGTTCGGGGGGAGGGATCGGAAGACCCTTTTTGCGACGACGCTTCGCGTGATGCACACCGCCGAGGAGCTTCGCGCGGCTCCCTTTGCTGGCGGGTTGTTCTCGGTCCAGGTCAAAGTGCCAGGTCCCCCGCAACGTCTTGCTGCAATATAGATCTACGAGGAAAGTCCTATGAGGTTTTGTGTTTTCGGTGCTGGTCGCATGGGCGCGCAGCACATAGCGAATTTGGCGGCGCACGACACGGCCGTGCTGGAATATGTCTGTGACGTCGATCTGGAGCGCGCCCGACAACTTGCGGGACGGTACGGGGCTAAGGCCATCGCCGAACCCCGTATTGCCCTCGATGATCCATCGGTCGACGCGGTCATCATCGCGTCCGCGACGAACACGCATGTCGATCTCATCGTCGAATCGGCCAGGGCTGGCAAGGCGATCCTCTGCGAGAAACCGATTGACCTCGACTTGGCGCGCGTGGACTATTGCGCGGATCGGATCAAGGACTGCGACGTGCCGATTATGATCGGCTTCCAGAGACGGTTCGATGCGACCCACATGGCAGTCAAGCAGGCCGTACTGGACGGAGAGGTTGGTTCCGTCGAAGTCGTCACGATCATCAGCCGCGATCCGTCACCGCCGCCAGCCTCGTACATCGCTGTGTCCGGGGGCCAGTTCCATGACCAGATGATCCACGACTTCGATATGGCTTTGTGGCTGACAGGTGCAATAGGGCGTCTGGAGCTCTGCGCGATGGGCAGCAACATGGTCGATCCGGCCATCGGCGAACTCGGCGACACCGACACGGCTCACGTCATGATACGCTTTGAGAATGGCGCCATATGCCGCATCGATTGTAGTCGCCGGGCTGTCTACGGTTATGATCAGCGTGTCGAAGTGTTTGGCTCCAAAGGAATGGTCACTTCAAGCAACCTTCTGAAGACAGGTGTTGAGCGCTTCGGAGCAGCCAATACGGGGGCACGCGACACCCTGCTCCCAAGCTTCATGGAACGCTACCTCCCGACTTATGCTACTGAACTGAACTATTTCGTGGATGCGGTTTCGAATGGCCGGAAGATTGAATCTGATTTTCGGAGTGGACGGAACGCGGTGTTGCTGGCAGATGCCGCACGCAGGTCGATGACGAGTGGGGAACTCGTGCGGATCGACTTGGGAAGCTGAAGCCCTACCTATGGCATCCCTCTCGACCGCATTCTTCCGGTTGGGAGGGGGCGATTGTGATTGCTCGCCTCGCAAGACGCAGGTCACTTTTAGATGTTTGGGCGCACGATCTTCAGTTCGAATCTATTCAAGAGCGTGAATCAACGCTTCGTGCCTGGTTGCGTGCATGGAGCAATAAGAATTATCGTCGCTCATCCCGCAGGTCGTCCTCGATTCTTGACACATTCTGCATCATCTTCTCGTTGCCGAACGCCAGGCAGTGGAACAGCACCTCGTTGAACATGATCTCCAGCGCGCGTGTCATCACGGCGTCCGCGCCGAACAGGTTGATCCCCGGCGGGGTGATTATCGGGATGTCGGCAATGGCTTCCAGGGGGGAGGTGGAGACGCCGAGGACGGCGGCGAGGGTGGCGCCGCGCGTCCTGGCGATCTGGGCAGCGTGCAGCGTCGGCCGCGTCCGGCCGGAATAGGAAATGGCAATCGCCAGATCGCCCGGCTCCATCAGGGATGCGCCGGCGATCTGGTTGTGATGGTCCTCGGAGAATGCGATGCGTATGCCGAGACGCATCAGGCGCTGATGCAGGTCCAGCGCCACGACCGCCGAGGCGCCGACGCCGAAGACCTGCACGCTGCGCGCGTCGCGGATGGCATTGACGAGCCGGTCGAGCTCCGTGGAATGGGACAGGAGATCGGCAAAGCGCAGGGCCCGGACCGACGCGCTGTGAAATACCTTGTAGGCGATTTCCGCAAAACTGTCGGAATGGGCGATGGCGTCCGACACCACATGCGTCGAGACCGGCCCCTGCATGCTGCGGCTTTCCTGAAGCAGCGCCCGGCGCAACTCCTTGAGGCCGTTATATCCCAGGCGCTTGCAGAGCCGGTCGACCGTCGAGCGACTCGTCCCCGTTCGTTCGGCGATGGCCGAGGAGGGCAGGCCCGCCACGTCATATTCGGCAATGCTCAGCAAGAGCTCGATGACGCGCTTTTCAGCGGCCGAAAACTCCATGCGCGAGACGCGGTGGAGCAGAGAATCCCCTGTGGAGGTCATTTTACCCTCGTTTTTGACGCATTATGCTTCATAAATTGCATAAAAAAACATTTTGCGAAACATAAACTGTCATGTAGGCAAAAGACGGAGGACGGCTCGGGAGTGAGGCCGTCAGCAATGGAGGAAATCATGAATTTCATCAGGAAATCCGCATATATTGCCGCATTGTCTGCTGCGACCGTCCTGTCGGCATCGTCCATGGCCGCCGCCGTCGAGCTGACCTTCTGGCACCACACCTACCCGCCGGCACGCGAATTCATCGAGAAGAAGGCCGCCGAATTCACCGCGCAGCATCCCGACATCACGATCAAGCTGCATGACGACCCGCATGGCGACTATGAGGTCAAGCTGCTCGCCGCGATCGCCGCCGGCAACGCGCCGGACATCGTCAACGTTCTCGACTACCTCTTCCCGCAATATGCCGGCCGCGGCATTCTGGCCGAAGTCGACAATGCCGCGTTCGGCGTGAAGGACGCCGCCGAGCTCGAGTCGCTGTATCAGCCCCAGGCCCTCTCCGGCCTGACGATCAACGGCAAGGTCTACGGCGTTCCGGAAGAGTTCAACACGCTGGCGCTCTTCATCAACAAGGCGCATTTCAAGGAGATCGGCCTCGATGCGGAAGACGAGGCGAACTGGCCGAAAAGCTGGAACGACCTGCTCGACGTCTCGGCAAAGCTGACGAAGGAAGACGGCTCGCGCCTCGGCTTCAACTGGGTCTGGAACCTCGATCCCTACTGGTATGCCCAGCAATACTGGCCGATCCTCCAGCAATATGGTTGCGATGTCGTCGATGCGAACGGCAAGGCGACGATCAATTCGGATGCCTGCGTCAAGGCCTTCACCGAAACGTGGCAGGCGCTGATCGACAAGAAGATCGGCGGGCCGACCATGGCGACCGTCAATCCGGTCAACGCGCTGCAGGACTTCAGCGAAGGCCGCCAGTCCATAGCGATCGCCGGCATCTGGGCGCCGCCGCTGTTCTCCGACGAGGTCAAGGAGCAATATGTCGTCGCCCCGCTTCCGCAGCTCGACGCCGCCAATCCGAAGACGCTCCTGAACTCCTATGCGCTGGCCGTCACGGAAGGCTCGAAGCACAAGAAGGAAGCCTTCGAGTTCCTCAACTTCCTGACCTCCGACAGCGCGGGCTACCTTGCCGCCACGGGCTATGTCACGGGCCGCAAGGGCTGGGCCGAGAGCGAGACGGCGAAGAACACCCGCGGCGCGGCGATCTTCGCCGAAGGCCAGAAGCACGGTTCCTTCGTCTGGCGCTCCGAGACCTGGACGCAGGAAGGCAACGCGATCAAGGCCGCCATCGAGCAGTTCGCCCAGGGCGTCCCGGTGAAGGATGCGCTCGACCACGCCGCCCAGGACATCGACAGCGTCCGGCAGAAGTAAGGCCCGCAGCAATGAAGATCGGACAGAGCCGTTTCCGGCAGAGCAACGTGACCGTCTGGGGCATCGTCTTCGCGCTGCCCGCCCTCGGCTACATCCTGCTGTTCCAGCTCTATCCGATCCTCTTTTCCTTCTACATCAGTCTTCATGACTACGATCTCCTGTCGGACCCGGTCTATGTCGGCTTCAAGCACTTTGCCGCGCTGCCGCATGACCGGGCCTTCATGAGCTCGCTCTGGATCACCATCGCCTATGTCGCCTATACGGTCGTGCCGGTTCTGGGGTTGTCGTTCGTGATGGCCTGGGCGCTGACGCAGGTGCGGACGTCCCGCAGGCTGTGGCGCACGCTTCTCTTCATCCCCTCGGTCATGCCGATCGTCTCGGTCGCGCTCGTCTGGAAGCTGATCTTCAACTTCAACGGACCGATGAACGACGCGGTCACCAGCCTCGGCGGCAGCCCGATCCCCTGGCTCAACAATAGCAATTACGCGCCGATCGCTCTCGTCATCATGAGCTGGTGGCACGCGGCGAGCTACTACATGATCATCTTCCTTGCCGGCTTCCTGGCGATCCCGCGCGACTATTACGAGGCGGCGTCGATAGACGGTGCGCGCGGCTTCCAGGTCCTGCGCTACATCACGCTTCCGGCGATGAAGCCGACCATCGCGCTGGCGGTTGTGCTGTCCACGGTCAACGGACTGAAGACCTTCGCCTTCCAGCAGATCGTCACCGACGGCGGGCCGGCCAATTCCACGCAGATCATGACCCTTTTGATCTACAAGACGTCGTTCAGCTATCTCGATATGGGTCGCGCCAGCGCCTATTCGGTCGTGCTTTTCGGCGGCATCCTCCTCGTCAGCCTCGTGCAGATCTGGCTTCTGAGGGACCGCAATGCCTAGCTCCGCCTTCCAGCGCTACAGCGCCATCGCCATTCTCCTGCTCGGAGCCGTGCTCACGCTCTATCCCGTCGTGTGGATGGTGTCCTCCTCGCTCAAGGAAAGCCGGGAAATCTTCAGCACCGCGCTCTTCTCGATCGGATCGGCCGGGTTCAGGAACTATGTCTCGGCCTTCTCGCAGCGCCCGTTCTTCGTCTATCTCCTCAACTCGCTTCTCGCCTCGGGCATTTCCGTGATCCTGACGGTGCTGCTGAGCGCGCTTGCGGGCTACAGCTTCGCCAAGTTCCGCCATGGCCTCGCGCCCCTCTTCTGGATGATCGTGCTCGTTTCCGTGATGATCCCGCTCGAAGCCATCGTCATTCCGCTATTCCTCGAAGTGCACGCCTTCGGCTGGACCAATACCTATGCCGGCCTGATCCTCCCCACGGCCTTCAACGTGGTCGGCATCTTCATCTTCCGCCAGGCGATGGTGTCGATCCCCGACGCCTATATCGAGGCGGCGCGGATCGACGGCGCGAGCGAGCCGCGCATCCTTTTCTCGATCATCCTGCCGATGGTGCTGCCGACGGCCGGCGTGGTCGCGATCCTGACGTTCAACCTGACCTGGAACAGCTATCTCTGGCCGCTGATCGTCGCCTCCGACGATACGCTGCGCACGCTTCCGCTCGGCATGGCCGCGTTCCAGGCCGGCTTCAACACGCAGTACGGCGAGGTCATGGCGGTTTCCGTGTTCGGCGCCTTGCCCACCGCGATCTTCTTCCTCTGCCTCCAGCGATATTTCGTCGAAGGCGCCGTCGCATCGGGTGTCAAATGAGATATGCGGTCGATCTCGGCGGCACCCATGTGCGTGTGGCGGCCGCGCAGTCCGGCTGCGAATGGCGCCACCAGCACCGCTCGCGCCGCGTGGCCGGAATGACGCCGGCCGACTTCGTCGCCCTGCTGTCCGACCTCATCCGCGAATGGGGCACCGGCCGGCCGCAGTCGATCGGCGTTTCGGTCGCCGCGGTGGTCGATGACGAGGGTTATCTCCTCGCCTCGGAAAACCTCGGCTGGAAGGACGTGCCGCTGCGCCGGATCCTGGCGGATGCCTTTTCCTGTCCCGTTCTCGTGGAGACCGACGTCTTCTGCGGCGCTGCCTATGAAACGCGGCTCGGTGCCGCGGCAGGCGCGACCTCCGCGCTCTATCTCGGCATCGGCACGGGCATCGGGCATGCGCTGATCCTCGATGGCCGCGTGTGGCGCGGTGCGCGACGCGGCGCGAACGCCTTCGGCCATACGATCGTAGATCCCTCCGGCGCGCGCTGCTATTGCGGCCATCAGGGATGCCTTTGTACCGAGGCCTCCGGCCTCGCGCAGGCGGACAAGTCGGCGAGCGACGTGCCTCTTCAGCGCCTGGCGCTGTCCATCGGCAATGCCGTCACGCTTGTCGAGCCCGAATGCGTCATCCTTTCCGGCGGCGCCCTCAACCAGGCGTGGTTCGATCTCGACCGGCTCGCCGCGCTCATTCCGGCCTTCACCTATCCCGCAGCAAGCCAGCCGCGCCTGGTCCGCAGTTATGCGGCGGACCCGAACCTGTGCGGCGCCCTTTTACTATCGATGGAGCAATCATGATCAGAGAAAGCGCAACCTACTGGATCAACAAGGCCTATCGCGAGGGTTGGGCCGTGGGCATGTTCAACGCGCATCACCTGGAGGCCGTTCAGGCGATCTCCAGCGCTGCCGAGAAGGCGAGGGCGCCGCTGATGCTCAGCACCACGATGGGCGGCCTCAAGCATGTCGGCCTCGATTATTTCATGGGCATGGCCAAAGCCGCGCGCGGCCGCACGTCCGTCCCGCTCATCCTCCATCTCGACCATGGCGCCGACTACGAGACGGTGCGGATGTGCATCGAGGCGGGTTTCGATTCCGTCATGATCGACGCGTCGAGCGCATCCTACGACGAGAATGTCGAACTCGTGCGCAAGGTCGTTGCGCTGGCGCGCCGCCACGGCGTCGGCGTCGAGGCGCAGATCGGCGAAACGCTGGCGGAAGAGGGCGACGAGGTCATCGAGCGCAAGACGACGGTCGAGGAGGCGGTGGCCTTCGTGCGCGACACCGGCGTCGATTATCTCGCCGTCTCCATCGGCAATACGCCCGGCGTTCTCGGCGACGGCGCGCCGATCGACGTGCCGCTGGTCGAGCAGCTTTCCGCCGCGCTGAAGATGCCGCTGGTGCTGCATGGGGGAACGAGCGTTCCCGCCGAGACGGTTTCCGCCGTGGTCAAGGCGGGCATCGCCAAGATCAACATCGACGCCGCCGTCAAGGGCGGCTTCCGCGAAGCGCTGATCAAGGCCTACAGCGTCGCCGACCCGGTGGTCGATACGCGCGAGCCGATGGCGGAGTCGCGCAGGCTCGCCGAGATCGCCGTCGACCGCCGCCTGCGGATGTTCGGCGCCAACGGACGCGCGGAGTAAAGAGCCATGCCGGCAGCGCCTGCGTCCCAAGTCATCCTGCTCGTGGGCCTGCCCGGCGTCGGAAAGACGACGCTCGCCGATGCGCTGGCCCGGCGCATCGGTGCGGAGATTCTCAGTCGCGACAGGATCCGGGATGCGATCTTCCCGGATGTCTATCTCGACTATTCCCCCGATCAGAACCAGGTCGGGACGGATGCGCTGCTTTCCGTCCTGCAATATATCCTGCACCGTCACGACGGGGCCCGCCTGATCATCGACGGCAAGCCGTTTTCACGCGCGCACGAGGTTCGCAGCATCGTCGCGCTGGCGGAGCGGCACCATGCGCGCGTCCATGTGGTGCATTGCGACGCGCCGCTCGATGTCATCAGCGAACGGCTGAAGAACGGCCTTTCCGATGCCTCGAACCTCAGGGCGCAGCGCACCCCGGAAAAGGCCGCGCGCATCCATGGCGAATTCGAGCCGCTGGATCTCCCGCACATCAGGGTCGACATGACGGGCGCGCTCGACGGCATCGTCGAAGAGATCGTCGCCTATATGGCGGAGGGCGGGAACGCCGTGCCGCTCAAGAAAGAAAGTGGAACCTGATGGCCAGCGTAACCCTCTCCGACGTCCGCAAGCGGTTCGGCGACCTCGAAACCATCCACGGTGTCTCGATCGATATCGCCGACGGTGAATTCGTGACCCTTGTCGGCCCGTCCGGATGCGGGAAGTCGACGCTGCTTCGGATGATCGCGGGGCTGGAATCGGTGACGGGCGGTTCGGTCTCGATCGGCGGCAATGTCGTCAACGATGTCGCACCGCGCGACCGCGACATTGCCATGGTCTTCCAGAGCTACGCGCTCTATCCGCATATGACGGTCGCGGAGAATATGGGTTTCTCGCTGAAGCTGCGCGGATTGCCGAAGGACGAGATCGACAGGGCGGTCCGCTCCGCCGCCGCCATTCTCAACCTGGAGCCGCTTCTTGCGCGCTATCCGCGCGCGCTTTCCGGCGGCCAGCGCCAGCGCGTGGCCATGGGTCGCGCGATCGTCCGCAAGCCGGCCGTCTTCCTGTTCGACGAGCCGCTGTCTAACCTCGATGCCAAGCTGCGCGTGCAGATGCGCCAGGAAATCAAGGACCTGCACCAGAGGCTCGGGACGACGTCCATCTATGTCACGCATGACCAGGTGGAGGCCATGACCATGGCCGACAAGATCGTCGTGCTGCGCAATGGCAGGATCGAGCAGGTCGGCCGTCCGCTCGACCTCTACGACCGTCCCGTCAACCGCTTCGTCGCCGGCTTCATCGGCTCGCCCGCCATGAATTTCATACCTTGCAGGGTGTCGCAGGGATTGCTCGTCGCCGGGGACGGGACCGTCCTCGCGACGGCGACAGGCGCATTGGGAGCCTCGGGCGATATCGTCTTCGGCATACGCCCGGAGCATGTGGAGATCGACCCTGCCGGCATTCCGGCCCGTGTCCTTCTCGTCGAGCCGACGGGGTCGGAAACGGTATTGTCGCTGGAGATCGCCGGGGAACGCATCCTCGCCAGCATGCGTGAGCGAACGAATGCCGATATCGGATCGACAGTCCACGTCTCCTTCCGAAAGGAGGCGCGACATGTCTTCGATGCAAACGGGGTGCGGCTTGGATAGGGTGTCGGCTGGCGTTCCCCTATCCTTCGCGCTTCGTCTGCTCGGCGCTGGCCTTCGCCCTTTTGAGATGGCCTTTCATCAGATCGGCTGCGAGCGGTCGCCCTCCTGGAGCGCGGTGATAATGCGCAGGTGCTCCTGGCACCATTCGCGCACGCGCCGCCCATTGGTAGCTGGCGAATTCCAGCAGGCGACGAAGGCGGTTCACCGCTTCGTCAGCGGCCTCCATGAAGCCCCGGTGTCGAAGTCCTCCTGGATCTGTGCCCAGGCGAGAAGGCCCGCCAGGTCAACGATCAGGTCGATGTCGTCTGTGGCACGCACATCCTCGAGCGTGACCGGATCAGTGATGAATAGCACGGGCGTGCCTCCGCCAAGGAAGACCAAGCGCGAGCGGAGGTCTTCGCCAAGGGCCGAGGCAACGGCTTTCATCATTTCCAGCAGTTGAGCGCGGATCGCGTCATTTGCTCACGATCCTTGACTTGAGGTGGTTGGCCGCGAGACCAACTTCCCGCTGGTTCCCGAGCCGGATCGCATCGACCAACGCGAGGTACTCATAGAGTACGTCGTCCTTCAGGACTGCGTCCAGCACGGCCGTGACGAGCGGCTCCACCACCTGCTCCATCTCCCTTCCGTTGGCATAGGGCCAAACGTAGTTGTACGTCCCGCCGCTGATCAGGAGTTCCGTGAGCATAGTCATCTCTGAACAACTCTTTCAAACTGTCTTCGGCTTTTGCTGCATCACCATGATGCGTTTAAATGAGCGCTATCACTGCAATGGCTGCCAGAGCGAGGATTTGTGATTAATTCTCGCATCTCTCGAGAGATGGCTCATGCCAACAGTAGCGGGCGATCATTGCGCTGAGCCGGTGCTCGATTCGAATCGCTAGTCCGCTGCATAAGAAGTTTTCATCCTATTGGCGTTCACTGTTCGATTATGCCGCAATCCTTTGCGGCCATTGAATGCTGGGACCCGATAGCCCCAAGAAGGGCGAAACGAAAAAGGAGCTTGCATTGTATACAGAGTACAGTATGGTGAGTGCATGGATATGAGCCACTCATACAAGCTTTCGGCTGGAATCGCGGACAACCTCGTTGCCGTGCTTGAGAATGCGATTGTCTTCCTAGAACTCGCGCCGAGCGAGCGGCTAACCGAGGAAGATGTGGCGGAGCGCTATGGTGTCAGTCGCTCTCCGGTGCGGGATGCGTTGCGTTCGCTGGAGCGTGACGGTCTCGTGCTGCGCGAGGCGCGCAAGGGTATCTGGGTCACGCCCATGTCGTTGCGGGATTTCGATGAGATCTACCGCTGCCGCATCGCCCTGGAAGCCATTGCGGCCGAGCAGGCGGCTCGCTCTGCTAATGCCGCCCTTAAGGCACAGCTCTGGCAGGTGCTCGACGGGATGAAACAGGCGCGGGAGGCCGGCGATGCCCGGCTCTTCTTCACGCATGACGTGCGCGGTTCCGAGCTGATCTACGAGATCGCTGACAACACCACGCTACGCCGGCTGCTCAAGGGGCTGGAAAAGCAGGCATTGCGCTATCGCTATCACCTCTACCAGCGCGACCGGAATGTGGTGGATCTCTCCTTCGACGACACGGCGCGGGTTTTCCAGGCGATCGTGGACGGCGATGCCGAGCGTTCCTACGCACTGGAGCACGATCTGATCGAGAAGATCTGGCGCGAGACGCGAGACGCGATCCGTGCGGAGTTCGGAGAAGGTCGCAAATGATCGGCGTCGAGGCGGCTTTTCCCTATATCGACACCCATACGGCCGGGCATCCGACCCGTGCCGTTTTGGGAGGGATTCCGCCGCTTCGAGGGCGCAGCGTGCTGGAGAAGCGCGAGGACTTCGAGCGCCGCTTCGATCATCTCCGTCCCGCGCTCCTGCATGAGCCCCGCGGCCATGCCGCCATGGTGGGGCTCATTCCGGTTTCCTCCGAAGTGGCGGATTTCGGTGCGATCTTCATCTCGTCCTACGTCTATCTCGGCATGTGCGGCCACGGCACCATCGGCTTTGCCAAGACGTTGGCCTTTACGGGCGCGATTTCTCCGGCCACCGGCGACCGGTTTTCGCTGGAAACGCCGGCCGGTGTGGTCGATGTCCGGCTGGAATGGGACGGGGAGGGGCGTCTCGGCGCGGTCTCTCTGAAGAACGTGCCTGCCTATATGGGCATCGAAGGACTGGAAGTGGAGGTTCCGGGGCTCGGTACGATCCGCACCGACATCCTCTATTCCGGCATGTGGTATGCGATGGTGGCGGCCGACCCGCTGGGGCTGGCGCTCACCCCCGAAAATGCTTCGGCCGGCCTTGCGCTCGGCTGGAGGATCAAGGAAGCCATCGCGAAGGCCACGGACGGACGGCCCGAGATGCGCGGCCTTCCTGCCCCTTCGGTCCTGTTCCATAGTGATCTCGGCAAGGGGGATTCGCGCCAGTTCCTGGTGCTCGCGCCCAACAAGTACGACCGTTCGCCCTGCGGCACCGGCACCTGCGCGCGGATGGCGCAGCTGCTGATCCGCGGCGAATTGTCGGAGACCGATACCTATCGCGCCGAGAATATTTTCGGCGTGCCCTTTGCCGCGGAACTTGCCGAAAAGAGCGAGACCTGCGGTACGACGGGTTATGCCGTCATCGTCCGGGGAGAGGCTCATGTCGCCTCCCAGGGCACACTATACCTCGAAAAGGGTGATCCGCTTTCCGGGGGGTTCCTGAGCCGGTGAAACGCTCCGCGCTCAATCGTTGAAAGAAATCAGGGAGAGTTGAAATGTCATTTTTCGGAAACATCCTCCGGGCCTGCGCCCTGGGGGCGGCGGTAGCTGTTGCCGCGTGGAGCCCGGCGACCGCCCAGGAAAACCCCTCGGCGGTGATCGACGAGATCCGCGCCAGCGGCGAACTGAAGATCCCGGTCATGGTGGGCGAGGAGCCCGGCTACATCAAGGACCCGTCCACCGGCACCTGGAGCGGCTTCTACGTCGACTTCCTGACGGACGTCGCGAACGAACTCGGCGTCAAGGTCACGCCGGTCGAAACCACCTGGGGCAACCTTGCCGCCGACTTCCAGGCCAACAAGATCGATGTCGCCATCGGCGTGAATCCGAACCCCAAGCGCGGCCTCGTGGTCGACTATCTCTGGGAGCCGATCTTCACGGATGCATGGGGCGTCTTCTCGCCGAAGGGCAAGCCGGTCGCCACCTGGGCGGAGCTGAATACGCCTGAAAAGACCGTCGTCGTCCAGAAGGGCTCGACGATGCAGATCGTCGCCGAGGCGCTGCTACCCAAGGCGAAGATTACCGTTGTGGAAGATCGCAACCTCGCCATCATGGAACTGCAGGCCGGCCGCGCGGACGCGATGATCCAGTCGATCTTCGATGTTCTCCAGATATCCAAGCAGGTCAACGGCGAGGTTTCGGTGCCCGAGCCCATGCTGCGCAATCCGGCAACGCTGGCCGTCGCCCGCAAGCCGGGCAATGCGGGCTTCATCAACTTCCTGACCAACTGGATCCAGCAGCAGCGTTCGCTGGGTCTTGCGCAGGGGCGTCTTGCCAAGTCGTGGGAAGACCGGGGCATCGATCTGTCGATCCTGCCCAGCAACTTCAGCTTCTGATCCGCCAAGGGATCTGCCGACGCCTTGTTCGGCAGGTCCTCACACCCCGCGCCCGTGCGGTGCCGGTCGAACCAGCCTGGAGTCACGCATTTGTTCGATATTTCCGTCATTCAGCAGAACTGGCCGTTGTTCTGGAACGGGCTGCTGGTCACGCTGTTCTATTCGGCGATCTCCATCGCCGCAGGTCTCGTGATCGGATTGGTCGTCGGATTGATCCAGCTCACCGGTTCACGCGCCCTTTCCGTGCTCGGGCGCGTCTATGTCGAGATCTTCCGCAATATCCCGCTTCTGGTGATCCTGCTGTGGATCTATTACGCCTTCCCCATTTTCGCGGGCCTTGCCGTGACCAAGTTCTGGGCCGGCTTTGCGGGCCTCAGCCTCTATGCCGGCGCCTTCTATGCCGAGATCCTGCGGGCCGGCGTCCAGTCGATCGACAAGGGCCAGACCGACGCCTCCACCGCGCTCGGCATGACCTACGGCCAGCGCATGCGCCGCGTGATCCTGCCGCAGGCCTTCCGCCGCATGATCCCGCCGCTCGCCGGCCAGTCCATCATCCAGATCAAGAATACAACCCTCATGTCGATGATCACCGTGCCCGACCTGCTCTACCAGGCAAGCTATGTCAGCTCCTTCACCTACCGGCCGATGGAAGTCTACACCATGGTCGGCGTCATGTTCCTCGTCCTGCTGGTGCCGCTGACATTCCTGTCGCGCAAGCTGGAAACCATCTCGGAGCGCGTCAAATGAGCAAGTCCGATCCGCTTCTGAAAATCGAGGGCCTGCGGCTGAAATTCGGCCAACGCGAAGTACTGAAGGGCGTCGACCTTTCGGTCGAGAAGGGCGAGGTCGTGGTGCTGATCGGCGCTTCCGGCTCGGGCAAGACCTCGCTGCTGCGCTGCATCAACCTCCTCAACATGCCGTCCGCAGGCCGCATCACGATCGGCGGCGAGGCGATCTACAATGCAGACCCGGCCGGCCGCGACGGCAATGGCGTGCCGTCCAAGATCGTGAACCGTATCCGCTCGCAGACCGGCATGGTGTTCCAGCAGTTCAACCTCTTCCCGCACATGACGGCTCTTGAGAACGTCATGGAAGGGCCGGTCACGGTGAAGGGCGCGAATGTCGAGGTGACCCGCAAGGAGGCGCTCGACCTGCTCGCGCAGATGGGCCTTCAGGAGCATGTCGGCAAGCATCCGCGCCAGCTTTCTGGCGGTCAGCAGCAGCGTGTCGCCATTGCGCGCGCCTGCGCCATGCAGCCGCAGGTCATGTTGTTCGACGAGCCGACCTCCGCGCTCGATCCCGAACTGGTCGGCGAGGTGATGAAGGCCATGGTCGATCTTGCCCGCACCGGCATGACCATGGTCATTGTGACCCACGAACTCGGCTTCGCCTTCGAGATCGCCGACCGGGTGATCTTCCTCGACCTTGGCACCATCGCAGAGGACGGGCCGCCGAAGGATGTTCTGCTGCGACCGACCCATCCCCGGCTGAAGAGCTTCGTCGGCCGTTTCCACGAGACCGCCGACCTACTGCGCCCCTTCCTCGAAGGCGGCTGATCCGGAACGAACGGCGCATTGCCGAACCCGCATCCAGAGCGCCGGCCCGCTGGGGCCGGACGGTTTCCTGCGTCCCGTCGCGGGCAAGATATGAAGGTAGAAAAGCATGTCCCTCAGCTTCAATCCCGACACAGTCACCATTCCCTCTGGCCACCATATCGGCGGACGCTTCGTCGAGTTGCCCGGTGAGAAGATCGCCGTGCTGCGCCCCTCGGATGAGCAGCCGATGCGTCCCGTCACTGATGGCGGCAAGGATGCGGTCGAGATGGCCGTTGCCGCTGCCAAGTCCGCGCTCGCCGCCTCCGGCTGGGCGCGAATGAACCCACGCGACAGGGCGAAGGTCCTGTTCCGCTTCGCCGGGAAGATCGAGGAAAAGGCCGAGTATCTCGGCCGCCTGGAAGCCATGGGCTCGAGCCGGCTTGTGGCGGGCACGGTCACCGGCGATGCCATCCGCACCGCCGGCGTCGTCCGTTACTTCGCCGAATACTGCGACAAGCTGGAAGGCATCGTCACCGCCACCAAGGCGGAGACGCTCAGCTATACGCGCCGGGAACCCTACGGCATCTGCGGCGCGATCGTGCCGTGGAACTTCCCGATGATCACCGCCGCTTGGAAATTCGCGCCGGCGCTCGCGGCCGGCAACGCGGTCGTGATGAAGACGTCGGAACTGACGCCGCACAGCCTGCTGGCGCTCGCCGAATGCGCTGCGGAAGCCGGACTGCCGGGCGGTCTTCTCAACGTGCTGAACGGCTGGGGGCATACGACGGGTGCGGCCATCGTCGCTCATCCGGACATCGGCATCGTTTCCTTCACGGGCTCCACGAAAACCGGTACGGCGGTCATGACGCTTGCGGCGCAATCCGGCATCAAGCCCGTCGTTTTGGAGCTCGGCGGCAAGAGCCCGCAGATCGTCACCCGCAATCCGGGTGACATGGATGCGGTGGCAACGCGCGTCGCGAACGCCTTCATGGTCAATGCCGGCCAGGTCTGCACGCTCGCCTCGCGGCTGATCGTCGACCGGTTGGTCGCGGACGAACTGGTCGACCGCGTCCTCGAAAGGACGAAGCAGATCAAGGCCGGCCCCACATGGGACGAGGCCACCACCTTCGCCCCTGTGATCTCCGCCCGGCAGTTCGAGCGGATCGACCAACTCGTGCAGGAGACCGTGAAGCAGGGCGCCGAGGTGCTGACCGGCGCGGCGCGGCTCGAAGGTCCCAACCAGGGCAACTTCTATGCCCCGACGGTGCTGGCCAATGTCTCGCGCGCCAATATCGGTTTCACAGAGGAGTATTTCGGCCCGGTTATGTCGGTGACGACCTATGACGAGATCGAGGAGGCCATCGCCGAGGCGCAGCACCCGATCTACGGCCTTGCCGCCTCCGTCCACACGCAGGACCTGAAGCTTGCCATGAAGGTCGCCGACTCCGTCGAGGCCGGCATGGTCTGGGTCAACCAGCACGGGCGCGATCCCGAATTCACCTATGCCGCCGGCGGCTGGAAGGGCTCGGGCTTCGGCAAGGACATGGGCCGCGCCGGCATCGAGGAATTCACCCGGCAGAAGGCCGTGTGGATCAACTATCTCTGAGGACTTCGCAAATGATCTACGATTACGTCATCGTGGGGGGCGGCTCGGCCGGCGCGACGCTTGCGGGCCGCCTGTCCGAGAACCCCGCCAAACAGGTGGCGCTGCTGGAAGCAGGTCCCGACACCCCGCCTGACAACGTGCCGGATGTGATTTCCGACAGCTATCCGGGCCTTTCCTATTTCGACCCGGCGTTCCACTGGACGAAGCTCAGGGTCTTTGCCCGAAACCCCCGTTCCAATTCCGAGGTCATCCCCCCGACCCGCCTGGAGCAGGCGCGGGTGATGGGCGGCGGATCGTCGATCAACGGCCAGTTCGCCGTGCGCGGGCTTCCCGCCGACTACGACGAATGGGAGGCGATGGGCGCCGCCGGCTGGAACTGGGAGGGGATGCTGCCCTATTTCCGCAAGCTGGAGCGCGATCTCGACTTTGACGGCCCGCTGCACGGCAGGGAAGGCCCGATGCCGATCCGCCGCGTCTTCCCCGAGGACTGGGCGGGCTTTACCAAGTCGGTGCTCGCCGTCACCGAGCAGGACGCTCCTTACAGAAAGGACTACAACGCCTCCTTCGACGACGGCTCCTTCCCGCTTCCCCTGGCCAACGAGAACGACCGGCGGGTCTCGACCGCCATCGGCTACCTCACCCGCGAGGTGCGGGCCCGCAAGAACCTGCATATCTTCGCCAATACGCAGGTCGAGGGGCTGGAGATCGAGGGCAGGCGCGTTACCGGCGTCAATGCCCGCACGGCAGACCGGCCGCCGGAACTCTGGCAGGCGCGTGAGGTCATCCTGTCCTCCGGCGCGCTGCATACGCCGCCGATCCTACTGCGCGCCGGCATCGGCCCGGCCGCGGACCTTCGCGCGCTCGGCATTCCGGTCGTGGCGGACCTGCCCGGTGTCGGCGCCAATCTAATGGATCACCCGCATCTTTCCGTGGGCGCGCATTTCAAGCGTTCCGCCCGGCTCAAGCCCGGCCAGCGCCGCCATATCTTCCTCGGCGTGCGCTATTCCTCCGGCTACGACGGCTGTTCGCCGTCCGACATGCTGCTGATGCCGGTCAACCGCGCCGGCTGGCATCCGCTCGGCAAGGCGATGGGCGCGCTGAACGTCTGCGTGAACAAGTCCTATTCCCGCGGAAGCGTTACCCTGAAGACGGCCGACTGGCGCGACGAGCCGGTGGTCAACCTCAACCTCGGTGGCGACGAGCGCGACCTGATGCGTCTCGTCGACGGTTTCGAGCGGATATACCGCATCATGGAGGACCCGCGCGTGCAGGCGCATGTGAATACGTGGTTCCTCGCCGGCTATACCGAGGAAGCACGCTTGCTTTCCGTCCGCAAGCTGTCGAACTACGTCAAGACAGGGGCGGCGGCGCTGCTTTTCGATTATGCGCCCTTCTTCCGCGAGACGCTCCTGCGCCAGAAGTTCGGCACCACGGAGCGGATGCACGAGATGATGCAGAACCGCGACCTGATCGTCGACTGGGCGAAGAAGGCGGTCTGGTCGGGCTGGCATGTCTCCTGCAGTTGCCGGATGGGCGGCGACGACGATCCGATGGCCGTGCTCGATAACGAGTGCCGGGTGCGCGGTGTCGAAGGCCTGCGCGTGGTCGACGCGTCCGCCATGCCCTCCGTCATCGCGGCCAACACCAATATCACCACGATCGCGATGGCCGAGAAGGCCGCCGATCTGATCCTGAATTCCTGAACCAGATACCAAGAGGAGCCCGAAATGCGAGAGAACAAGGTCAAGACCCTTTGGTCCAAAGGCGAATGCGCCGTCACCGGCTGGCTGGCGATCCCCTCCGGCCTTTCCGCCGAGATGATGGCACAGCAGGATTTCGATGCGGTCACGGTCGATATGCAGCATGGTTGCGCGGACTATTCCGACATGCTGTCGATGCTGCAGGCGATTTCCACCACCGACAAGACGCCCTTCGTGCGCGTGCCGTGGAACGATCCGGCGATCATCGGCCGCGTGCTGGATGCCGGTGCCTTCGGCGTGATCGTGCCGATGGTCAACACTGCCGCGGAATGCCGCGCCTTCGTCGAGGCCTGCCGCTACTATCCCGAGGGCGGCCGTTCCGTCGGCCCGATCCGCGCGGGCCTCTACGGCGGTGCGGACTATTTCGCCAATGCCAACAAGACGGTCATCACCATGGCGATGATCGAGCATAAGGACGGCGTCGCCAATCTGGACGAGATCCTTGCCACGTCGGGCCTCGATGCGATCTTCGTCGGCCCGTCGGATCTTGCCGTGTCCATGGGATACACGCCCGGCTTCGATCCGAAGTGGGGCGACGTGAACGAAGCGATCGCGCTGATCGCCGACCGTTGCATCAAGGCCGGCGTCGTTCCGGGCATCCATGTCGGCTCGGTCGAGTACGGGCAGAAGATGCGCGACCTCGGCTACAAGTTCATCGCCTATCTCTCGGACTTCCGCATGCTGCAGATCGCCTATTCGCGCGCGCTGCCGTCGTTCCGTGCCGGCAAGCCGGCGCCGGACGCGCCCTGAGGCGGATAGGATCGGAGCGGGAAGATGACACAGCCGCGTCGCAGCGAAAAAGTGATCGTCATCGGTGCGGGCATCATCGGTGTCTGCGCGGCCAACGCGCTTGTCGACGAAGGCTTCGCGGTCGAGGTCGTCGATCCGCTCGATCCCGGCAGTCCGGGGCAATGCTCCTATGGCAATGCGGGAGGGCTTTCACCGGGCTCCTGCATTCCCAATGCCATGCCCGGCATCGCCGCCCAGGTGCCCGGCATGCTGCTCGATCCGGAGGGGCCGATCGGGCTGCGCCTCCTCGATCTTCCCCACGCTTTGCCGTGGCTCCTCCGTTTCCTCGCCAATTCCCGCCTTTCGCGCGTAAAACGCATATCGGACGGGATGATCGCGCTGAACCGGCTCACGCTCACCTGCTATGAGCCGCTGGTGAAGGAGGCGGGCTGCGAGGACCTGATCGTGCATCGCGGCCAGCTTTTCGCCTACGAGAATCCGAAAGGCCCGGAAGGCAGTGCCTTGTCCATCGCCATGCGGCGCGAGCGCGGCGTCAAGGTCGAAATCCTCGATGCCCGCCAGATGCGGGAGCTGGAGCCGGCCATCTCGCCGGCCTATTGCGCCGGGGTCTTCCTGCCGGAGCAGGGCCAGTGCCCCAATCCGGGCCGGCTCGTTTCCGCCATCGCGCGGCTTGCGTCGGACAAGGGCGCCGTCTTCACCCGCCGGAGTGTAAGAGCGCTCGTGCTGGAGCAGGGGCGTGTGGTGGGCGTCTCGACCGAGGCCGGCGTGATCTCGGCCGACAAGGTGGTGATCGCCGCCGGTGCGTTTTCCGCGCCCTTCGCCCGGCAGGTCGGCGTGCGCGTTCCGCTGATCAGCGAGCGCGGCTATCACATCATGCTGCCCAATGCGGACACGGGCCTGAAGGTCAACGTCAACGCCGCCGAGCGCAAGTTCGTCGCCGCGCCGATGGAGGGGGGACTGCGCCTTTCCGGCACGGTGGAATTCGCCCGGCCGGAGGCTGCGCCGAACTGGCGGCGGGCGGATATCCTGCTCAGCCAGGCACGCCACATGTTCCACGGAGCCGACCTCGGCGGCATGGAGCGCTGGATGGGCAACCGTCCCGGCACGCCGGACAGTATCCCGGTCATCGAGGTTGCCCCGCGCCACGACAACGTCATCCTCGCTTTCGGCCACGGCCATCAGGGCCTGATGGGCGGATCGGTGACGGGCCGCCTGGTGGCGGAGCTTGCCGCCGGTCGGCCGACCTCCATCGACATATCGCATTTCCGCTCGTCCCGGTTCTGATCGGGCCCGCGCGGCAACACGGCCATGCGCCGGACAAGGAGAAACCGATGTATGAAGAAACAATCGACCTGCTGATCGACGGCGTTTTCCGCAAGGGCAGCGAGGGCAAGGGCCAGCCGCTCGTAAATCCCGCGACCGGCGAGGAGATCGCCACGGTGCCGCATGCCTCGGCCGCCGACCTCGACGCAGCGCTCGCCGCTGCCGATCGCGCATTCGGCCCCTGGAAGGCGCTGCCGGCGGTCAATCGCTACAAGATCATGATGAAGGCCGCCGACCTGATCGACGAGCGGCTGGAGACCATCGCCCGTGTCCTGACCATGGAGAACGGCAAGCCGCTCGCCGAGGCCAGAGGCGAGGTCGCCTTCTCGGCGGAAGCAACGCGCTGGTATGCCGAGGAAGGCAAGCGCGCCTATGGGCGCATCGTGCCAGGCCGCGTTCCGGGCCAGCGCCAGATGGTTTACAAGGAGCCGGTGGGCGTGGTTGCGGCTTTCGCGGCCTGGAACTTCCCGGCCTCCAACGTGATCCGCAAGATATCCGGCGCGCTTGCGGCCGGCTGCTCGATCATCCTCAAGACCGCCGAGGAAACCCCCGGCACGGCCGTGGCCTTCGCCCGCTGCTTCCAGGATGCCGGCCTGCCGAAAGGCGTGCTGAACCTCGTCTTCGGGGTGCCGGACGAGGTCTCGCTTCATCTTCTCGCCTCGCCGATCCCTAGGAAGGTGTCCCTTACCGGCTCCACTGCCGTGGGCAAGCTCCTGCAGAAGCGCGCCGCGGACACGCTGAAGCGCACGACTATGGAACTCGGTGGCCACGCCCCGGTGCTGGTCTTTGCGGATGCCGACGTGGACCACGCGGTGGCGACGCTTGCCGCCGCCAAGTTCCGCAATGCCGGGCAGGTCTGCACCTCGCCCACCCGCTTCTTCGTGCATGAGAGCATCGCCGGTGCCTTTGCCGCCGGCATGGCCGCGAAGGCCGCCGCGCTGAAGCTCGGCAACGGGCTCGATCCCGAAACACAGATGGGACCGATGATCGCCCCGCGCCGCTGCGACGCCATCCAGTCGCTGGTCGACGATGCCGTCGGCAAGGGGGCAGAACTCCTCGCCGGAGGCCAGCGTCTGGACCGGCCGGGCAATTTCTATGCGCCGACCGTGCTTTCCAACGTGCCGGAAAGCGCCCGGATCATGTCCGAGGAACCCTTCGGCCCCGTCGCCTCCATCGTGCCGTTCTCGACCTTCGATGAGGTCATCGCCCGGGCGAACGCTCTGCCCTACGGCCTTGCCTCCTTTGTCTTCACGAAGGACGGGGCGACCGCGCGCGATGCGGAAATGGCGCTGGAAGCCGGTCTCGTCGGCGTGAACCACACGATGATTTCGACCCCCGAGACACCGTTCGGCGGCGTCAACGAATCCGGCTTCGGTTCCGAGAGCGGTATCGAGGGGCTGGAAGCCTTCCAGCGCACCAAGTTCGTATCCGAACTGTTCTGAAATATCCCGATGAGGCGGTGGGGTATCCCGCCGCTTTCCGGCAGGAGGAAAAATGACCGACAGGACCACGCCCAGGATATTGATCGTCGATCTGGTGGGCCTTGCCATCGGTCCGGACGGGCTTCCGGATCATTCCGCCGTCAAGGCGCATGTGGAGGCCCGGGGCGGCGTTTTCCATGAGGGCTCGGCGCGTGCCATGCCGACCCCCGAGCCCGGACGGGCGCACTTCTATTACCAGCCCATGCTCTCCACCGAGGCCGAACTTCTGGCCGAAGCGGGAGACGGTCTCTACGATGCCGTCATCGCCGCGGCGACGTTCCTGCCGAAAGGCATGCGCTTCGATCTCGGCGGCGTCCGGATCGGCACGGGAACCGGCAATATGGGTTCCGCCAGTTGGGGTGGCGGTGATGGCCAGGGCGGCATTGCGCCGCTGATGAACACGCCCGGCATCAATGCGCGCGCCACCGCACAGATGGTGATGAAGGCGCTCCTCAGGGTGCGCCCCGACCTGCCGGTTGACGAGATGAACGCGCTGGTGGCTGCCGGCCGTTTTGACACCGGGACCGATCTGGTCCGCTTTCCGACCGCCAAGCTGGAGGGCAGGACATTCGCGGTGATCGGCTACGGCAATATCGGCCGGGAAGTGGCAAAGCTCGCCCGGGCTTTCGGAATGACTGTGCGCATCTTCGCCCGCCCGCGCCATAGGGTGTGGATCGAGAGCGAGGGCTTTGTCTATGCAGCCAGCCCCCTTGAAGTCGCGGCGGATGCAGACGTCCTTTCCGTCCATGTCGGCCTCGGATCGCTCGGGCCGAAAGGCCATGCCAATGCCGGGCTGATCGGTGCGAAGGTGCTATCGGCGCTCGCCGAGGGGGCTGTGCTCATCAATTACGATCGCGGCGAGTTGGTCGATATCCCGGCTCTGGCCGCCGCCCTTTCCTCGGGGCGCGTCTCGCACGCCGCGATCGATGCCGATCTCTTTTGCGACGCGTCGAGCGGCGCGCTGTCCGGCCCAATGGCTCCCTATCTGTCCCTCTTGTCGGAGCACGGCGCACGGCTGTCGCTGTTGCCCCATGCCGCCGCGGATACGGATCACCCGACCCGCGTGGTGGGGGCGATGCAGGCGGTCAATCAGATCCTCGATGCGATCGAGCGGCGCGTTGTCCGCAATCTCAGGGGCGATCTGCCCGAAGGATACACCGACGCCGGAGCCCGGACACCAGCCGGACTTGGCGGCGTGACCGCAGGCCATCTGGAGGAATTGCGTTGCGACAAGGCCCAAATGGAAGCGCTACACACCGCCGCGCAAGGCGTTCTCTTGGCGTTGGACAGATTGGCGAGTGAAGGTGTACGGACAGCGGGTAGCAATCTGTTGCTCAAGAGCAATATCCTCGCCACGCTGCTGCGAGCGCAATCACTGGAGGGACCGTTCTATGGTTTATCTGAAACAGAGTGAAGGCTGTTAACTACATAAGCTTTTCGGAGACTGCTGTCTTGCCGGAGCCGACTGGGTCGCCGATGCCGACGCGCAGGCGACCGTTCTTCGATGTCATGGAAACTCCCTTGGAATGAAGGCCCGCTCAGAAGAGTCGGACCGGCAGGGTTTCGTGCCGAAGCCTCACGATCTCCGCCTGCATGACGCCGGAACCGAGACCGTCGCGTGTTGAAGCGACCGCCGCCGCTGCAAACGCGACGATCCACGTGTCTAACATCGTCAGAACCGCGACACCACGGCGCTGGCCGACAGCGCCGCAATGGATGGCGACCGAAACGAGGTTCGACGCGACCGCGTACGGATTCATCGATGTCCATATGTTGCGAGTTTTCCAATGAAATCTCGCAGGATCGGGTTTCGGTTCACCGCGTACACATAGCGTATCTGATGGCGCGACCGATCGACAGCGTAATGCAGGTCGTCGGTCAGGATAGGGGTGGGTATGAGAACGCTTGGCGCCCAGACAGGGTCGAGCACCCAGGCGGTTGCGCCCATGTCCCAGATCTCTTTGGCCCAACCGGTGTGATCATCGCAGTAGCCCTTGAAGCGCATGGCGAGAAAGCGACCGATCTCGCCATGCGGTTCGACATAGCGCTCGATCTCCGGCACGGTGCTGTGCAGAATCGATGTCACGCCCTCGCAAGGAACAAGGACCAGCGGTACACCGGAATCGAACAGCACCTGCACGCCGCCGATATCCTGTTCGAGATTGAATTCGGCCTGATGCTGCCAGTCGATGGCATGGCCGCCGAGCCAGATGACGACGATCCGGTCGATGATGTCGGGAGCGGTGAGCAGGGCGGAGGCGACGTTGCTGATCGCGGCGATGGCGACGACATGCAGCGGGTCCTCGGGTGATGCGCGCCGTGCGCGGGCGATCAGGTCGTCGACGGCGGGGGCGGCGACAGGTCGTTTCTCGCGGCCGACATAGCGGGTGACGCCGCGATGCACGAGGCCTTCATGGGGAATGGAAAGCCGTTCGAGCAATGCGAGGATTTCCTGATAGCTGAGTTCCATGCCTTCTGCCGGATCGCATGTTGTTTCATTGACGAAGGGCGCGGCATAGATCGCCTCGACCGTGACGCGCTCTGGCGACAGCAGTGCATGGACAATGGCGAACTGGTCGTCGATCTCGTTGAACGTGTCCGTATCGATGACGATGCGACGTTTGCCGGAATGAGGCTCAAGCATCGCCAGACGATGACCTTCGGAGAGGGACATGGGATTTTCCTTTGGTTATTGGGCGCTACGCAGGCGTCCGGCGACGCCGCGCAGGATGCGATCGAGATTTATGGCAAGCAGGCAGAAGACGAGGCCGGCAGTGACGCCGAGGCCCGCATCGGCCTTGCCGAGCGCGACATAGATCTGCTGGCCAAGCTCGGCGGTGCCGACGGTGGCGGCGATCGGCAGCATGGTGATGGCGGCCATGATCACTTGGTTGAGGCCGAGCAGCAGAGCCGGTCGAGCCGTTGGCAATTGTACGAGAAATGTGCTCTGGAGCGGCGTGCAGCCGAGTTGCCGCGCCGTTTCGAGAAGTGTCGGCGAAACATTGCGCAAACCCGTCTCGGTATAGCGAATGGCCGGCACGACAGCGTAAAGTGCGATCGCGATCAGCCCGGCAAATTCGCCGACCTTGAAGAACATCAGGGCCGGAATGAGGAAGACGAATTGCGGCATGGTCTGTAGGGCGTCGTTGACGGGGCGTAGCAGAGCCGAGAAGCGATCGCTGCGTGCGGCCAAAACTCCGAGAAGCCCGCCGGCAAGCGCACAGAGCGCCACGGCGACGACGACCAGATAGAGCGACTTTACGAAGGGCACCCAGAGACCCGTTGCCAGCACGAAGGCGAGGCTGAGGCCGGTGAAGAGTGCCAGCCGCAGTCCTGCAGCCCGCCACGCCGCCCAGACGGCCAGCGCAACTGCAGCCGGCCAGGGAAAGGCGACGAGCCCGGTATAGAGAAGCGCGGCGAGGCAGAGGATTGCCGCAGCTGCCGAGGGCCGGCCCTTCGTCATCTGCCGGAGCGCGAAGAGAAGCGCCAGCGCGGCATATGCGGCCGCGACGGCCGGCGTCATGGAAAAGCCCCAGGTGATGGGCAGCACGGCTCCGGCCAGGCCAACGCGCAGCGGCAGAACGAGATAGAAGAGAACCGCGTTCTTGATCGCGTCCAGAACGTCGCTGTAACGTGCTACGAAGCCGAGAAGCACCTCGTTGATCAGGCCGAAATCGACGATGCCGCGCGTCTCGTTCCAACCTTGGAGCAGATGAGGCGCGGCCAGCCGTGCGGCGGCGCCGAGCACGAGCGCCGCACCGGCGACCGCGAGGACGGCAGGCCAGCTGAGCCCGCCTATCCGGGTGCCGGACGTTGCAGGAGACCGGAAAAGGCCGGCGGTGATGCGGTCGACGATCACCGAGATCAGGACGATGACGAGACCGGCCAGCAGGCTCTTGCCGAGATCGGCCTGTCGCAAGCCGCTGAGCACAACCCAGCCGATATCGTCGAAGCCGCCGATGATCGAGGCGGTGATGACCATGCTGAGCGCGGCCATCGTCGTCTGGTTGAGACCGAGCGCCAGCATGGGGCGAGCGGAGGGAAGTTCCACCCAGACAAGCCGTTGCCAGGTGGAGCAGCCGCTCATTTCCGCGACTTCGAGGCGCTCGCGCGGAACTTCGACGAGACCGCTGAGAGTACAGCGCGCCATGGGCGGTATCGCGTAGATGGCGGTGGTGACGAGCCCGGCGATCGGGCCGAAGCCGAACAGCAGGAGCAGCGGCAGAAGATAGGCGAAGGCCGGGAAGGTCTGCATGAAATCGAAGGCCAGCTCCAGCCCCTGGCGCAGCCGCGGCAGGAAGAAGGCGCCGAGCCCGAGTAGGAAACCGAGCGAAACCGACAGCGGCACGGCGAGTATCACGAGCGACAGTGTTGCCATGCTCTGCATCCAGAAGCCGGCCAGCACGATATAGACGACCGCGGCAAGGACGAGGGCCGCGAGGCGGATGCCGCCTGCCTTGAAGCCGATCAGCGCCACCGCCAGAGCAACGACCGGCCAGGGCAGGAATTGCAGGATACCGATCAGCGTGGAAAGAAGCGCGCCCGCAAGCTTGCCGATAAGGCTCGTGACCGGCTGGATGGCGGGAACGAGCCAGCCGAGAACGGCGTTAATGCCAGCCGGCACGGGTATCGTCCAGTTGGCGGGGAAGGCGGCGATAGGCGGCACAGCCTTGGCAGCGGCAAGACTAGCCAGCATCAGTGCAGGCATGGCCGCCATCTTCAGGAGGGCGGATGCGGAGGAAAGTGCATTTCCAGGTTTCATGCGGGTATCGCCCGGTCGCTACCGAAAAAGCCGCTCATTTCCGCTGCCGATATCTCGCCGACGCGGTTTCCGTCCGCATCGCAGATGCTAACCGCAGCCGCGCCGCCCAGAAGCGTGGGCAGGATGTCTTCCAGCACATCCTCGGTCGTGAAACGGGGCATTGCCTGTCCGTCGCCGGTTACCGGCCGCATCACATCGACAGCGCGGATCACCCGGAGCAGCGGTACGTCGCGCAGGAATTCGGCGATATAGCCGTTTGCCGGGGCGAGCGCGATTTCGGCGGGCGTGCCGATCTGGACGATCGCGCCATCGCGCATGATGGCAATGCGGTCCGCCAGCCGGAAAGCCTCCTGTACGTCGTGGGTGACGAACACGATGGTCTTGCGCAGGATCTTCTGCAGGCGGATGAACTCGTCCTGCATCTGCCGGCGGATCAGCGGGTCTAGGGCAGAGAAAGGCTCGTCGAGAAACCAGATTTCGGGTTCGGCGGCAAGCGAGCGGGCAATGCCGACACGCTGCTGCTGGCCGCCGGAAAGCTGGGACGGGAACTGGGCTTCGCGTCCCTCGAGACCGACGAGTTCGGTCATTTCGCGAGCCCGCGCCTCGCGGGCAGTCCGGTCGATACCCTGCACCCGCAACGGAAAAGCGACGTTGTCGAGAACATTCAGATGCGGCAGCAGGCCGAAATTCTGGAAGACCATGCCCATCGCCTTGCGGCGCAATTCAGTCATCCTGCCGCGGCCGACCGCAAGCAGGTTTTCCCCGTCCAGGGTAACGCTGCCGCCGGAAGGTTCGATCAGCCGGGTGAGGCAGCGCAAAAGCGTCGACTTGCCCGAACCGGACAGGCCCATCAATACGAAGATTTCGGCCTCGTGGATATCGAAGCTCGCACCTGCAACGGCGGCGAGCGGCTTGCGGCCATCCCGCTCGCGCTGCAGGGCGGCCGGGTCGCCCGTTCGGGCGACGTCGGCCGCTTCCTGTGGCGGGAGACCATAGATTTTCCAGAGGTTTCGACAGGCGAGTTTTACCGGTCTGCCGCTTGGGGAGAGAGGCGAGGAGATCATGACCATATTCCGGAGATGGCTACTTCTGCGCCGCGTCGATCCAGGGCGACCAGCGGGTGGTGTTGGCGTCGACCCAGGCGCTGACGACCGCGCCGATCTCCTTCTTGTTCTGGTCGATCTCCAGCATCATTTTCTGCTGGTCCTCGGCGCCAAGCTGGTATTGCTTCATGAAGGCATAGGCCGCCGGCCATTTTTCACCGAAGCCGGCGCGCACCACCTTGATGACCGGCGAAGGCAGGATGCAGCGACCGCCATCCTTTGGATCGCAGGGCGGCATGTCGAGCCAGTTCAGCTTGACCTTGGCGAGCAGCCAATGCGGTGCCCAGAAGCGCATGAGCAACGGTTTGTCGGCCGCGGCGGCGGCCTGCAGTTCTGCCACCAGCGCGCCTTCGGATCCGGCAGGAACGGCGGTCAGCGGCAGGTTGAAGTCCTCGATTTCATTTGCAGAAGCCGTCCCCCAATCGGCGGGATAATCGACGAGGCGGCCGTTCGGCAGGGTTTCGGCCGTGGCCAGCGCCGCTGCGCAGGAAGGTTCCAGCAGCGCCTTCCAGTCCGGCAGGCTGGGGCAGATCGCAAGCGTCGCGTCGGTATAGGCCCAGCCGTCGCGGGCATTGAGGCCGAGATCGCCGACGGGTTCGACCTGTTTGGCCTCCAGCATCTTCGGATAAATCTCGCCGAGATTGTTGGTCCACAGCTCCGGCGTCATGTCGATGGAGCCGTCCTGCATGCCGATCCATTGCGGAAAGCTGCCGGCGGTGACGTATTGCACCTTGTAGCCGAGTTTCTCCAGGAGCTGGCCGGCGACATGGGCCGTGATGTTCTGGCCGGTCCACTCGTTGAGCGCGATGCGGATCGGCGCCTGTGCATCGCCGAGCGGCGCGGCCGTCGCCAAGCTCACGGTAAGGGATGCAAAACCCGCGGCTGCCGCCAGGCAGATGGATCGAGCGCTGAGCACGTAATTTCCTCCTTCAATGCCTCACTCCTGAAGGCACCTTATTTCAGACCGGCTGGACGGTCTATAAAAAACCGTCCAGCCGGTCGAAATTTTTTCGGAAGAGGGTTTTTCTATGTGGACTTTTTGCTATGTCTCGTCGTGAGGTTGCGGATGAGGGGGGTCGAGCAGGCGATGAAGGACGGAAAACCGGTGCGGAAAACCCGCAAGAGCGGCGATGAGATCAGGACCGCGATCGTTAACGCAGCGACTCGCATCGTCATGGAGCGCGGCGTCGCTCGCATGACACTGGCTGATGTCGCCACGGAAGCCGGAATCAGCAAGGGCGGCCTACTGCACTATTTCGCCTCCAAGGATGCGCTGATCCGCGCCATGATTACGGCGGGGCTTGATTCCTTCGAGGAAAAGACGATGGCGATGGTGGAGGTTGACCCCAGCCCAGGCTCTTATCTGCGCGCCTATATCACCACGAGCTTTCCCGCCGAAGGGGCCGACGACATCGCGGCAGCGATGATTGCCGGCATTGCGACCGATCGCGATCTTCTCGCTGATTACGCCGTGGAAAACACAAAGTGGTCGAGCCGCTTGAAGAAAGACGGGCTCGATTATTTTTATGCCGAGGTGATCCGTCTTGCCGTGGACGGGCTTTATTTCAACGAAGCAATCGGACTGCCGCAGTTCGCCCCTGAAGACCGGAAGGCCTTTCTACGGCGCCTCATGGAGATGACGTGGGAGCGTAACGGTAACGCCGGCCGCGAGAGCGTTTAGAAAAACAAGGACGCGAGATACGGCTCTTATCCGTTGAGAACTTTGCGACACATCCGCAGCATGGTGAAGCTTGCCCGCGACCGATTGGTGCCGATAAGGCGAGTAAACAGAGGAAGAGTTGAGTCCATGAGAGCACTTGTCCAGCGCGTTTCCTCCGCCAGCGTCACCGTTGACGGTGTGGCCGCCGGTAAGATTGGCAACGGACTGCTGGTCTTCGTCTGCGCGATGAAGGGCGACACTGAAAGAGAAAGCGAATGGCTGGCGCGCAAAATCGTTAACCTGCGCATCTTCAGGGACGATGCCGATCGCATGAACCGTTCGCTTGTCGATGTCGGAGGTTCCGTCCTCGTCGTCAGCCAGTTCACGCTGGCCGCCGAGACAAAAGGCAACAGGCCCGGCTTTTCTACAGCCGCGCCGCCGGACGAGGGGAAACGCCTTTATGAGGTCTTCTCTGCCAATGTCGCAGCGCTTGGCGTTACGGTTGCGAATGGCATCTTCGGGGCGGATATGCGTGTTGAGCTCGTAAATGACGGTCCCATGACAATCTGGCTGGATACGGTGTCCGGTTAAAGGCACGGGTTCTACGGTTCGAATCCTCGCACGCCGTCATGACGAGTCTTCGACATCCTGATTGGTGGAGGACGGAATTATGCCGGGCCAATAGAAGGCATTGGTGGTTGGACGTGGACCGAATATCGCTTGGCCGACCCGAACGACATCCGCGCCTTCTTCAATGGCCATCTCGAAATCCCCCGACATGCCCATGGAAAGCTGTGTCAGGCTGGCATGGGCTGTCACGGCGCGATCCCGCAAACCGCGGAGCAGGCGAAAGCAGGTGCGCACCCGCTCATGATCGGCGCTAAAGATCGCCAGCGTCATCAGACCACGCGGCTTGAGCCGGGGGTATTCGGATAAGCGCGCGACGAACGGCATGAGATCGGCGGGATGCAGGCCATATTTGCTTTCCTCGCCGGAGGTGTTCACCTGCACGAACACGTCGAGATCGCGATCTAGGGCATCGAGCCGGCGGTTCAGTTCCTCTGCCAGGCGGAAGCTGTCCAGCGCGTGAAACTCTGTCGCCAGCCGGACTAGATATTTCACCTTGTTGGTCTGGAGATGGCCTATGATGCTCCAGCGGATTGGCAAATCGCTCAAGGTTGCCTGCTTGTCACGAGCCTCCTGGAGCTTGTTTTCCCCAAAGTCCGAAATTCCGGTAGCATGGGCGAGCCGCAAGATGTGAGCCGGGACTGTCTTGGTAACAGGAAGAAGGCGCACGTCGTCAGGGGGCCGTCCGCTACGATGGCAGGCAGTTGCGATACGCGCCTGCACGGCTTTCAGGTTCGCCGCGAATGTCGTCGTGGGATCGTTGCCGAAGCGAGCGATGTCCTCTGGCGAAAGCTCGATCTTAGATCGTGTGTTCATGCCGATCTCGCCCCGAATCAATAGGGCAACGGGAAACGCGCGACGAGCTGGCGTATCCGGCCCTTGATGTCCGGCCGGCGCGCATCGAGCGTTCCGCTACGGACAGCTTCGAGAGTGTCGAGCATGAACGCGGCAATCTGGCGATATTCATCGACACCAAAGCCGCGCGATGTCCCGGCGGCGCTGCCGACACGGATGCCGGATGTGACCATCGGCTTTTCCGGGTCGCTCGGTATAGCATTCTTGTTCAGCGTGATGCCGACTGATTCCAGCGCCTTTTCGGCGATATTGCCGGTTACGCCGATGGGACGCAGATCGACCACGGCCAGATGGCAATCCGTGCCGCCGGGGGTGATCTTCAAGCCGCCATCGGCAAGAGCCTGCGCCAACGCCTGACAATTCTCGACCACCGCCCGCGCATAAGTTTGGAACGATGGTTCCAGCGCCTCGCCGAATGCCACGGCCTTCGCGGCGATGACGTGCATGAGCGGACCACCTTGCAGACCGGGAAAGACTGCCGAATTGATCTTCTTCGCGATCTCCGCGTCATTGGTCAGGACGACCCCACCGCGTGGTCCTCGCAAGGTCTTGTGCGTGGTCGAGGTGATGACATCGGCGAAGGGAACGGGCGACGGATAGACGCCACCGGCCACGAGGCCGGCGAAGTGCGCCATATCGACCAGCAGGGTCGCGCCAACGTCATCGGCGATCTGTCGGAAGTGCGCGAAGTCCATGACGCGCGGATAGGCCGAACCGCCGGCAATCATCAGCCTGGGCCGGTGCTGACGGGCAAGCGCGGCCACCTGATCCATGTCGATGAGATGGGTTTCCGGGTCCACGCCATAGCTGACGACGTTGAACCAACGGCCCGACATGTTGACCGCAGCTCCATGAGTGAGATGCCCGCCCGCCTTGAGGTCGAGTCCGAGGATCGTATCGCCAGGGTTGAGCAGCGCGAGGAAAACCGACTGGTTGGCCTGGCTGCCCGAATGCGGCTGCACATTGGCGTAGGTGCTGCCGAACAGCCTGTTCAGCCGCTCAATCGCCAGATCCTCGACGACATCGACATTCGCGCAGCCGCCATAATAGCGGCGATGCGGATAGCCTTCGGCATATTTGTTGGTGAGCACCGATCCTTGCGCATCGAGCACGGCCTGGCTCACGAAATTCTCCGAGGCGATCAGTTCGATGGATTCGCGCTGCCGGATCGTTTCGCTGGCGATTGCGGTGGCAACGGCATTATCGGCGACAGACAACCCGGCTGCGCTCACACCTGCTTTTTTGACATTCTGGACTGCGTGCGGCGCGGCCGATGTTTGCATTGCTGATCTCCTTCAAGGTGCTGATGACTGGTTCGCCGCCGGGCTGCCTCGCGCGGCGGTGTTTCACCAGCACCTATCATGGGCGTGGTCTGCTGTTCCCCTCCGCTTGCCGCGAGTTGATCAGACCATTCGATTTGAGACGGAAACGGCCGATCTATGATTTCGATATCACCCGGAGCGCGTTTGCCAGCTTCTTGACCGCAACCTCGATCTCGGCCGGCGTATAGGCGGCAAAGCCCATCAGGAAACCGGCCCTGGCTTCGCCGGATGCGTGCAGCGCCGACAGCCCGAGAAGTTCGATCCCGACACGTCGCGCCGCGTCGATGGCTGCGCGCTCGGATAGATCGCCTGTCAGCAAGCAGGGCATTTGTAGCCCGCCGATGGGAACGCGCGGTTCGACAAAATCCGACAGGTGTTTGTTGACCAGTCCAACGAGCACGTCGAGCCGCTCGGCATAGATGCCGCGCATGGTGCGGACATATGCGCCGAAATGCCCGCCTTCCATAAAGCGGGCCAACGTCAGTTGCGCCATGGGAGCCGTGTGACCGTCCAGAAGCGTGCGCGCCACCGTCATCGGCTTCACCAGTTGCGGCGGCAGCACGACATAGCCGATCCGCAAGCCTGGAAAGAGCGACTTGGTGAAGGTGCCGATATAGATGGTGCGATCATGCGGATCGAGACCCTGCACGCAAGCCGTCGGCTTGCCCGCATAATGAAACTCGCTGTCGTAATCGTCTTCGATAATCCATGCCTGGTGCCGGGCGGCCCATTCGATCAGGGCGAGCCGACGATCAAGCGCCAGCGTCGCGCCGGTTGGGAACTGATGCGAAGGCGTGAGGAAGACGGCCTTTGCCTTTCGTGGTTCGGCCCTGATCTGCTCGACCACGATGCCCTGCCGGTCAACGTGGATCGGAACACACTCCAATCCTGCCGCATCGAAGGCTTTGCGCGCGCCGTAATAGGCCGGGTCTTCGATGAAGCTCCGATCACCGGGATCGAGCAGCATATTGGCGCAGAGCGACATGGCCTGTTGCGAACTGGTCAGCACCAATACGCGGTCGGCGGTGGCGCGCGCACCGCGCTCAAGGTTCACATAGTCGGCGATGGTGCGGCGCAGCGGCTCGGTTCCCTGCGGATCGCCGTGATGGAGGGCCTGCGCGCCGACCTCCTTGCGCACCTGCCGTTCCAGCCTCTCCCAGAGCGGAAGCGGAAATGTCCGGGTTTCCGGCACGCCATGCGCAAAGGGGCGCGGGATCAACATCTCGCGCACCCCGCCGCTGCGGAACATGCCGTTGCCGCGCTTGCTGAGGTTCGGGGCCTGGTTGCGCGCGAGCGCGTCACGCTGGGAAAGACGGCGGCCGGGCGTGAACTCTGTGATCTCGGCTACGAAACTGCCGCTGCCGACACGGCGGTCGATGAACCCCTCAGCATGAAGCTGCGCGTAAGCCGTTTCAATCGTGTCGCGTGACACCCCCAACGATTTTGCGAGCGCACGCGACGCCGGCAGCGGCTTGCCCGGCCCCAGTGCGCCATCGACGATCAGTTGCCGGATCGCCCGCTGAATCCGCGCATGAAGCGGCATCGCCGCATGGGCGGGATGGGCAAGCCATGCCTTCACGGATTCGAGTTGGGAGTGCTTGAACAAATGGTCCGAATCTCTCTGGGAAAATGGATGGGCAAATCAGGCCATTGATCGGCTACTTGTCAAGGCAATTCGTCGCCTCCGCGATCCCAAAGCCTTCAGGAGTTTCGTCACGACCATGCCTTCCAGCTCATCACCCATTCGTCTCAACGATCTGACCTATCCCATCGTGGCGGGATTGATCTCCGTTATCGTCAATTATGGCGGCACCTTCATTCTGGTCTTTCAGGCCGCAAAGGTCGCGGGGCTTAGCCCGGAATTGACGGCCTCCTGGGTGTGGTCGGTTTCGATTGGCGTCGGGTTGACCGGACTGTTCCTGAGCTGGAGGTTTCGCGAACCAATCATCACCGCCTGGTCCACGCCAGCGGCGGCGTTCCTCGTCACGGCATTGGCAACGACGCCCTATTCAGAGGCGGTCGGCGCTTACATGATCTCGGCGGTGGCCTTCGTCGCGCTTGGACTGTCGGGCTATTTCGAGAAGGTGATCTGGCTGATTCCGCCGGGCATCGCCTCTGGTCTGCTTGCGGGCATTCTGTTGCAATTCGGCATGGGCGCATTCGGTGGCGCAAGCGTCGATCCGCCGCTGGTCGGCCTCCTGATCGTCGCCTATGTCGTGTTGAAGCGCTTCTCCGCCCGCTATGCCGTGGTCGGCATCCTCGCCCTCGGACTGGTCTTCCTGCTGACACAGGGCCGGGTCGATCTGTCGGGGTTGAAACCGGAGTTTGCCGCGCCCGTCTTCACCATGCCGGAGTTTTCGCTGAATGCACTTCTATCCGTCGCGCTGCCCCTATTTCTCATCACGCTGACCGGCCAATACATGCCGGGAATGCTGGTGCTGCGGAATGATGGTTTCAAGACGAGTGCTAATCCCATCGTCACCGTGACGGGCCTCGGTTCTCTCATCATGACCCCGTTCGGCTCCCATGCCTTCAACATCGCGGCCATCACGGCGGCAATCGCCACTGGCAGGGAAGCCCATGAAGACCCGCGCAAGCGCTGGATCGCCGGCATCGCGGCGGGCTGCTTCTATGTGCTGGTCGGGGTGTTCGGCGTCACGCTCGCCGCCGTCTTCATGGCCTTCCCGGCAACCTTCATCACGACGCTTGCCGGTCTGGCGCTGCTCGGCACCATTGGCAGCAGTCTCGCCGGAGCGATGGCCGATCCGACATCGCGTGAAGCTGCACTCATCACCTTCCTGGCGTCCGCTGCCAACATCAAACTGCTCGGCATCGGCGGTGCGTTCTGGGGGCTGATGATCGGCCTTGTCGCTTACATGGTTCTGAATGGCCGTCTGCCGTGCCGTGAACAAGGAAGGCGGCGGGGTTGCGGCTGTGATGCTGGCGTGAGGGAACGCGATGAGTGACCATCGAAGTTGAAGTGAAGGCCCTTGCGAACGATACTAGACATTATCGGAGATATCTGAGGCTCAGCAATATTAGAGGCATTGCCAAAGCACAGAAGGACAATCCTCCCAGGTGCTGGCACCCCAGGACTCCAAGTACGCCACCGAGTGCGAAGAAGACAATCGTGGCGAAGTGGAGCTTCAAGCGCAGTACAATTGCTAGCTTCTCAGTGCTCGAGTTGCCTCCTAAGAGCATGGCGATGCCAACGCCGATGTCGGTAGCGATGCCCGAGACGTGGGTTGTTCGCACACGACTACCGGAAATCCGGGTTGACGCCGCATTTTGTAATCCCATGGTTAAGCTTAACAGGCCTACTACTAGCACGCCATGTGGTGGCCGCGTGCTCAGGCTGATGACAAGCCCCACAAAGATAAGAAAAGCGGCCTCGATAATCAATGTAAGGGCGTAGATGTTGCTGCGCTGCTGTCGTTTGCCAAACTCGATAAGAATCGAGGCAATGAAAGCGCCAAAGATGAACATCGCTACGATTGTCAGGAAACCGAGCGCCAAGTCGGATTGCGAGACCGCAAAGAGATCGGAGGCCATCGAGACATTGCCGGTCATGTTGGCCGAGAAGTAGCGGTAGCCAAAGTAACCAGCACTGTTCACGCCGCCTGCGACGAACGCCAGAATTGAGGCCAGCATCAGGTCGGTTGCTGGTGTCCTCTTGTCACCTTCTTGGATGAGCATTTCGATTTTACATTGCTATGGATGCGGTGAGGGAACGAGCCCACGCCTCATTCCTGCGGGGCAAGATGCAACGCCAACGCTCGAAAGTCGATGGGGTCAGAGACCCATTTATGTATCCGAGAAGTGTCGGTCGCTCGGGGCTAAGCCGTCCTAAAACCGGAATGATATGTTCAGGCGAAGGCAAGTTGCCGTCGAGTTTTTGGCGGTGCGACTGCTTGGCTGCTGAGGATCCCTGCAACAGGAGCTGCACTCTTGTTGTTCGCGGCGCAGGGTCTGGCAGATGCTGGTCAGGCAGCGAATCTAGACCAAGCGTACTAGTCCGCCACAGGAGTTAAAGGGGCTGATGCGCAAGAGCACCATACGGTTCGAGCACAGGTGAGAGCGAGACCGTCATCGTGTTTGGACTATGCGTGGTTAAACTGAAGATCAGCTTGCAGCCCGTTGTCGGTTTCCCGGTTCCGCAACGCAAAGCCTATGCGATAGGCATCGACGATTTCGCGGACGATGGAGAGACCGAAACCCGAGCCGGGTGATGCCGTGTCGAGACGCCAGCCTCGGCGGGTGAGATTGTCGAGTTCCTGCTCCGGCACGCCTGGGCCATCGTCCGAGATTGTGAGATGCAAGCTGGTTTCATCGCGCCACCAGCGGACGTGGATCTCGGCCTTTGCCCATTTGACGGCATTTTCGAGCAGGTTGCCGATGAGCTCGCGAAAGTCGGCTGGGTCCATGGCCACGGTCTCGGTGCTTGGGCCGTCGATCTCGAACCGCAGCCGCTCGCCGGATGGGGAGCGCTTGAGGATGCGCACGAGCTCGCCGACGATCATGGCGACGTCGGCATCCGAGCGGCGCAGTTGCGCGCTGGCGGTGATGCGGGCGAGCGCCAGCTCGCGTTCCACGTGGTTGCGCATGACGGATGCCAGATGCTCCAGTTCGTCCGCCATGGCGGTATTTCCCTTGTCGCGCAGGGTCACGGCGTCGTTCGAGAGCACAGTCAGCGGCGTGCGCAGGCCGTGGGCGAGGTCGGCCGCGCGCTTCCTCGCCTTGCCCATCATCGCTTCCTGCGTATCCAGAAGCGCATTGACTGCCGCCACGGTGCTCTGGAATTCGCTAGGATAGGGGCCGGTCAACTGGCTGGCACGCCGCTCGCGGATGCGCACGATCCCTTCGTTCAGCGCCGCCAGCGGCCGCAGCCCGAGGGTGAGCTGCAGGATCGACGCGACGACGAGGAAGGCGCCGAGCCCGGCGACGGCCGGCAAGATGTCGCGGATGAAAGCGGTCCTGGCCTCCTCCAGCGTGCGCGCGTCGATGGCGGCCGCGATGCGCAGCGCGCGTGTCCCCTCTGGTGCGGCGACCCGCACGAGCCGTTCGAGGACGATCAGCGAACTTCCGGCTGGGCCGGGCAGCAGGTAGCGATGGACCGCGCCCTCGGCGTGCTGGTCCGCAGGCAAGGCGAGGGCCGTGTCGAACAGCGAGAGCGAACGGATGGTCTGCCCCCGCGCATCGTCGACGATCTGCCAGTAGAGCCCGCCATAGGGCGTGGCGAAGCGCTGGTCGAGCGGACTTTCCGGGCGCTGGAGCGTGCCGTCGGCGGCAAAGGACAGCGCGCCGGCCAGCGTGTTGATATGGCTGGTCAGCTCCGCGTCGATGCGATTGCTGATGTTGCTCGAGAAGAGCGAGACCAGCAAGGTGACGGTCAGCGTCAGCGCGAGGCTCACCGTCAACGCGGAAATCAGCAGGAGGCGGCTGCGAATGGAGGCGGGCCATCTCATGCGGCGGCGATCCGGTAGCCGTAGCCGCGGCGCGTCTCGATGAAGGCCTTTCCCAGCTTACGCCGCAGCCGGCCGATCAGCACCTCCACCGAGTTGCTGTCGCGGTCGAAATCTTGGGCATAGAGCTGCTCGGTTAGTTCCTGCTGGCTGACATAGCGCTCGCGGTTCTGGAACAGATGGTGCAGGCAGCGATATTCGAGCGGCGTCAGGTCGATCGGACGGTCCCGGAGCGTCACGGATTTGCTGCGCGGATCGAGATGCAGGTCGCCGGCACTGAGCACCGGGCTCGGCTCGCCAGCATAGCGGCGCAGGATAGCGCGCAGGCGGGCGAGGACTTCCGCGATCTGGAAGGGCTTGGCGAGGTAGTCGTCCGCCCCGGCGTCGATGCCTTCCACGCGCTCTTCCCAGTTGCCGCGCGCCGTTAGGATGAGGACGGGGAAGCGGCGCCCGTCCTTGCGCCAGCGCTTCAGGATAGTCATGCCGTCCATGGAAGGCAGGCCGAGATCGAGAATGACGGCGGCGAAATCCTCGCTCTCACCGCGATACCAACCGTCTTCGCCGTCGCGGGCATGGTCCACGACATAACCCGCCCGCTCCAGATGGGCGATGAGATCGCGGGCGATCAGCCGGTCGTCTTCGACGAGCAGTATGCGCATCATTCGTTCTCGACTTCGAGGATCGTGCCGCTCGCTGCGTCCATCTCGATTTCGACGAGCTGTCCCTCGGGCGACAGGACTTTGAATTTATAGAGGAAGCGCCCGTGTTTCCGGCGCGGCTCCACGCGCACGATATCGCCCTTGAATCGCTGGCGCACGATCTCGCGCAATTCGGCGAAGGGTTTGATTGTGCCCCTCGAGACCGCCTCCTGGGCAGCGTCGAGGGTGTGCCCGTCCGTGTCGTCGCCGTCATCGTCCGCATGGGCGGCCACGCCGGCCGACAGGAGCCCGGCAAGGGAAAGGGCGGCGATGGACATGAGGAGGATACGCATGATCGAAGCGTAGCACGCCGAGGCTGAAATTTTGCTGACATTTCCCGTCAGCCATCGCTCAGCCACGGTTGCCTATGGTGCGTCCAGCGTCGGGGCAGGGTGCTCCGGCCGGCCACAAGGAGAAATTCCATGAAGACATTCCTTCTCGCAACCGCCCTTCTGGGCTTGTTCGCCGCCGGTGCGGCCCGCGCCGAAGATGAAGGCAAGGGTTGCAACGTGCCGAAGGACAAGTGGATGACCGAGGACGCCATGAAGGACAAGGCCAAGGCGATGGGCTTCGACGTCCGGCGGATAAAGGTCGAGAACGGCTGCTACGAAGTCTATGCGATCGACGCCAAGGGCGCCAAGGTCGAGACAATCTTCAATCCGCAGACCGGCGAGCCCGTCGGCTCGGAAGGAGCGGAATGATGGCGCCGCTCTCCCGAACCAGTGGGGCGGGGGAAAGCGTCAAGGTGTGGGACCCGCTCGTGCGGGTCTTTCACTGGTCGCTGGTCTGCCTCTTCGTTTTTTCCTTCGTTACCGGCGACGAATGGAAGAAGGCTCATATCCTTTCCGGCTATGCTATCGCCGGGCTGATCGCCTTGCGCCTTGCCTGGGGGCTGCTGGGGCCACATCACGCACGCTTCGCCAACTTCCTCTACGCCCCCACGACGATTCTAGCGTTCCTCCGTGACAGCCTCGCCTTCCGCGCCAAACGGTATCTCGGCCACAATCCGGCGGGTGGCGCTATGGTCGTCCTGCTGCTCACTGCGGTGTCCGGCATCGTGACCACCGGTTATATGATGACCACGGATGCCTATTGGGGGGTCGGCTGGGTGGAGGATGTCCACAAGGTCCTTGTCTATTCGACCATCGGGCTGGTCGCCCTGCATATCGCTGGCGTTGTTCTAGCCAGCGTCGAGCACCGGGAAAACCTCGTGCGTGCCATGGTGACGGGAAGAAAGCGCCGCGAAGGTTGATGTGCGGTTGTCTATATGGCACCATTTAGAATAGTTCTAAATAAATAGCCTGACGTCATCATGCAACCACAGTCGATCTGCTGAAATCGGAGATGCCATGCGCGCCGTCCACAAGGAAAGCCACCTCATCGAACGTATCGGCTGGCTCCGCGCGGCGGTGCTGGGTGCCAATGACGGGCTGATCTCGACGTCGAGCCTCATCGTCGGTGTCGCGGCGGCGACCGCGGCATCGCAGGAAATCCTCGTCGCTGGTGTCGCCGGGTTGGTGGCTGGTGCGATGTCGATGGCGGCAGGGGAATATGTCTCCGTCAGCTCCCAGGCCGATACGGAACAGGCCGACATGGCGCGTGAGCGTCACGAGCTGGCCACCCAGCCGGAGGCGGAGCTGGCAGAACTCGCCGCAATCTACGAGCAGCGCGGTGTCGCGCCGGATCTTGCCCGCCAGGTCGCCGAACAAATGATGGCGAAGGACGCCTTCGAAGCTCATGCACGGGACGAACTTGGCCTGTCGAGCCACGTAATGGCGCGGCCTGTCCAGGCGGCGCTGACGTCGGCGGCGACATTCGCGACGGGCGCGGCCCTGCCGCTGGCGGTCGCCCTGCTGACGCCGTCGGGAACGGCCGTCTGGGCTGTGTCCGTTGCCTGTCTCATCGGGCTTGCCGTCCTCGGCGCGATCGGCGCGCGTGCCGGCGGTGCTGGCATCTGGCGGCCGACTGTCCGGGTCGTTTTCTGGGGCGCGGTCGCCATGGCGTCGACGGCGGCCATTGGCACCCTCATCGGCCGGGCGATCTGATCATGAAACGTCTGTCGTTCGATACGCCGACGATGATGTCGCTGCTGACGGTGCTGGGCATGATCCTCGCCGCGGCCGGAACCTGGCCGCCGGTCGAGGGGCTTGCCGTTCTGCGCTGGCCCGGGCTGGCGCTCGTCTATGTCGCTGGTGGGGTGCCGGCCACGGGGAGCGCGCTTTTGGCCCTGTGGCGAGAGCATGTCCTGGACATCGATCTCTTGATGGTGGTCGCGGCAGTCGCGGCCGCAGTTGTCGGCGCGCCGTTCGAAGGCGCCGTGCTGCTGACGCTGTTCAGCGTATCGACGACGCTCGAGCATCAGGCGCTCGGACGTGCGCGCCGCGCCGTCGAGGCGCTGATGGCGTTGCGCCCCGAAACGGCGTTCCGCAGGCAGGCCGATGGCTCTGTCCTGGAAGTTCCCGCGGCGGAGCTGGCTGTTGGGGATGTGGTGATCCTGCGGCCCGGCGCTCGCGTGCCGGCCGATGGCGTCATCCTGCGGGGGCGCGGCGGCATCGATGAAGCCAATATCACCGGCGAATCCATGCCGGTCTCCAAGGAGGCGGGCCAGCAGGTGTTCGAGGCCACGGTCAATCTGGACGGCATTCTGGAGGTCGCGGTCGCAAGAACGATCGGTGACAGCACGATCGCCCGCATGATCCGGCTGGTCACGGAGGCCCAGGAGGCCAAGGCTCCATCCGAGCGTTTCAGCGCCTGGTTCGGGCAGCGCTATACTGTCGCCGTCCTTCTGGGTGCAGCTCTCGCCTTCGCTGTTTTCTATGGGATCGGGCGCGATTGGGAGCCGGCGCTCTATCGCGCTGCGACCCTGCTGGTCGCGGCCAGCCCCTGCGCGATCGTCATATCGGTGCCCGCGGCGATCCTATCGGCACTCTCGGCGGCCGCGCGGGGCGGCGTGTTGTTCAAGGGCGGCGGCGCGCTTGAAACGCTGGCCGCCGTTGATGTCTTCGCCTTCGACAAGACAGGCACGCTCACCAACGGCCGGGCGGCCGTGACGCGGATCGTCGCGTTGGACGGGGACGAACGCGGCTTCCTGTCGCTGCTGGCCGGGCTCGAAGCCCATTCCGAGCATCACGTCGCCGCGGCGATCCGCCGGGAGGCGGCCGCGCGGGATATAGAGCCGGCGCGTGTCGCGGATGTCAGCGCTCGCCCGAGCGCCGGAATCGTCGGCACGGATGCGCTTGGCGTGCTCTGGGCTGGAAACCTCCATCTCGTCCGAGACATGGGGGCTTCTGTCGACCGTATTCAGCTTCAGGAACTCACCGACAGTGCCGAAACCGTCGTCTATCTGGGGCGTGGAGAAAACATCCTCGGCGCCGTCAGCGTGGCGGACGAGGCGCGGGCAAGCTCTGCCCCGGCGCTTGCGGCCCTGCGCGCCGACGGCGTGCGCCGCATCGTCATGATGACCGGTGACCGTCGGTCGGTGGCGTTGCGGATCGGCGCGGGGCTCGGCCTCGCTCCCGATGAGATTCATGCCGAAATGCTACCGCAGGACAAAGTGCTCCATGTGGGGGAACTGGCGGGCGGCGGCACCGTGGCCTTCGTCGGCGACGGCGTCAACGACGCGGCCGCTCTTGCCCGCGCCGATGTCGGCATCGCCATGGGGGCAGCCGGCTCGGAGGTCGCCCTTCAGGCGGCCGATGTGGCTCTGCTGTCGGAAGACATGAAGAAATTGGCCGATGCGCACCGGCTGGCGCGCCGGACCGCGGCGGTCATCCGGCAGAACCTTGTCGTCGCGATCGGTGCCATGCTGGTGCTGGTGACGGGCGGATTATTCTTCGATCTGCCGTTGCCACTAGCAGTGGTTGGACATGAAGGCGGGACCGTGCTCGTGGTCCTCAACGGCCTGCGCCTGTTGTCGGACCCGATCCGGTGGCCTGTGGACGCGAGCAGATTCTCCCGTCCTTCAGGGGAGCGGCCGATGGCGGCGCCCACTTCGGCCGCATCGCCCGCCGATGGGCCGGTGTAAGCGCCGGCCGCGCCCAATGGTCAGCAGGACAGGAAGCGATTGCGGGTATTCTCATCGAGAAGCAGCCGCGTGATGCCGCCGAAAGCCCATTCCCGCAGGCGGCTATGGCCATAGGCACCGGTGACGATGATATCTGCATCGCTCGCGTCGATGACTTGTAGGAAGCCGATTGTTTCGTCGGCGCTTTTGATCATCTGCGGCCTCGCTTTCACATTATGCTGGGCGAGATAGGTGACGATCTCGGTGAGACTCTGTATCTCGGCTGGTGTGGGCTCCGGGGAAACAGACACGACGGCAACATCATAGGCGACGGAGAGCAGGGGAAGCGCATCCGCGATTGCGCGGCGGGCTTCACGGGTGTCTTTCCAGCCGACGACGATCTTTCTTGCCGGAAGCGCGTGCTGGCCGCTTCGGATCACCAGCAGGGGACGTCCTGCGCGCAGCACGACGGTTGCCGGGTCCGCCCGGTTTCCGGCCGCCATCAGAACGAGATCGGCGATGCGGGCGGCGGTCACGACCGCCTCGGTCGGCGTCGTCGCTTCCCCGCGCCATTCGGCCTCGATCCGGTTTGCCGCCAGATGAAGGAACGCGGCGCGAATCTCCTCCGCGTGCTTCTTGGGCGTTTCGGTGGCGCAAAGCCCGATGAGCCGTGCACCCGAGCGGGACGCCAGATCGATTGCGGCGCGCATGATCGGCTCAGCGGGCTGGTCGATATCGAGATTGACCAGAATGGATCGATAAGCCATGTGTGCATTCCTCCGTTCAAGGCAAGTGTCGAAGAGCATAATGCCGATCGCGAAGCACATATTGACCTCGGTCAAAATATCGCGTGGCGCATCGCCAATCGATTTTTAGGCCTTCGTGCCGTTGACCGAAATCAACGCCTGAAACAAAGTCCTCCGAATTCTGCCATGATGATTGTTACGGAGGCAGATATGTCGAACACACTCCACACTTTGGCGAAGAATTTCGTGGCCAGGCGGATTGAATCCGTGTCCTGAAGGTCGCCGATCCGGCTTTTGCTGACCTACTGGGGGACTACGACGCGGTGAACGACAACATTCATCTCGCGGTGATGAATGTCGCTCCGGTCGGGCAGGGTCATGAGATGATGCGCCGCAAACAGCGCCTCGCCATCGAAGACCGGATCATGGAAGCGCTTCAAGGCGCCTGACGTTCAGCCGGCAGAGGGCGAGACCGGTCAGCCGCGCCGTCCCGCTTCCAGCAGCGCCTTGCCGTGGATCGCAAGCATGCGCTCCTCATTCGTCGGGATGATCAAGGTCTGGAACGGCGGTAGGAACTTCAGCCGGACGAGGATCGCATCCCGAACCGGCCCCGCGTTTTCCCCGACCCCCCCGGTAAAGACGAAGGCGTCGAGTCCACCCATGGACACAGCCATCATCGCCGTGAACTGCGCTACCTTCAGGGCAAAATAGTCGAGGGCGAAGCCGGCTCTTGAATCCGTGCTTTCGAGCAAGGTCTTCACGTCGTTGCTGAGGCCGGACAGACCCTTCAGGCCGGATCGTTCGTAAAGTGCGTGTTCTACCTCGTCAGCGCTCATGCCGAGCTGACGCAGCATGTAGGTAACTGCGCCGGGATCGATTGCGCCGGTGCGGCTTCCCATCGGTAGACCGTCGAGCGCGGTCATGCCCATCGTCGTGTCGACGCTGATGCCGTCCCTGAGGGCGCACAGGCTCGCGCCGTTGCCGAGATGCCCCACCACGACCCGGCCGCGTGCGAGATCGGGATGTTCGCTTGCAAGCACACGGGAAATCCACTCGTAGGACAGCCCATGGAAGCCATAACGGCGGATGCCTTGGGCCCGTAGCGAGGCATCGACCGCAAAAGCCTGGAAAAGCGGCGCATGGCCGGCATGAAAGGCGGTATCGAAACAAGCGATATCCGGGGCGTCCGAGAGGCGGTCCGAAGCTGCGATGCCCGCAAGGTTGTAGGGCTGGTGCAATGGCGCGAGCGGCGCTAGCGCCGCAAGCCGCCGCAGGATTTGGGGCGTGACGATGACGGGCGCGACGAAATCGGCGCCGCCATGCACGATTCGGTGTACCGTCGCCACCATGCGCCAGGCATCGTCGTACCGGTCGATGAGATCGATCACCGCGCCCATGGCGGTCTCGTGGTCGTTGGCGGCAAGCGCCCTGTCGATATGAACGTCGCCCGCCGTAATTGTCGCGCTCAGTCTTGCCTCGGTGCCTATGCCGGTGACCTTGCCCTTGGCAAGCTTGTCGAGCGCATCGTATCCGAAGATCTCGAATTTCAGGCTCGAGGACCCCGTATTGAGAACGAGCAATACATTCATCATTTGATGCGGCCTTTGGCGCGGGCATCCGCGAGCAGGCAGGCAAGGGCGGAGGACAATAGGCGTGTGCGCTGGTCGTCGGCCCGGCTCGTCAGGACGATGGGAACACGGGCGCCCAGCACGATACCGGCCGCCTCCGCCCCGCCGAGGAACGTGAGCTGCTTTGCCAGCATGTTGCCGGCTTCGATATCGGGAACGAGAAGGATGTCGGCATCGCCGGCGACAGCCGACACGATGCCTTTCTCCCGCGCCGCCTGCGGGCTGATCGCATTGTCGAAGGCAAGGGGACCGTCGATCAGGCAGCCGGTTATCTGCCGGCGGTCCGCCATCTTGCAGAGCGCGGCTGCGTCCAGGGTCGCTTGCATCTTGGGATTGACTGTTTCCACCGCCGCGAGAATGGCGACCTTCGGTGGTCGCGCCTCGCCAAACACCACGCACCAGAGATCAACGGCGTTCTGGATGATATCGGCCTTCACTGGAAGATCGGGCAGGATATTAACGGCGGCGTCGGTAATCATGAACGGCTTCGGATAGGAAGCGATGCTCATGAGGTAACAATGGGAGATGCGCCGCTCCGTGCGCAGCCCGGCGCCGGCCTTCACGATCTCGCCCAGAAGTTCGTCCGTGTGCAGCGAGCCCTTCATGATGGCGCTCACATTGCCACCCGCGGCCAGTTCCGCCGCCTTGGCCGCGGCCGCATGGCTATGCTCAGTGTTGACGATCTCCCACCCTGCTATATCAATCCCGGCCTCTCTGGCCGCCTCGGCTATCCGCGCCGCAGGCCCAATGAGCACCGGCGCGATCAGGCCTTCCCGCATCGCCTCGAAACCGGCCGCAATCACGTTGGCCTTCACTGGATGCACGATCGCCGTACAGGTGGGCGGCAGCTTGCGGCAAAGGGCCAGAATCGCATCTGTCTGTCCACTCATCGCACGTTCCCCTAGCGCCTTATGTAAAGTTGTGGATGAGCAATCTTCACGATGGTCCGACCCTAGGCAAGAGGCCTTTTCCCTTAAGGCGCCCACTGCTGCACAGCGACGTTTGGTGGAGTTTGCACCGAGTGTTCGAGGCTTTCGATGGGAAAACGTATTGAGATCAACGGTCGCTCGATTTTTCCTATTTCTCAATTCGGCGTAGGAGGAATATATATTTTCATGTCGAAATTGATATTCGTAAATAAAAAAATCATTTTGACGTTCGTCAAATTTCAAGATCTCATTCTGATGAATGTATTATTTATCGTATGTGCTATTTGGCATACGGTTTATATTCGATTTTCATAGAAATTTAATTTTCAATATGTTTATCGGGCAGAGCGAATGTGCCGCTTTCATGAAAGGCATGATGCCTGCATTCAGGAGTGTCTTTTATGCGATTGGTCGATATTTCCGTTAGCAAGCGTCTTTGGGCAGCCGTCGCGGTTCCGATGTTGGCGGCCGCTTATCTTGCCTATGCCCAGAGTTCCGAGCGTCTCGAAACCTATCGGAACATGGGCGATATCGTCACGGTCAGCCAGGAAATGGTGAAGATCGGCGGTGTCGTTCATAGCCTGCAGGTCGAGCGAGGTTTGACGACCGGGTTTCTTGGATCGAAGGGAGCCACCGGCAGTGCAGAGCTTCGTGTGGCGCGCAACGCCTCCGACGCCGCGATGACCGGATTCGCGCAAAGCATGAATAATCTCGATGCGGCGGTCGACGCCGATCTCTCTTCGGTACGGCGCGGTCTGGAGGAAAAGCTGGCCGCGATCGCCGACCTGCGCCCGTCCGTCGATGCGCTGACGGCGGGGGGGCCGGATGCCTTTGCAACCTATACGGCCACCATTGATGATATCATTGTGCTGACAAATCGCCTGTCCAGGCTCGCTTCTGATGCGGGGATTGCGCAACGCATGCTCGGCTATGTCCATCTGATGCAGGCCAAGGAGGCGGCCGGTCAGGAACGTGCCCTCGGCAACGGCTTCATCGTTTCCGGTCGGGTTGATCCGGTACGGTTTGGCTTATTCGCGGGGCTTGCCGGTCAGCAGGATGCGTTGATCACATCGGCGCTCTCCGTGCAGGATGATAGTCACCGTGCCCGCTACGAGCATATGCTGACTGATGTGTCGCAAACGATGGAGGATTTTCGCGCGCGTATCGTTGCCGGAGGCGTGGATGCGATGCTCGAAGGTTTGGAGAGTCCGCTATGGTTTGCTGCCGCAACGGAGCGTATCGATGCGCTGAAGGTAATAGAGACTGAAAATCTCAAGGATATCGGCGATCTCGCGCTTGCGACTGCCGGGGCGGCCTATCGCAGTTTCCTCACTCTCGTCCTCGTTTGCATCGTTGTCGGCCTTATGGTGATGGGCCTTTCCGGATTAATGGCGATGACGGTCGTACGTCCGATCGGGCGCATGGTCGGAGCCATGGATCGACTGGCTTCCGGCGATCTCGACTTTGATCCGGTCACGACCGGCCGCAAGGATGAAATCGGTGACATGGAGCAGGCCGTAGAGGTTTTCCACGAGGCTGCCGTGCGTAATCGAGAGCTGGAAGCGGCAGAGACAGAGCGGCGCGCACAGGTCGAGCGCGAGCGCACCGAGATGCAGCAGGCCGCGGAAGCCGAAGCCGAGGCTCGTCTCGTCCGTGCAACCTCGATATTCGCCGCCAGCATGCAGCGCCTTGCGGCTGGTGACATGATGTGTGAGTTGCAGCAACCGCTCGACACGCATTTCGAAGCACTTCGGCAGGACTTCAACGCATCTGTCCGACAATTGCGTGAAACCCTGGAAAGTGTTGGTGTCTCGGTTTCGACCGTCACGGGCGGCTCGCGTGAGGTGTCGTCGGCGTCCGACGATCTTTCCCGCCGCACCGAGCAGCAGGCCGCGTCGCTGGAGGAAACCGCTGCGGCGCTGGAAGAGATTACCGCCAATGTGGCAGCGACCTCGAAACGCGCAGACGAAGCCCGCGACATCGTACGACATGCGGAGAGCAGGGCCGGGCAGGCAGGCACCGTCGTAGAGAGTGCTGTTCTTGCGATGGAACGGATCGATCACGCTGCACGGCAGATCGGCCAGATCATAGGCGTCATCGACGAGATCGCCTTCCAGACTAATCTTCTCGCGCTGAATGCCGGGGTGGAAGCGGCACGCGCGGGGGAGGCGGGCAAGGGCTTTGCCGTCGTCGCGCAGGAGGTTCGTGAGCTTGCCCAGCGGTCCGCCAAGGCTGCGAGGGAAATCAAGGAACTGATCGGCAACTCCGAAGCCGCCGTGGGCGAGGGCGTGCGTTTGGTCAGCGATACCGGCGCGGGGCTCGACGAGATCGCTGAACTTGTCCAGTCGGTTACGCGGCACATGGAGGCAATCGCGACGGCAGCGCAGGAACAGTCCGCTGGTCTTCTGCAAATCAACACCGCGGTAAATCACATGGACCAGGTCACGCAGCAGAATGCTGCAATGGTTGAGGAGATGAATGCCGCTGGTGCCGCTCTGGCGCAGGAAAGCGCGACACTCGATGGTCTTCTCGCCCGGTTCCAGTTCGGCCGCCCGGACGGATGGGATAGTGCACAACGAGCCGCCTAGCAAAGAGGTGTGGTGCCATCGTTCGCCGCTGCACCTCAATTCGGCAACGCTTCTTGGATATTCGCGATCAATGCCGAAGACTTCGATAAAACGGCTGCGTGGTCCCGCTGCGGTGAGTTTGTTCAGTGCATCGTGCGCCGTCCGGAATTCATAGCCCTCCCTGAACGCGCAGGAAGTCGATGATGCGCCCTAGACCGTCCCCATGCTTCCTTCGGCGACCATCATATGCACGGCCTTGAAGGCGTACGCTTGTACACCAAGCTCAAGACCATCACGACCCGCTGGCCGACTGGCATCCGTTCAGGCGCGGATTTCGTCATGCCGACGATGCGATAGGGCCAGACGTCGGGATATTGCGCCGCCGAGGTCACACTCGGCGGTGTATCTCACGGTACGTTTATCGGTGGTCTTGCAACAGCAGGCTCCACCCTGAATGGAGCCGCCACATGTCCGGAGGTTGATGGCGCGGAACTTGTCGATCTCGCAATTTTTCCCGACGAGGGAAACTCCATCTTGCCTGAAATAGACATAGTGCTCACCACTATCCCGCATCTCATCGGAGGAGATTCGAACTGCACCTATGTGTTCCGAACACACTGTTGAAGTCTGCTTTCTCGACCTCGTTCTCCACAAGCGGACTATCAGCTCACGGCCCCAAATCGGATATCTAGCGTGCGCAAGCTGAAGTGCACAACCGGCCCATATTGGTACTCAATGTATCGACCTACTGCTATTCGGGATATTCAGAAAGTTCTGCGGTCATGCACCGCTAGCGCCGCGCGAATAGATGACTATAGTCAAATGGCCGCCTCCGTCAGAGAAGGCCTTTGGCCTTGAGGTCGGCGGCGAAGGTTGCGAGCGGCATGACCAGCGTGAGGGGACTGTTTTTGAGCGGCTCGGCCCCGTAGCTGGCATACCATTTGGCCGCCCGCACCCCCTTTGCGTCGATGATCAGCAACGCGCCGCCAGCCTCGGTGGCGACCCGCAGGCAGCGCAACGCAACGGCCGCGAGGAGTTGGCCACCCAAGCCGTGGCCGGCTACCTTCACGTCGGTCGCAATGCGTGCCAGCTTGAAACCGGAAACCTCGTGCTGGGCCAATCCTTTCGTCATCGACGCCGGCACTAGCTCATGGGCTATGGCGGAGGGGGCAACGGTGTAGAAGCCGAGCACGCGATTGGGCGTGGCGACGTCGATTGCGCAGAAAGTCTTTGAAGCATTTTGTTCGTGGCTTTGACGCGCGTAGCGCCGGAAAAACTCGTTCATCGCCGGATCGCCGCAGTCGAAAGACTGACGATCATGCGACTTCGCGATGGCTTCTTCTCTCCATGTGGGCAGTGTCATAGGGTGTCGGGCAACGCCGCGATTGCCGAGCGCAATTTTGCGTTGGGCTTAGGCGGATTTTCCATCAGCTCAAGCACGCGCGCATGATCGCGTGACGAGAGCCGAACGACCTCGGCCGCCTCGATCACGGCTTCGGCCTCCCGCAAGGCGGTCTGGGTCACGAAGTTGGTCAGGTCGGTGTTGCGCAATGCGGCCGCGCGTACGAGCTTGGCCTTCGTTTCCGGCGAGACGCGCAGATTCATGCGCTTGTTGTCATCCACGGCAGCTTGGGGCATCTCCATCTCCCTTGTGCAAGGTACTTGTTCAAGATGTACGCGAGCTTGGCTTGATTTTCAAGGTCGTGCGTCTTGATGGTGTACGTAATCCTCCGGTCGCTTGCCGTAGAGGAGGCTTTTAAAGCAAGGTCTCAAGTTTAAGACGCGCCAAGCCTGATTAGTTTCCCGGGAAAATCCGCTGGACAGATTATCACGACCCTGCTGTCGCTGTGAGCGTTCAGGTAGCCGTCTAGCCGCCCCCGAAAGGTCCATCTGGTGGGACCGATGGATTGACTGTCACTGTAGGGGCGTAACCATAAGGCGGCGATAATTTCGCATAGCAGCCATAAAATTCCACCGGACTGTCGTATTGGATTGTAGTACAAGACTGTCGTACAGGGAGTATTAGGTGATAAGGATTTAATAATCTTCTCAATGGCTTGAAATAGGGCGGAATCCTTGGCTGGGAATCCTGGCGCCCCAGCCAGCGCTTATTTCGAGCTTCTGAAGCTCTGGATTACTAAGCGTTTTCAGATCGTTGATGATGTTTGCGGAAGGGCGTATCCGAAGACTGCCCTCACCTCTGCCTCGGACGTAGCAGCAAGCATCGAACGTTGCAGGACGGTGGCCGGCCTTGTTGCTGCTTTTTCGAGGCGCGAGCTTGCGAGCACGGCGCGTCCGCAGCGCTGGCGTATTTCCAGCAGGTCCGTAGCAGAGCGGCGGGCTGCACGGCATTGAACCGGTCCGATTGGGCCACGGCAGGTCGTTCAGTCTCGTCTGATCGCGGCAGCAATCTGCTCGACAACGCTTCTTAGCGGTGCATCGATATCGACAATTATGGCTTTCTCATCGTTCTCTGGCAGCTCGAGTGCGGCGAATTGGCTGTCGATAAGGCTCGTCGGCATGAAGTGCCCGGCCCTGGTGGCCATGCGCGCGCCAATCAGGTCCCTACTGCCGGACAGGTGGACGAAGGTGACCGGTGCGCCGGCCTCGCGGCGGATGTGGTCGCGGTAACTGCGCTTCAGCGCCGAGCAGCCGAGGATCAGGGCTCCGTCCGGTTCGGCGAGCCTCTGGCCGACGAGGGTCAGCCAGGGCCAGCGGTCGTCGTCCGTCAGCGGTTCGCCACGGCTCATTTTCGCGATGTTTGCCGGCGGATGCAGGTCGTCGCCGTCGAGATAGGTGGCGTCGATGCGCATGGCGAGAGCCGTGCCGACTGTCGTCTTGCCGCAGCCGGCGACCCCCATCAGCACGAGGCGCTGCTGGTCGGGAGAGATGCCCATGTCAAAGCGACGCCGTGATGCCGCCGTCGACATAGAGCACGTGCCCGTTGACGAAGGAGGATGCATCAGAGGCAAGGAAGACGCAGGCGCCGACAAGCTCCTCCACTCTTCCCCAGCGACCGGCGGGCGTGCGCTTCTCCAACCACTCGGAAAACGCCGGATCGGCGACCAGCGCGGCATTCAGCGGCGTATCGAAATAGCCCGGCGCGATGGCGTTGCATTGCAGGCCGTATTTCGCCCAGTCCGTGGCCATGCCCTTCGTGAGGTTGCCGACGGCGCCCTTGGTCGCGGTATAGGGCGCAATGCCCGGACGGGCGAGCGCGGTCTGGACGCTGGCGATGTTGATGATCTTGCCGCCGCCGCGGCCGATCATATGGCGGGCGACGGCCTGGCCGACATTGAAGACCGTCGAGATGTTGGTCTTCAGGAGGCGCTCGAAGGCGTCTTCCGGAAAATCTTCCAGCGGGGTGCGGTGCTGCATGCCGGCATTGTTGACGAGGATGTCGATGGCCCCGACCTTTGCCTCGAACGCATCGATGGCCTCGCGCACGGCCGCGTGATCCGTCGCGTCGAAGGCGAGCGTGTGCCCGGCGCCAAGGTCCCGCGCCGTAGCGGCGAGCTTGGCCGCGTCGCGGCCGTTGAGGACGATTTCCGCACCTGCGGCGGCGAGCCCCCTTGCAAGCGCAAGGCCGATGCCCTGCGAGGAGCCGGTGACGAGCGCGCGCTTGCCCGTCAGATCGAACAGTTGAGTACTCATGGGCTTCCTTCCATGGAGTTCAGGCAAGTCCTCGCCGGTCGTCGACAGGCGAGGAGGGGGAGTGCGGGGTTAATGTCCCAGGAGGTGTGGCACCGTGGTGCTGATCTGCGGCACGAAGGCGAGGATCAGAAGGTACACGATGAGTACGCCGATGAAGGGCAGGGCGTGCTTGACCACATCGACAAACCGCGCCTCGGCGATCGCGCTGGTAATGAAGAGCAGCACGGCGACGGGTGGCGTGACGGCGCCGAGCTGCGTGGTGACGATCATCAGAATGCCGAGATGCAGCGGGTCGAAGCCGAAGGCCTGCCCGACATAGGCGGCGACCGGAACGAAGACGATCAGCACCGCAAGGCTTTCCAGGAACATCGTCAGGATGAGGATGATGCCGAGCAGGCTGAGCAGGACGACGTAGCGGTCGCTGGAGATCGATTGCAGCAGGGCGAGAACCGACTGGTTGAAATTGACGTAGGACAGAAGCCAGCCGAGTGCGCCGGCGACGGCGATGATGCCGACGACCATGGCGACGGTGACGGCTGCATCCAGGAAGATGCCCGGCAGGTCGCGCAGACGGATCTCGCGATAGACGAACATGCTGACGATGGCCGAGTAGAGGCAGGCCGCGACGCCCGCTTCCGTGGCCGTGAAGACGCCGGCAAAAATGCCGCCGAGGATGATGAACGGTGCCAGAAGCGCTACCCATGCGCCCCGGATGCTGTTCAGGATTTCGCGGAACGTGGCGCGCTTCGTATGATGACGCAAGGCCGGATACTGCGGGAACATCGCGAGGATCCGGATGAAACCCGACAGCAGTGCGGCAAGAAGCAGGCCGGGAACGATGCCCGCCATGAAGAGGCCACCGATCGAGACACCCGTCATGGCGCCATAGACGATCATCGTCATCGAAGGAGGAATGATGGGACCGATGATGGCCGCGACCGCGACGATGCTGGCGGCGAGGCCCGGCTGATAGCCTTGCTTCTTCATCGACGGGATCATGATGGAGCCGATCGATGCTGCCTCGGCCGCAGAGGAGCCGGAGACGTTCGCCATGGCCGTGCAGGCGACGACGCTGGTGTGGCCGAGGCTGCCGCGCAGATGCCCGACAAGCGTCTGCGCGAAGGTGACGAGCGCGCCGGAAAGCCCGCCCTTGGACATCAGCGATCCCGCAAGGATGAAGTAGGGCAGTGCGAGCAGGCTGAAGGAATCCAGCATGGCGAAGGTACGCTGGGCGAAGAGCGCGAAGTTGACGCCGGGCATGACGAAGATGCCGGCCGCGCTGGTCAGGCCGATGGCCAGCAGCACGGGTAGACCCAGCCCGACCAGAACGAGGAGGCCGCCGAAGAGAAGAATGAGCGTCATGCTGCCGATACTCCCAGTACCTTCTGAAGCAGCCGGTCCACGGCCGTGAAGACGAGATAGGCTCCGCCGATGAGGAGGCCGAGATAGACCTTGTCCATCGTCACGCCCATGCCCGGGCTGGTCTGCCGCCAGGCGACGCCCATCAGCGTTGCGGTTCCGGAGATGGTCGCGACGCCCAGAACCAGCCAGGCGAGATCGATGATCCAGCCGAGAACCAGCGCGCCGCGGGCACTGAGCGCATTCTGGAGAATATCGACGCCGATATGGGCGTTGCGGCGATAGCCGATGGGCACCGCGAAGAACACCAGCCAGATATGGCTGTAGCGCTGGAACTCTTCCGACCAGCTCAGCGTGCTGCCGAGGAGGAACCGGTTGAAGACCTGCCACAGTGCGGCGAAGACCATGGCGGCGAACAGGATGACGACCGCGATCTCGAACAGCCGATGGACTGCCGAAAAGAGCGTGCCGAGCGGCCCGGGAAGCGTCGCGACCGGCTTGCCGGATGCCTCCTTCTCGACCGTATCGAAATCAGATGTGACATGCATCGCAACCCCTCCCTGCGACGTGGTAGGCAGATCGGCCGGGTCACTCCCGTCCCGCCGCCGTCCGCCTTTGTTGATTGACCTGCCCGTGCCGCTTCAGCGGAACTTCGCCTGCATCGTCCCGATGCCGGGAATGGCGTCCTTGAGATGGGCGTGCCGCTCCTCGAAATGCTGGAGTAGCCCGCGCTTCGTCCGGCCGGCGAGAATGGTGAAGATATATTCGGCATGGCCCGGCGAGGTGACCGTCGGGTGATAGCCGCCGGCGACCAGCACCGTATCGCGGTGACCCGTCATCACGACCTGTCGCGCCTCGCCCTCGCGATAGAGGAACTGGCCGCCGAAGCCGGTCTCTGGCTGGAAACGGTAGTGGTAGAGCTCCTCGTGGTCCGTTTCGCCATCCCGGTCCGTATCGTGCTTGTGGGGCGGGTAGCCCGACCAGCAGCCCTGTTCGCAATAGAGTTCGCTGACCAGCAGGCGGCCGCTGCGGCCTTCGCCGTTCTGGCCGAGAAGGTGGTAGATGTCGCGCCGCGAATGCGTCTCGCTGGAACCGACGGCGACCATTTCCACCTCTTCGGGTGTCACGCGGAAGGGAGGGTACTCCTCTGCGCAGCGTGCGCCGGCAATGGCGACCTCGCAATCGCTGAGCGCCTCGATGGTGATCGCGCCGCGGCTGCCGGCGTAGACGCTGTCTGTCCGGCCGTCCCAAATGCTCCGTCTTCCGCCGACGGCGCTGAAGCCATGCCCGCCGACATGGACATCGACGAGGCCGTGCAGCGGCACGATATGCGCTTCCAGCTCTTCACGCTCGAAGACGTGGCGTTCGCCGGCCTTCAGCCTGACGAGGTTGAAGTAGATGAGCGAAAGGTGTCCGCCCGGCACGACGATGGGCTGGTTCTCGTTGTCGTGCGCGTGAATGTGAAAGGACATGGCAGTCTCCGGAATGGACGGCGCCCCGCCAGGGGCGCCGCTGATAGGGTCACTTCGCTGCGGCGCGGATCTTTTCGAGGAGCCCGGTGGCTTCGAAGGATGTGGCAAGCTCGTCCTGCACGCTTGCGGCGGCCGACTGGAGCGGTGCCGTATCGACCTCCGTGACGTTGACGCCTGCATCGGCCAGGGCCTTCAGGGCTTCGCCTTCGCGCAGCGGTGCCAGCGAACGTTGTGCGTCGCGGGCAAACCAGGCCGCCTTCTGCAGGGTCGCCTTGTCGGCTTCCGACAGAGAGCTGACGAAGGTGCTGGAGCAGACGAATGCCAGCGGGCCGAAGAGGTGGCGCGTCAGTGCGTAGTTGTGCGCGACCTCGTTGAACTTGTTGGCGAGGATGATGGAGGCATTGTGCTCAAGCCCGTCGAGCACGCCCGTTTCCATGGCCGTGTAGATTTCGCCGAATGCCATCGGCGTGGCATTGGCGCCCATGGCATTGATCGCCTTGACGTAGGTGTCCGTCGGGATCGTGCGGATCTTCAGGCCCTTGAGGTCTTCGACATTCGTGATGGCCTTGTTGGTCGTGGCCACGTTGCGATAGCCCCAGCTATCCAGCCAGGCGACGACTTCGAAGCCGCTGTTGCGCAATGCGGTCTGCAGTTCCGTGCCGACCTCGCCGTCGAGGACGCGGTGGACATGGTCGTAGTCCTTCCAGAGGAAGGGCAGGTCGAGCACGCCGACCTTCTTCTCGAAATTGCCCAGGATGGCGGTGCCGGAGATGATGCAGTCGGCGCCGGAGCCGAGCTGCATGGCCTCATAGACCTCACGCTCCTGGCCGAGCTGGTTGTTGGGGTGAATGGTCACGTTGAAGTTGGTTCCGAAGTCCTGTGCGTACTTCTGGAACAGCCAGGACGTCGTATGGATCTCGGATTCCATCGAGTCCTGATGCGCATGCGCGAGCTTGAGTTCGACGGCGTGAGCCGACAGGCTCATAAGCAACGCGAAGCCCGCGCCGCCAACGAAAGTGGCAGTCCTCATTATTCCCTCCCAGGGTGTTGAATTACCTTGCCGCGGAGCGCGGATCAGGTTCCGGCGTCGAGTTCGCTGTAGCGCGTCCCCGTCATGATCAGGTGCCGATGCATGGCATGGCCTGCCGCGTCCGCATCGCCGCGTTCGATGGCGCGCAGGATGGTCGCATGCTCCTCCAGCGCCTGGGTCGCACGCCCTGCATCGCAGGTGCCGCTTTCCTTGGCGCTGGAAATGATACGGGGTGCGAAGACGCTCACCATGGAGTGCAGCGCCTCGTTGCCGGTTGCCTTGGCGACTTCAAGATGGAAGAGCACGTCCGGCTCGATGGACGGCCGGTTTTCGGCAACCGCGGCTACATGGGTTTCATGCACCGCGCGGATGGCGGCGATCGCCGCCTTGCCGGCCCGTTCCGCAGCCAGACGCGCCGTCTGCACTTCGAGAATCCTGCGTGCCTCGACCATGTCGGCAGGGGCCGGGTCGGCAATCGACAGCATGTTGGCGATCAGGCCCGAAATGCCCGAGGACGTCATGTTGTCCTCGACCACCGTGCCGCTCTGCGGGCGCGTGCGCAGGATGCCGAAGAACTCCAGCTTGAGAAGCGCCTCGCGCACGGCGCTGCGTCCGACGCCAAACTGTTCGGCGAGGGCACGCTCCGCCGGCAGGCGATCACCGGGCTTGATGACGCCCTGGGCGATGAGGGCGCGGAGCTGCTGGATGATCTGCTCGGACGGACTCGTGACGTCGATCCGGCTCAATCCCTTCAGAACTTCCATCCCTGCCTCCCTCTGGCATCATCCGATTGCCATGGGATAGCATCAAGGAGTAAATTGGTCAACCAGTCGCTAGTTGATCAGAAAAAATGATTTGCCCGCCTTAAAAGACGAATACACACCAAGCTGTGAGCAATGCCGTGAGCGGTCCTATGCTGTTATCGGTTCGAGCCTTTTTAGAAGCCAGCGTCACAGCTTATCTGCATAAGCCCAGAGCCGCTGCGTCTACCAAGAGAGTGGCGTCCGCGTGCGCATTTAGGGCCGAAGCTGGGATGGGAGCGCGGTGGTGAAACGGCGACGCAATCGACGAGAGACGGCATGGAACAATTCATCATCAATGGCGCGATCCTATCGACCAATTGCGCGCTGATTCCGCCCGGCCTCACGCTCATCTTCGGCATCATGAACGTGCTGAACTTCGCACGCAGCCGGATGTTCATGATCGGCAGCCTCGTGGTCTACTGGGTCTGCGCGGTCTATGGAATGCCCTATGGGGTGAGGCTGACGGGCCGCAAAGAAAACTCGATGCTGCTCGCCGTCGGCACGGCTTTCGTGCTGTGATATCGCCGAGTTCCATGGACCGTCTTCGCGGAGCGGTATCTGGATGATGAATATGAAGCTGCCCTATCAAGAGGCTGGTCATCCGGGCTTCGAGGAAAGAAGAGAGCGGGATAATCAGTCATAGCTGTTTTCTTACTCGTCGATGGGAATCGCCGGAATGTTCAGTGGCGCCCGAGTACGTGCCATTTCTCCGCGCTCTTGCCGGATAAGGCGATGTAATGCCCGTAGAGATTGGCGGTCGGGTCGCAATGCGTCGCGGCGAGAAGCAGGCGGCTACCGAGGCGCGGCGGCTTCCGTCCCGGTGGTAGCCGGACGACGCCATGTTCATCGCCAGCAAAGTGGTAGGAGGAACCGTTCGGCGCGCCGAGGATCATATCCGGCATAGGGCCGTTGAAGGCAACAGCCTTCGTGCCAGCATCCACCGTCACCTGTCCTTCGCGGTTGGCCGACACCACGGTTGTCAGGATGAACAGTGATTGTTCATAGGGCAGGGCGCCGCCCTCCTTGTCGGTGATGCGTCGATAGTCCGCGTCCATGAAGACATAGGAACCGACCTGCACCTCGTTGAACGGCCCGGCGCAATCGAAACCGAAGGTTCCGGTGCCGCTGCCCGTGACGATGTCTGCCGTGATCCCGGCCTGGCGCAGCCCGGTGAGGGTCTGCCTCAAGGTATCCGCCACCTGCCGGGCTCCGGCTTCGCGGGCATCGTGATCGGCAATGTGCTGCACCTGTCCAGCAAAGCCTTGAATGCCACAAAAAACCACAGCAGGGGAAAAGACCGCACGTTCTGCAAGCGAAATGGCGGCAGCTACGGACTGTGTCCCGGAGCGGCCCTGCCCGACATCGAGTTCGACGACAACCGAAATGGGGCGGGCATTACGGCTTTTTACCGCCTCGATCTGGGCTAGATGATCCTGATGATCGAGGGTCAAGGTGAGATCCACCCGTTCGCCCAGTTGCACGGCGCGCGCGTACTTTTCATCGCCCGCCAGCGGAGACGTAATCATCAGGGGCCCGACGCTGGCGTCGGCAAGCGCTTCGGCCTCGCCGATTGTGGCGCAGGCGATCCCCACGGCCCCCGCCTCGAGCTGGAGGCGCGCAATCTCGGCGCATTTGTGAGTTTTTGCATGCGGCCGCAACGCAATTCCGGCCTGCCGGGCATGGAACGCCATGGTATCGATGTTGCGCGTCAGCGCGGCGACGTCGATCATCGCGCAAGGCGTTGGCAGGGAAAGCAGGCGTGGATCGTCCGGACGAAGCGATGACATGGCTGCTCCTCCTAGGGTCAGGACTGGTTGCCGCGGAAGCGCGACAGGCGGAAGGGGGAGGGATCGACCACCGGATTGTCGTTGGCGACGAGATCAGCGGTCAGGCGGCCGGCGCCCAGACCCAGCCCGAAGCCATGACCCGAATAGCCGGTGGACACCACCAGACCTGGTGCGGCCTCCACAGGCGCGATGACGGGAACGGCGTCGGGTGTGACGTCGATCAGGCCAGCCCATTCTTCCGCAATCTTTGCGCCACGGAAATGGGGGAAGGTTTCCACCAGATGGTGCCAGGCTTTCGAAAGATCGCGGCGGACAGGCGCTGGGTCCAGGAC